>CAZQNZ010000001.1:0-51290 GCA_964594615.1 uncultured Planctomycetia bacterium
TTGTCGGGCAACGGAGACTCCAGCAACTTCGACTGACACGAGGAGCATAAGTTAAATTCCATCTTCCGGTATACCTCGTCCATCGCTTCTTCTTCGGAACACTGTTTCAACTCGTCGATGGTCTCATCGATCTGTTCCTGAAGATCCCCGGAGAGGTCGTCATCCGTGAGCTCCAGCGGATCATATGCCGCCTTGACTTCGATCGTTACTTCATACCGAACGTTGGAATCGATAAGCAGCCCTTTGCCGCATCGATCACAGTAGATGGACAAATCCTGATCGGAGTCGGGTACGTTGTTCCCGCGATCCATGGCCGGAATCCTCGCTTTTTAGGGGCCTCCTGAGATGCTTAGAGGGTCCTGTCAGACGTCAAGGCGAGAGACGTCAAGGGCAAATTGCTTAATAAATTCTCGTCGAGGTTTCACCGCGTCCCCCATGAGAATGTCGAAGAGTCGTTCCGCCTCAGCAGCATTTTCGACTTTCATTTTTTCCAGTACCCGGGTTTCCGGGTCCATTGTGGTTTCCCATAGTTGCTGAGGGTTCATTTCTCCAAGTCCCTTGTAGCGCTGAATCGAAATGCCCTTCTCACCGTTTTCCTGGATGGCATGGAGCAAACCCGTCAGGTTGTGCACGGGATGCTGTTCACCTTCACATTCCAGAAAGAAGGGGGCATCTTCCGGGTTGAGCTGATCTGGCTCCTCTTCCGGATTGACTGTTGAGAAGTCGAGGTAATGGTCCGGTTCGAAGCCGAGTTCATCGAGTTGGTCAACCAGATTTTCAACTTCCTGCTCTCCATGTAATTCCGTGACGCGCACCTGGTGATCGCCACCCTCCGGCTGGAAGTCATCGCCATGCAGCGTAACCGGTTCTTTGCCGGTTTCCCGTGCTACGTCCTGAAGTATTTCATCCACCTCTTCCTCGGAGAAACAAAGGCGGGTGCCGACGCACGAATCGACCTGGTACAGGGGATACCGGCCGCGATCCTGTCCAAGTTCAAAATAACGCTTTGCGTCGATCCCTTTTTCCTGGATCTGATTTCGGAGATCCTCCAGGCTGGCGATGAGATCCACGAATTCTTCGAGGTCTTCTCCCTCCAGCTGGAAGTCATCCTCTCGTCGTTTGAACACACATCCCTCGATACCCATGTCGATCAGGGCGGATCGCATTTCCTTCTCCGTTCGTATGTACCGTTCCTTGTTTCGTCGCTTAATACGGTAAAGAGGAGGACACGCGATGTAGACCCGTTCATCGATAAGGAGCTGGCGCATGTGCCGGAAGAAGAACGTCAGCAGGAGTGTGCGGATGTGAGACCCATCCACGTCCGCGTCCGTCATGATGATGATTTTTCCATAACGAAGTTCCTCCATATCCATGGTCTCCTCCCCGATGCCGGTGCCGATCGCACTGATAATGGTTTTCAGTTCATCGTGGTCGAGGATGCGATCGATCCGCGCTTTTTGAGCGTTTAGGATTTTCCCTTTGATCGGGAGGATGGCCTGGAAATTACGATCCCGTGCCTGCTTCGCCGATCCGCCTGCAGAATCACCCTCCACGATAAAGAGTTCACTTTCCTCGATCTTACGGGAGGAGCAATCAGCGAGTTTACCGGGCATGTCGCCGCTTGTGAGGGCACTTTTACGCCGGGCTTTCTCCTTGGCTTTTTTGGCGGCGGCCCGGGCGCGAGCAGCATCAAGTGCTTTTTCAATGATGGCCTGTGCACTGTCCGGGTGTTCCTCGAGGAACGTGCTCAATTCCTGGTATACGACGGAGGAAACGACACCGCGAACTTCCGAGTTACCCAGTTTTGTTTTCGTCTGTCCTTCAAACTGGGGTTCCGGGACGTTCACGCTGATGATCCCGGTCATCCCTTCACGGAAGTCATTTCCATTGGGTGTGGTGTCTTCCCCCTCGAACATATCGTGGCTCTTCGCGTACTCGTTCAGGGCCCGTGTGAGGGCGGTTCGGAAGCCACTGACGTGTGTCCCTCCTTCCTGGGTGTTAATGTTATTGACGAAAGATGACAGGGACGTGTTGTATCCGTCATGATACTGCATCGCCATCTTGAGCTGGATGTCGTCCTGTTCCTCTTCGATGCCGATGATGTCATCGTGGATCGTTTGCTTGTTTTCGTTCAAGTGTTCCAGGTATTCGACGATCCCTCCTTCGTAGTGGAAGGTATCTGAACGGTTGTCCCGTTCATCAATAAGCCTTATTTGCAGGCCCTCATTCAAGTACGCCAGTTCCCGTAGCCGTCCTGCAAGAACATCGTAATCGAACGTGGTGTTGCTGAAAATTTCATCATCCGGTTTAAAGCGAATCCGGGTCCCGGATTTTTCCGTTTCCTCACCCACTTCCATGTCATGAGTGGGGATGCCTTTTTCAAAACTTTCGTAGTAATGCTGGTTGTTGCGCCAGACGTCCACCTCAAGCCATTCCGACAGAGCGTTGACCACTGAGATACCAACTCCGTGCAGTCCGCCGGACACCTTGTACACATTCTGGTTAAATTTCCCACCGGCGTGCAGGGTGGTCAGCACGACTTCCAGGGCCGGTCGGTCAATTTCTTCATGCTGAGCAACCGGAATGCCCCGTCCATCATCCTGGATGCTCACACTTCCGTCGTTAAACAGTTTGACTTCAACTTCATCACAATACCCCGCCATTGCTTCGTCAATGCTGTTGTCGACGACTTCGTGCACGAGGTGATGCAATCCACGGTCCCCCGTGTCGCCGATGTACATGGCCGGTCGCTTCCGAACGGCCTCGATACCTTCAAGAATTTCAATGTCTTCCGCTTCGTACGCGACCTGTTGTCCGGATTGATTATCCATTTGTACCTCGATTTGAACGGGTTAGATTGCGGTGAATTTTAATTCTTCAAGTGACTCGAGTTCCTCGGAAAGTTCTTGCTTGATGTGTTCCCGATGAAAGTTGGAGAGTTCACTTAGCAGAGGTTGAGACGTGACACCGATCGTGAGTGTGCCGTCACGGTAGGATTTGACCGACGTGTATTCACGGTATGGATCGGGAACGGCTTCCTCCCATGCTTCCTCTGCATGTTGCTTATGGAGCGTTCGCTGCGACTCGAAACGATGAACCAGGTTTTTGACGAGTTCGCCGATGGACTCCATTAATCTTCCTCGACCGCATCCTGATCGAGCGGCATCATGACATACAGGTACTCACTTCCATCACGGATGATTCCTCCTGCTTCCGGGCCGGACAGGTCCATCTGTACGTTTTCCTCATCGAACACGGAAAGCACATCCAGCAGATAGTTCGGATTAAACACAATTTTTAACGGATCCCCGTCGTAATCAATGGGCAATTTGACGCTTCCTTCCCCAAATTCCTGAGAACGGGTGGTCAAGTTCAACATATCATTCTCAAAGTGAAACCGCACGACAGGCATTTCCCGGGGCGTGAGGACCGACACCTTTTTCAGCGAAGACTCCAGTGCTTCACGATTGACACTTATTTTCCGATCCGGGTTTTTCGGAATGGCTTTTTCGTAATCCGGATAGTTCCCTTCCACCTGTCGGCTGTAAACCAGACCCCGCTCCGTCTGGAACTGGACCTTTGATTCATCGCCGGTAAAAACGACGGATTCGTCGTCATCGGTCATCCGGGAAAGGATTTCCAGCACGCGAGGAGGTACGTTTACCACCATTTCTTCATCCAGTCCGGTCGAGTTGCTTACCCGATAACGTGCCAGCCGGTTTCCATCACTCCCCACCATCTCCATCGCATCGGGTGTCCAGCGGCAGTACAGTCCGGTGAGGGCATACATCTGCATTTCGTCGGCGACGGCAAACGATGTTTTTTTTACCATCTCTTTGATGGTAGCTCCATCAATGGAGACTTCCGGTCCGTCGTCGAACTCGGGGAATTCGGGAAAATCGGCCGGGTCATGACCAACGATCTTGAAATCTCCCCCTTCGTAGCGAACACGGAGTGTGTGACCGTCCGTCGATAACTCAAGTTCCTGTTCGTTAAATTCGCTGAGAAGTGAGGAGATTCGATCCGCCGGAATGGCCACCGTGCCCGGCTCCTGAATTTCGACGTCCGTTGAATGGATTCGAACACCCACTTCGAGATCCGTCCCGGCCACTGAGAGACTCCCGTCTCCGGCGACCAGGTTCACGGACTTGAGAATAGGAACAGTTGATCGACTTGGAATCGAGTTTTGAACAACCCGAACCGTCTGGTATAAATCGTCAGCCTGACAGCGTATTTTCATGCGGTTCTCCGTAACAATCTATCGGCGTGTTCAACGGGGATTCTCAGGTGTACATATCATAGAAAAATTACGCGTTCATTGCAACCATCGAGCACGGGTTTTGATTGGTTTCTAACCTTTTCAGATCGACTTCTGACCGTGTGATTGAGTGGTTCGATGAGAGAGGAGCTAAGATCTAACACCGCGGATGTAGACGGATTACCCCTGCTCTTTTTCTTGTAAATAGGAACGTGCCTCTTCAATAAGAGAGACGGCCCCTTTTTTTCGAAGTTCTTCCGCAATTTCACGAGCTGAGGAAACGGAATCATCGCGGTGGAAGCGACGGCTTGCGGTTAGAACAGGATCACCCTCCAGAGACGCGACCATTCCGTATGCTTCGAACTGGTTACTCGATTCCGTTGAGCAGTACGCGCCGAGTGGAATCCGACAACCACCGTCCAGCTCATCGATGATTGTCCGTTCTGTGTTTATCTGCGTATTCGTCGTTTCATCGTTCACCTCGGACAGCGCCTTCGCAACGGCCGACGGCTCGTCGCGGCACTGTACCAGAATAGCCCCTTGACCCGGTGCCGGATAGAATGTTTTCGGGTTCAGATATTGTGTCACCACATCCGCCCGCTCCAGACGATTCAGGCCGGCTTCGGCGAGGACAAGGGCGTCCACGAGTTCCTCCTCCAGCAATTTTTGCAGGCGCGTGTCCACGTTCCCCCGGATTGGTTGGACCTCCAGATCCGGACGTCGGTTCAACAGGAGCGCCTGTCGTCGCAGCGAGGATGTGCCGACAGTGGCCCCGTCAACCAGGTCTTCTATTCCGGAACATCCCGGTCGTGCAACGAGCACGTCCCCGGGGGATTCCCGGGGCAGGAAGGCACCGATGGTCAAGCCCTCGATATCGTCGGTCGGTACGTCTTTCGCGCTGTGAACGGCGGCGTCGACGTCGCCGCTGACGACCGCCTGGTCCAGGTCCTTGGTAAAAAAACCTTTTCCCGGTAGTTTATGGATGGATTGTTCGGCAAAGCGATCCCCGCTGGTTTCTTTTGTTACAATCTCTACATCCAGATCAGGGGCCACTCGGTTCAGTTCCTCACGAACGAGTGTGGTCTGGATCATTGCCAGTTTGGAACCGCGACTGCCGAGTTTGATGGTCTCCTTCATTCCTCCTCCTCGACCGATGAATCAAGGGTTTCGGCCTCCTCGTCCGGGTCCAGGTCGAATAGAATTTTTACAGCGTTTACAAGGTTCTGTCCATTGTTGCCGGACAACTGTTCCTTCAGGTTTGTGATCGGTGAATGAAGGACTTTGTTCAGTATTCGATCAACCATTTTTCGAACCTCTTCCTGATCCGCCTCGTCCAATGATTCGAGTCGATTGAGACTGCGTTCGAGTTCCGCATCACCGATGTCCATCAGTTCGTTTCGGAGTTCTTTGATCAATGGACCGACCTGGTCCTTCCTGCGACTGGTGACGAATTTGCTCAGATGTTCCTCGACCATTTCCTCAGCTCGGTCGATTTCCTCGGAACGGGCCTCGAGATTTCGGGCAACAATCCGTTCGAGGTCATCGATGTTGTACAGATACATTTGATCAAGTTCCTGGCTTTCGGGATGAACGTTCCGAGGCACGGAGAGATCCAGAATGCAGATGGGGTTCATCGATCGGTGTTGAAGGGCGTTTCGCAGTTCTCTGGGGCCGATGATTGGTGTTTCTGAGGAGGTGGCAACGATGAGCACATCGGCTTCTGGGAGGTAGTCCTCCAGAAGTTCAAATTGCACGGTTTTTGCGTTCATATTCTCCGCCAGTTCACGTGCTCGGTCCAGGCTCCGATTGCAGATAATTTTTTCCTGAACGCCATGGTCGATCAGGTTCTCTAGACAGATTCGTGCGGTTTCACCCGCTCCCACAAGGAGCACGGTTTTCTGGCTCAACTCGTCAAAGACACGGGATACGAAATCAACCGCAACGCTTGGTACGGAGACCTTGTTCTCTCCGATGTCGGTGTGTTGATGCACATCCTTTGCGAGTGCAAGGGCATCCTGAAACAGGGTGTTGAATTGATGTCCCGTCAGTCCCAGAATTTTTGCTTCGTTGTACGCGGTCTTTACCTGGTTGATGATCTGTGTTTCCCCGACCACCATGCTGTCCAGGCTACATGTGACTCGAAAGAGATGATGGATGGCCTGTTTCCCCTGATAATCGTACATGGCATCGGAAAACTCCGCCCATGCGACGTTTTTCCGCTCGGCAAGCATTTGACCGATTTCTTCCGGATCGACCTCATCTGAACCGGGCACGTAATATACCTCTACACGATTGCATGTAGAGATCAGAACCCCTTCCCTGAGGGAGAACTCCTCCGCAATCCTGTCCATTTCCTGTCCCTGTTCGTCCACAGGAACGGCAAGTTGCTCCCGCAGTTCCACAGGGGCATTTTTATGGTTGATGCCGACGAGTCGAATTTTTGACGCGGGATGATTCATAAGTTTTGATGAAATCCTTCCCAGAGGAATTCTCCGACAAAGACCGTGGTGAGGATCAAGCAATACCCGGCAACGGATAGGTAGGCGAACTTACGCCCCTTCACCAGAAGCCCTTTTCGAAGAAGCAGGAGTGCGCCATAGACGATCCAGGTAAGGAGGGACAGGAAGACTTCTGGATCCTGGTACCAGGGCATGGACAACTGATGTTCCAGATATTCCCCCCCGAAAATGCCCAGGATAATCCCGATGGTCAGAAGCGGGAAGCCCACCAGAACGGACGTGGTGCTGATGGTTTCGGATCGTTCCAGAGAAGGAAGGGCATCCCAGAGAAAACCTGTAGATTTGGAACGGACCATTCGTTCCTGGACAAGAAAAAGAACCCCGCTGATAAATCCCATCGAGAACGCCACGTAACTCAGAAGAATCATAGCAATGTGCAGAATAAGCCAACCGTTCATGGATAGGGTACTGCTGGTTCGTGGGTGTCGAATCATCAAAGCAGCGGCAAATACGATAAACAGGGTACAGATGCCGATGCCCACGGGGACGGTCAGGGAGCTTTTCGCGTAGTTTCGAAGCAGGAGAGACATCAGCGCAATGCCGGCGGTGAGTCCCACAATGGTGTCGAACTGGTTGGGTATGTGACCTCCCCCCTCAGTAACGATAATCGAACAGATCAACATGATATTTGTGAAGAACCCGCACCAGACGATACGACTGACCCAATCGTGTGGGGTCCGTTTTTGAACCAGACGCCATGATCCCCAGATAAAACCAGATACATAAAGGACGGCAGTGAGGAGAAAAAAGACAATCTGAACCGTGGTAAATCGCATTACGTTACCGGGAACGAATTTGGAGAGGGGTCGAATCAGCCAGAGAGCGAAAGGGTATTATACGGGAAGGACATTGATAGTTCAGGAGAGCCGGATCAGACGAGAATCGGCAGGAAGTAGATGAACCTGCTTCAGAGCCCGGTCGGGGGAGAGGTCAGGATCGAGCCGGGGTTTCCGGATTGTTGACGTCCTGCCAGAAGCGTTTCTTTTCCGACTCGTACCGATCGATGTCGTCGGACTCATCCAGTGTGAGCTGGATATCATCGAGGCCTTCAAGCAAACACTTTTTACGGAATGCATCCACTTCGAAGGGGATGGGGTCTCCTGAGTCGTCTTCCAGAATTTCGTCTTCGAGATTGACAGTGAGTTGATACGCACCGTTCGAGGACGCCTCTCGTTCAAATAAGTCGTCCACCTGCTCATCATCAAGTTCAATCAGTAACAGGCCATTCTTGAACGAGTTGGTTTCGAAGATATCAGCAAACGACGGGGCGATGATTGTCTGAAAACCAAAGTCCGTGATGGCCCAGACAGCGTGTTCTCGGCTGGATCCGCAACCAAAATTCTGTCGGGTGACGAGGATTTCCGCATTGTTGTACGGAGATTGATTGAGAAAGAAGGAGTCGTCCGGCTCACCACTCTCATCCGTGGCCCAGTCGTAAAACAGGAACTCACCGTAACCACTGCGTTCGACACGTTTCAAAAACTGTTTGGGAATGATCTGGTCCGTGTCCACGTCCGGACGGTCGAGTGTGGCGACGACGCCGGTGAATGTTTCGAAAGGATCAAACATGGTGGTATCAGACGAATGTAAGTAACGTTGGAATGTTGCGTACGATTATGAGTCCTGCCACTCACGAATGTCAACGAGATGCCCTTCGACGGCGGTCGCTGCAGCCATTTCCGGGCTCATCAGGTGTGTGCGTCCTCCCCTTCCCTGCCGACCTTCGAAATTACGGTTACTGGTGGATGCACACCGCTCTCCCGGTTCCAGCACGTCCGGGTTCATGCCCAGGCACATACTGCAGCCGGATTTACGCCACTCGAAGCCGGCGGACTTAAAGATTTCATCAAGCCCTTCCTCCTCCGCTTTTTTCTTCACCTGCTGGGATCCCGGGACCACCATCGCACGAACGTTAGGGTGGGTTTCTCGATCTCGAACGACGCGCGAAGCCTTTCTAAGATCCTCAACGCGGGAGTTGGTGCATGAACCAATGAACACCCGATCCACGCTGATGTTTGTCATTCGTGTGCCCGGTTGGAGGTCCATGTAGTCAAGCGCACGTTCGGCGCCTTCTTTTTGAACGGGATCCTCGAACTGATCCGGTTCAGGGACGCGATCGTTGACG
This sequence comes from uncultured Planctomycetia bacterium, assembly GCA_964594615.1. Classification (GTDB taxonomy): domain Bacteria; phylum Planctomycetota; class MHYJ01; order CAYXQY01; family CAYXQY01; genus CAYXQY01. The sequence continues at coordinate 8,903 of CAZQNZ010000001.1, forward strand.
TCCACGACCTGTCCGGGGTTGGTTCCCCAGGTGACCTGTGGTTCCATCGAGGACACGTCGATGTTGACTTCCGTGTCGAATTCAGCGTCCGGATCTGAGGGAAGTTGTTTCCACTCCTCGACGGCTCGATCAAAATCCTCTCCAGATGGGGCGTGAGGTTTGCCCCGGAGGTATTCGTACGTGGTTTCGTCCGGAGCGACCAGACCGGCGCGTGCCCCGCATTCGATGGACATGTTACAGATGGTCATTCGCCCTTCCATGGAAAGCGACTCAATCGCCTCTCCGGCGTATTCGATCACGTGGCCTGTACCACCCCCCACGCCGATCGTACCGATTAATTTCAAGATGAGATCCTTCGCGGTCACCCCGTTCGGCATCTCCCCATGAAAGTTCACCACCATCGTGTCGGGCTTCTGCTGGGGCAGCGTCTGAGTTGCAAGAACATGTTCCACTTCCGAGGTGCCGATGCCGAAAGCCAGAGCGCCGAAGGCTCCGTGGGTGGACGTGTGACTGTCGCCGCAGACAATGGTCAGCCCGGGAAGGGTAAATCCCTGTTCCGGACCAATCACGTGAACAATTCCCTGATTTTCACTGTCGAGGTCGTAGAGGGGAATACCAAATTCCCGGCAATTCTCTCGCATGACCTCAATCTGTTTCTTGGAAATGCCCTCAAGGGGTTCACGATTGATCGAGGTCGGCACGTTGTGGTCCATGGTTGCAATGGACAGGTCCGGGCGTCGAACCTGCCGACCGGCCTGACGCAACCCCTCAAACGCCTGAGGGGACGTGACTTCATGTACGAAATGTCGGTCGATGTACAGCAATGTGGGACGCGCGGGTTCATCACGAACCACATGCTGGTCCCAGATCTTTTCGAACATTGTTTTTCCCATGGCGTCTGCGTGGCAGGATAAGGTGTTACGATTTAACGGTTTTTAAGTCCTCAACCATCTGAACGATCTCATCGTCCGTTACGGTCTTTTCCGTGGCCGTCACTTCTTTGAATTTTTCAAAGGCCTCGTTCAGTTCCTCCTCGGAGAGATCGATGCCACGGTCCTCCAGAATGACCCGAAACGCATGACGACCGGAGTGCTTTCCAAGAATCAGTTGACTCTTTTCCAGACCCACGTCCCGGGCATCCATGATTTCATATGTTCGTTTGTCCTTCAGTACACCATCCTGGTGGATGCCAGCCTCGTGGGCGAATGCGTTTTCTCCCACGATGGACTTGTTGGGCTGGACGTCGAATCCGGTGTACTCGGACACCATTTTACTGGTGGGCAGAAGTTCTTTGGTATCGATATTGGTGGACACGTCGTAGATGTCCTGGCGTGTTTTTAATGCCATGACCACTTCTTCAAGTGCTGCATTTCCGGCGCGTTCACCAAGGCCGTTGATGGTCACTTCGATCTGATCGGCTCCGGCTTCGATCCCCGCAAGCGTATTCGCAGTGGCCAGGCCGAGGTCGTCATGACAGTGGACGGATAACTTCACATCCTCGATGCCCTTTACATTATCTTTGATGTACTTGATTCGTTCCTTGTACTCGTCCGGTGTCACAAATCCACACGTATCCGCAATGTTGAGGGTGGTTGCACCGGCTTCCACGGCCGTGGAAAGGACTTCGCAGAGAAAATCCATATCGGCGCGGGTGGAATCTTCCGGAGAGAACTCTACGTCATCACAACCTTCCCTGGCCAGCGAAACCGTTTCAACAACCGTCTCCAGGATCTGATCCCGCGTCATGTCGAGTTTTTCCTCCACGTGGATGTCGGAGGTGCCAAGGAAAATATGCACTCGTGAATTGTCGGCCGGCTCAATGGCTTCCAGACATTTCTCGACATCATCCGTTATCGCACGTGCCAGTCCAGCAATGACGGGGCCATCTCCCTGTCCAACGGTTTCAGAAATTTCTCGTACTGCTTTCAGATCCCCGGGTGATGCTGCAGGAAAGCCTGCTTCAATAATGTCCACCCCGAGACGATCCAGCTGCTTGGCGATGTCCATCTTTTCGTCGGGGGTGAGGTTTGCGCCCGGAGACTGTTCTCCATCTCGAAGCGTCGTATCAAATACGAGTACGTTTCTCATTGGTCACTCCTGAAATCGAGGGTAATGCCGTAAGTTAAGTTCTTTCTCATCGAATACGCCCGAAGCACCGGATAGAGTTCGGTGTTTCGGATGGAATCTGAAGAGAAATCGGTTGAATGGAGGGGTGTTGTGATCATGAGTGCCCTTTAAAAGGACACTATAATTAAAAGTATGATGATCCCGATGCGTATGGAGCTTATCGAGGAGATGGAGTGATAAGACATTCGGGTAGAGGAATGGCTCGGGAGGAGAGTGGAGGTGGAGCGACACACGTTTTCCCGAAATGTCATCATCCTTCTATTGATATTGATCCATGTAGCCGATTTCAGATTCTTTTGAATACATGAATTATAAGGGTTCATCCGAAAGTTTCAACAGCGTGTGTAATGGAAACGAAGCGTTCTCCGCCTTCAACCAGGGTTCGCCTGTTGTTTTTCACCGACTCTTCATACGTTTGATGACCTGACCTGTTCCGGTGCGCTGATTGCTGTTAGAAATTCGTTCAGTTATAATTTCGAACCCTTCCTGCTTGTTTTCAACAATTTGTCCTCCCCTCCTGCGTGTTCACGTTTGTTATTCCGGCCTATAACGAGGAAGAGTGGATTGGTCGATGTGTGCGGAACATCCGTGAATCCGCCGAGGACTGCAAAATAAGCTACGAGATCATCGTTGTGGATAATCAGTCGACCGACCGCACCCCAGTGGTGGCGGAAAACACCGGGGCGGACGTCGTGGAGGAACCGGAGCGGCAGATTGCTCGCGCTCGAAATCGTGGGGCCCGGGCTGCATCAGGTCGATTCCTTATTTTTGTGGATGCTGATACCATGGTTTCTCCGCGGTTGATTGCAAGGACGGCGGAGCGATTGCGGAGTGGTGGGGTGGTAGGAGGAGGTGCACTGGTCCGTTCGGATCAATCGGATGCCACGATGAAGTTCGGGTTACGTATCTGGAACACAATTTCTCGAAGATTTCGGTTGGCGGCCGGGTCATTTTTGTTTGCTCGACGGGATGTATTTGACTCGGTTGGGGGTTTTAACGAAAACCTCTATGCATCGGAGGAGCTGGACCTCTCCATGCGACTGAAACGCCGTGGCAGACGGCTTGGCCTTTCGTTCGAAATTATTGAGGAGTGCGTGGTCACTTCTGCGAGGAAAACCAGCTGGTATTCGAACGGGCAACTCCTGGTCCGGTTTTTACTGGTTCTGTTTATGCCCTGGGCGGTGTATTACCGGTCCCTCTGCGGCTTCTGGTATGACCGGCCGGAGGACGATTTGGATTGAGCGGTCCTGCTCGAACGGTTGTCAGGGCGTTTCGAGCAGCGGGTGTGCTATTTCCCCGGGGAGGGAAGGCCGTTTTTCACAGCGTCCACAACGGTCTTTGCCTGTTCTACGTTGGTTTCGGGATAAATGCCGTGGCCGAGGTTCATGATGAGACCCGGTTTTTCGCCGTACTCATGGTGAATCCGACGAATCTCTTGATGAATGCGATCGTCGTTGGACAGGAGCACGGTGGGATCGAGGTTCCCCTGAAGTGCGATATCGTCCGGTACGGTTTCACGGGCTTCTTCCATTGAAACCGTCCAGTCCAATCCAATCACATCCGGCCCGAGATCAACAATGCTGGACAGAGAATGTCCGGTCCCTTTTCCATAGTAGATGAGCGGTTGTTCCCTGTGGGATATGTGTTCGATCACCCTGCGAACATGCGGGAGAACCTGCTCGGTGTAGGGACCCGGTGGGAGCGTGCTCGCGGAGGTATCAAACAGTTGAACCGCATCAACACCGGCTTCGATTTTGGCATCAAGCAGTTTGATGACGGCGTCCGTCAGGCGGGACAGAAGTTCATCCATGGCGTCGGGGTCATCGTAGAGTAGACGTTTGGCATGACAGTATCTGGTTGAGCTTCCGCCTTCGATCATGTAGCAGGCCAGTGTCCAGGGGGCGCCGGTGAAGCCAATCAGCGGCACCCGACCGTTCAGTCGTTCGACCGTCGCCCGTACACTCTCCAGCACATACGTCAGGTCCCGCTCAGGATTCAGCTGTTCGAGTGAATTAATCTGATTGGAAGATCTCATCAGAGGTTCGACGGTGGGGCCGCTGCTGGACGTGAAACGTATGGTCTGTCCCATGGCTTCGGGGATGATCAGAATGTCCGTAAAGAGAATCGCAGCGTCCACCCCCAGAACATCCACCGGTTGGGTGGTCACCTCCGCCACTCGTTCCGGTGATTCCATCAGTTCTCGGAACGTCATACGCTCTCGTAATTGCTGGTATTCGGGAATCACACGGCCTGCCTGTCGCATCATCCAGATCGGCGGACGATCGAGTGGTTGGCAGCGACAGGCATCCAGAAAGCGAGTGTTGTTCATCAGATTCACTTGTTTCTTCAATGTTCGATGAGTGATCGACGTCGAGCCAGCCCTGGGTGCCTAACATTGGGGGACTGAAATGGAAACCCATCAATGAGAGTCGAAATACTAAAGTAGACCATGATCGAGGGAGATGATCTCGTTATTCTACGCGAAGTGGATTTGCCATTCAATGCTTGATAAACCGACGGCGGTAGCCTAAGGTGAGAGTTGAGTCGTATCCGGTATTTAGCGCATCATGATCCCATGCATAAGCAGATTCAATCCGAAAGTTCGCAGGAGTTGTCCGGGGAAATCCTGACCAAATTCGAGTGCCTGTGTGAGCAGTTTCACTCGGTGTCCTCGGTCATTGTTGCGTTTTCAGGGGGGGTGGATAGTTCACTGCTTGCCTATGCGGCTCATCGGGAGCTCGGTGAGGATATGCTGGCCATTACGGCGGCCTCGGAAACGTACCCCACGGAAGAATTGCGAGAAGCCGAACAGATTGCTGAGCAGTACGAGTTCCGTCACCGGGTGGTGCCGACGAGCGAGCTGGCAATTGAAGGGTATGCTGAGAACAGTCCGGATCGTTGTTTTCTATGCCGGGACGGATTGTTCACGATGCTTCACGAGATCGCTGAGGAGGAAGGGTTTTCCGCTATTGCATACGGTGAAAACGCCAGCGACGGGGCGGGCATGGATTATCGTCCCGGGCAGGCGGCGGCCAAAAAACATGATGTGCTTGCTCCCCTGGACGATGCGGATCTGGAGAAGGAGGATGTGCGTCAGCTATCCCGGGCACTTGGACTTCCAAACTGGGATAAACCGGAACTGGCCTGTTTGTCTTCCCGATTTCCTTACGGAACGGAAATCACGGAAGAGGGATTGACGATGGTGGAAAAGGCGGAACGGTTTCTTCGTGAAAACGGTTTCCGACAGGTGCGCGTCCGTCACCACGGGGAGGTTGCACGCATTGAGGTACTTCCCACCAAAATTGATGAATTTCTGGATGGGGAACTTCGGGAACGGGTTGTCGAACATTTGCAGGAGGTCGGGTACACGTATGTGTCGGTTGATCTGCGGGGCTATAAAACGGGCAGCATGAATGAGGCGCTGGATGACGAATAACGTACTGTTCCTTGTTCGTGAACCGAGGGAATACTGAATTGCCGGGGTAAGCCGGTGGTGCGTGAAAAATTTAATTTCCCCTTCCAGAACCCCAATCAATAACAGTTGCCACGCTTTTGTGGGCGCAGGCGCTGGAACCGTTTCCGGGAACGGATGTTCGGACAGGTTCTATCACCTGGAATCTGCTTTCCGAGTGGCCTCAGCCATCTCCCTGTTTCGGATCCAGGGTCTCTGGCCTCAGGGAGTCATGAACGGTCTCTGGAGTGTGTTGGGTTGACTGATGAAGGAGGGGGGAACAGGGGGTTCAGCGGTCAGTTAGAATTCTCCCAGAAACCGACCGATTCCCAGTCGACCTCGAAAAAGTAGTATGAGATGGGTGAGGAAGTATACGAGAAACGAAAGCACGATGGAGGGAATCAGTGTGAATTGAACGGTGTTCCTGAGGTATTTTTTTCGTTGTTTTTTGCGTTCATCCGGCTGGGGACGAAAGGTAAGAGGAGCACCGTCGTAGAGGAATGAGATCGGATGAATCCGATATGCCCAGTACCAGACAGCAGGAAGCAGTTCATCGTTCGAGGAGGGGATTCGAAACGCCTCCTTCTCCTGGGCCGCCGGGGTCAATTGTTGTACCTCGGGGGTCCCAACCGGTTCGTAGGGCATTTTGTTGAGAGCCACTCGACTCAGGAGGATGCCCGGCAGCACGATTAACGGAATGAGCGCCATTGCGAAAACCTGGTTCTCCGATATTGTGGAAACAAGCAGACCGATGACCACGCCAATGAGGGCGGAAAGTTCAATTAGGCTCATGGTCATGAGCAAGCGGAACGAGTAATCCGGGGAAGCGTAGTGAATGGAGCCGGTGAGAAACAGTCCGCCGATGAGCAGGAGGCCGACGGTCAGTCCGATCAGCCCGTACCACAAAAGTTTCGAGCTCAGGTAAGCCACGACGTACGTTTCCTGGTAAGGGGAGGCCATACGCTCTTTTTCCACGATGGGGAATTCCCGGATGATCGATAGGGAGGAGGTGGTGATCCCCAGCCAGAAGGAAGCCACCAGGGACAGGAAAACGGTCCGGGATGGAGAGGTGTGAATGTTTGAGACGGTTCCGATTAAGATTCCGATGACCGTGGGGAGCAGGAACAGGTAGCCTACGAAAGCGGGATGCTGAAACAGGACGATTTGCTCCCGGCGCAGCAGACCAAATTGTCGGGGGAGGAGATGTCGCAGGGCGAATCCTGCACTCTGCAGCGGCCGCGTAAGCGTCGCCCGCGCCGCAACGAACAACACCCGAAGGAAATCACGAACAAGCACGAAACTCCAGAACAGGATGCCTTTCAGTATCAGATACAGTGGTTGAACGGCAGCCAGGAACGACTCAGTAACGCTGAACCATCCGGTGTTACTCGTGGCTTCATCGGCTTCGGAAGAGACGGGAACCTGATCAAAAAGTTCAGGGAACGACTGGCAATTGCGTTTCTTCAGCAGCTTCTCCGGACGAGCCTGATCTTCCACAGTGCCATCTCCCAGCAGGACGATTTGATCAGCGAGTTCCAGCCGTTCCGTGTGATGGGTTGTGAAAACGACGGTGCAACCGTCGTCTGCCAGTTCTCGCAACAACTGCATGAAGGAGCGGTGGTTGGCTGGATCCAGCCCGGCGGTGGGTTCGTCCAGCAGGAGGAGCCGGGGCGAGGAGACGAGTTCCGTCGCTATGGACACACGTTTTCTCTGTCCTCCACTCAGGTTTCCAACCCGCTGGTTGCGCATATCGTAAATGCCCAGACGACGTAACAGCGAATGGATTTCATCATGTTTCCGATCGGTCAGGGCCTCGTCTCCCAGACGAATCAGCGCAGCAAAGTGCACCGCCTGCAGAACGGTGACTTCTTCGTGTACGATGTCTTCCTGGGGGATATAGGCGAGTTGGCTCTGGTGTTTCTGCAAGTTTTCCGAGAGGGGTTGATTGTCGACGATGACCTGGCCGGTCTGTGGACGGATATTGCCACTCAAACATTCAAGCACGGTTGTTTTCCCACTTCCACTGACCCCCACCACCGCCGTCAGGCTGTTCGGCTGGATGTCGATTTGCTCGGCGGAAAACGTTTTGGTCGTCCCTCGATAAATTGTGACGTGACTCAGGTTCAGGCGTACGCCCCCTTCTGATTCCAGAAATTTCTGCTGTCCCTGTTGCTTCTTGTCGTTATTCATCTTGGGGCCCCGGGTCAGATTGATAAGAGATCCGAAAGTCGGGCTTTCGAAGAAACGTGATCCTGTTCAGCACATGACGGTTGGGGAACGAGGACATTGCGATGCGACCGTGTAATTGTGCTGTTCGGATGTGATCTTGTTTGTGCTGATATACAAATTTGATCCGTCGAAGTCGAAGTTCACCGATGAGTTTCGACCGTGAAGGATGGAGGATATTAAAGGAACCGGACCCCCTGAACGTGATCCGATTCCGGTCCTGCGCCGTTTTTCTCAACGTAGCTTCACCGGTCAGTCGGCAGGGAAAAAACGACTGCAGGTATTGGTCGATTCCGGTGATGGAGAACGGTTGATCCGAGAACGGCTTTGTGGACGATGACTTTTCGTGCCTCCTGAATTGGTTCGGGATGAGACGTTCGGGAATCACCGGAGCGTTCATGAGCACATCCCGGTCCAGCCCGGAAATCTGATGTTCCGTGTCTGCAAGTGAGATTGAGCGACTCCGACCGTCCCATGTATGGTGCAACGTAAAGTGTTTCCCTTCATGTGGGCTGATGAATCGGATGACCTGCTGTTGATGGTTCGACGTCCGCTCATCGCCCTCCATAAAGTTCATCAGCCGTGAACGTTCTCCCTCGCTTAACGTTTCAGGCTCAACAGGTCCCACGGGATAGCCCTCCTTTCCGAGGGACAGGAGCTGATCGCTGGATCCAAGGGTTTGCAGGATCTCCGTGATGTTCCAGTCCAGGGAGAAGGGGTTTTCCGGCGGGGCGGAGATGAGCAAAAAGCGATGGCGATTCAGTTTCCTCCGTTCGGTGAATGAAGAGGAGGTCGCTGAGGTCATGTCAGTTCTGTATTTCAATTCCTGAACGAACTGAAACTGTCGAATCCGTTCGGTGGCCCAGTTCGTCGCCCGTCCCGGTCCGGCCAGGTGAAACCGGATTTGGCACCGGCGTTGGATGGACGAGATTTGTTCGGGGGGCATGCTGGTTCGAGGGCTCTCAGATTGAGGGGCACGTTCAGCAGCCGGAAGGAAAACCACGATGGTTCCGGCAAGGAGGAGGATGCCCGTACCCAGCATCAGGAGAGAAGCCGGCATGAATGATAGGCATCTGCGTACCATGTGAAGGGGGCGTTTCATCCGGGGAATCCCCGTAAATCAATCAGAACTCTGTCTGCGATCATCGTTCCACGAATTGATGAAATCAATCATTTTTCGAAGACGGCCATAATCCAGGGACGAAAAGGAGAAGACGAGCCGATACAGTTGTTCCGGGATGACCGGCTCCTCCCCATCCAGGGGACCCTGCTGAAGGCGAAAGCCGGTTTCCGGACAGAGATCACGAAACTCGTCTTCCAGTTCCCGTTGTTGCGTGGACGTAGGGGGATCCCACAACCGGACGACAAAGTGTTCGTCTACGTAGCGGCAACTGTGGAAGTTCGAGTAGAAACGATTCACGCTGGCCAGTGCTTCTTCCGGTGTCTGCACATACTCGAACAGATTCAGGTCAGTTTTCGAAATCGTACCGGCTTCAATAAGATTTTCCTTCATGTAGGAAATGAACGATCCCCAGAACCCATCCCGATCGATGAGAATGAGAGGAAGCAGGTGCTGTCGTCCGGTCTGGAGCAGGGTCATCAGCTCCATGAACTCATCGTGCGTCCCAAGACCACCCGGAAAAATAACAACCGCCTCGGCCTCTTTGGCAAACAGTAATTTTCGAGAAAAGAAATAACGGAAATGAATACATTTGTCGTCACCGCGTATGTAGCGGTTCGGGCGATCTTCGAACGGAAGTGTGATATGGAGGCCAAATGAGTTTTCAGCGCCGGCACCTTTATTGACAGCTTCCATAATGCCCGGACCGGCTCCCGAGATTAACATGTAATCGTCATCGGCCGCGAGACGGGAAAACCGTTCCGCGTCCTGATATTCCTGGTCTTCCGGTTGCTTTCGAGCGGATCCGAATACGGAGATTTTGCGCCGACCCCGGTATTCCTGGAAAATCTGGAACGCATAGCGGATTTCTTTGATGCTGTTGGTGAGCATTTTCATCTCCAGAGCGCCCGCCTCATCCTGAGATAGTTTTCCCCCGGTCACCATGATCTGACGGACGTACGATTTCAGCTCCGGATCGTCGAGATCAAGCGTTTCTACTGCTTCACTGATGGCTTCGTTGGTGTCTTCGTTGGTCGTTCTATACGGCATGTTGACTCCAGAAAATCGGTACTGATTTTAGAGCTGGATGCTGTCGAAACCGGTGTGTCCCCTGAAATAATACCTGTTTCATGTGACACGAACCGGGATTCAGGCTGTACTATACCACAGCCGAATGCCCGCATTACAATCTCCTCCCAGAGATCCTGCAGGGAGACCGTAGACGGATCGGACCCTTGATTTTTCGGCTTGATCACGGGAGAATAAACGGTATCTTCACTCCCGCCGGTTCCTGCCGAACCATCGGTGATTGCCGTGCGAACGTATACGCCTCTCTCACTCGTTCAATTTCTGCTCTATTCTTCTATTGATTGATGGCCAATCAGAAAACGATCGAAATTCAAGGTGCCCGACAGCACAATCTGAAGTCGGTGGATTTATCAATACCCCGTGATGAATTCGTCGTCATTACGGGCATCAGTGGTTCCGGAAAGAGTTCCCTGGCGTTTGATACCCTGTATGCGGAAGGGCAGCGTCGCTACGTCGAAAGCTTGTCCGCGTACGCCCGGCAATTTCTGGATCGGATGGATAAGCCGGATGTGGAATCCGTGGAAAACATTCCCCCAACAATTTCCATTGAGCAGGTATCAGGAGGGGAAACCCCACGATCAACGGTGGCCACACAGACGGAGATTTATGACTATCTACGTGTGCTCTTTGCCCGCATTGGCACACCGTACTGCCCGGAATGTGGGAAACGAATCCGCCGTCAGAGCCCCCGGGAAATCATTGATCAGGTGCTGGAACTGCCGGAGGAGAGACGAGCGATGATCCTTGCCCCGCTGGTGCGCAATCGAAAAGGGGAACATAAGGAGGTACTGGAACTGTTGCGGCGAGAGGGGTTTGTCCGGGCCCGGATTAATGGAAATGTGGTGGATATTCAGGATCTGCCGGAGCTGGATAAAAACAAAAAGCATGAAATTGAAGCGGTGGTCGATCGAATCGTCCTGCGGGACGGGGTCCGTCAGCGGGTGGCGGAGTCGGTGGAAGCGGCGCTGGAACTGGGTGAAGGGCTGGTCATCGTGACCCATCAGGAAGAGAAGGGGGATGAATGGACCGATGAGCTGTTTAGCGAAGAGTACGGATGTCCGGACTGCGGCGTCAGCATCAGTGAGCTGTCTGCGCGTATGTTTTCCTTCAACAGTCCGTACGGGGCCTGTTCGAATTGTGACGGCCTCGGAACGCGGCCGGAACTGGACGAGGATCTGATTATTCCGGACAAGACGAAATCGATGGATGACGGAGCGATTGAAGGATGGCGCAAGACGGGTCGCCGCGCGGCGGTGTACTACAGCAAGAAAGAACGGGAATTCTGTCGCAAATTCGGATTCAGCCACGAAGCACCGGTGGAGGAGATGTCCGATGAGCTGTATGACATTCTGGTGTACGGAACGGATCCGGATGAAGAACGGACGTACGGGGCGTCCTATGATGGTGTGATTCCTACGCTGGAGGAACGATTTGAGAGCACGGATTCCGATTACGTCAAACAGAAAATCCACAAATACATGAGTGATCTTCCCTGTGAAGCCTGTGGTGGGGGGCGGTTACGATTGGAATCCCTCGCTGTACGGATCGAGGGTCAAAACATCCATGAGATCTGTGAATTACCCATTCGTGATGCGCTGACGTTCTTTGAAGAGCTCAAGTTGGAAAGTGAGGAGAATCGGGAGATTGCGGGACCCGTGCTCACCGAACTTCGCGAGCGACTCGGGTTTCTGCAGGACGTCGGGCTGGAGTATCTGACGTTAAACCGGAAAAGTGCCACCCTCTCCGGCGGCGAGTCCCAGCGGATTCAACTGGCATCACAGGTGGGGTCCGGCCTGGTCGGCGTATGTTACGTACTCGATGAACCAACCATCGGGCTGCATGCACGGGACAACCGCCGGTTGATCAACACGCTCCAGCAGCTGAGGGACATGGACAACACCGTAATTGTCGTTGAACATGACGAGGACACCATTCGGTCAGCAGATTACATGATCGAAATCGGTCCGCGTGCCGGATCCGGCGGCGGTGAAATCGTTGCACAGGGACCGCTTGACGACGTTATGGAAAATGGCAACGACTCCCTTACCGTCCAGTATCTGACCGGGGAGAAACAGATTGAGGTTCCGGAGGAGCGGCGTGATCCGGACGAAGGAGAAATTACCCTCTACGGGTGTGAGAACAACAACCTGAAGAACCTCGACGTTTCCTTTCCACTCGGACAGTTCATCTGTGTGACCGGCGTTTCCGGTTCCGGAAAAAGTTCTCTTGTGACTCAGACACTCTACCCGGTTCTGCACAGGAAACTGCACAGTTCCGGAGAAAAGCCGGGCGCTTATAAACGGGTGGAGGGTCATGACCGGATCGATAAGGCGATTTTAATCGATCAGGAACCGATCGGAAGGACGCCCCGCTCCATTCCGGCCACGTATATTGGAGCGTTCACACCGATCCGAGAGCTGTTTGCCAGTGCCCGGGAAGCGAACATTCGGGGATATGAAAAGGGGCGGTTCAGTTTTAATGTGAAGGAAGGGCGGTGCGAAGCGTGCAAAGGACGCGGAGAGAAAGTGATTGAAATGCATTTCTTGCCTGATGTGCACGTAGATTGTGAAATCTGTGACGGGAAGCGGTATAATCGGGAGACGCTGGAGGTGGAGTACAAAGGAAAGAATATATACGAGGTATTGAACTTTTCCGTATCGGAAGCCCTCGAGTTTTTCGAAAACCATCAAAAAATTCGACGGATCCTTCAGACGGTAGAGGATGTCGGTCTTGGATACTTGCGGCTCGGGCAGCCCAGCCCGACCCTGTCCGGTGGAGAAGCGCAGCGGATTAAACTCTCCTCGGAACTGGGGCGAAAGCAGACGGGAAACACGTTCTACGTTCTTGACGAACCGACGACGGGGTTACATTACGAGGATGTGAACAAACTTTTGCAGGTTCTGAACCGGCTGGTCGAAAAAGGAAATACGGTGGTTGTTATCGAACACAACATTCAGGTGATCAAGACGGCGGATCACGTCATCGATCTGGGACCGGAGGGGGGCAATGAAAACGGCGGTCAGTTGGTGGCTCAGGGAACACCGGAGGAGATCGCCGGTTCCGAGCCGTCCCACACCGGTAGGTTTTTAGATGAAGTGCTCAGGTAAGCGATTGTTTCAATTATTTAAACCAGAGGATTTTCGTGTCACGAAATAACAACCGTGGCGGTTCATCGGCCTGGTCGAGCAACTTGACCGAGGACGGGAACGACAACGGTGCAATCTGGGTGCGACCGTCATACTTTCTCGCGTTGTTTATTTCTGTCATCTGGGGAATCAGTATATTTCCGTATTCCTCGGGAGCGCTGGGAGTCTGGGAGATTTCCTTCGCGCGTCTGTTGCTGATAACGGCCAGTGTGCTGGCGTTCTACGGATTGCTCTGGGTTCGTCAGGATCCTCTTTTGTCGTCCCTATCCAGAATGTCGGTATACGGATGTATTTTTATTCTGACGCTGGTTGGATCCGGAATGGTACTGCATGCCGACCGTTCCGCCGTTTTCGTACCGCTGACATTGCTAACGATGCTCATTTCCGTTGGCTTTTCTCCGGTGCTGGCCATTGAATCGTTCTTCTTCATGTTCTTTCTCGTGGCCGTGACCTGGATTCCATCCGGAGATCCGTTTCAGGTTCTCCAACATACGGAGGCCATTCCGGTCTCCTCCGATGTGTTCTTCCTGTTGAGCTTCATTGCCCTCGCCCCCGGATCCATCGTTGCTGGAATGATGTGCGAGACGATTCGAAAGCGGACACGACCTCTCAGTGCGGGGCTTGCAGCGGGGGTCATCCATGTGGCAATGATGATCGGACTGGGACTGCTTCTCTATCCGGACATACAGGTCCTTGTCAACGAGGAGTATCGGCAGATTTTCTATTTGACCGCCGGTGTCGCGTTCGGGACAAGCGTTGTATCCGGAATCCTGTTGCTCGCCATTCTTCCGGTGGTCGAAAAAGTGTTTGGGATCCCAACAGATCTCGGCTTGCTGGAACTTACGGACATGAACCAGCCCGCATTACGAAAACTCGCCATGGAAGCGCCGGGGACGTATCATCATAGTTTACGGGTTGGTACGTTGTGTGAGGAGGCTGCGGAGGCCATCGGTGCGAATGCACTGCTGGCTCGTGTTGGCAGTTATTATCATGACATCGGGAAAACAACCAAGCCGCAGTACTTTATTGAAAACAGTCAGGATGGTGAAAATCCACATGATCGCCTTCCATCCAATATGAGTAAACTCATTCTAATTGGACATGTGCGGGATGGCCTGGAGTTAGCCGATGAGTACGGCCTGCCGGACTGGATCAAGGAATTTATTGCTCAGCATCATGGCACCTCCGTAACGGAATATTTCTTTGCCAAGCAGGTGCGATCCAAAATCGAAAAGGGAGAAGAGCCCGATGTTGAAACGGCCGACTTCCGGTACCCTGGTCCGCTGCCCAGTTCCCGTGAAACGGGCATCTGCATGCTTGCGGATTCCGTGGAGGCGACGAGCCGGTCATTGAAGGATCCCTCGCCGGCGAACATTGAAGGAATGGTTGACCGTATCGTCGAAAAGAGACTTCAGGACGGTCAACTGAACAAGTCTGGTCTCACGCTGGGTGAGATCAAAACCATCCGTCGCACCTTCGTGGAAGTGCTTTCGGGCATGATGCATGCCCGTATCGAATATCCGGATCAGGACGATCAGGAAGCCGGCCATGAGAGGGGGGACGGGGCGGAAGGAGGCGAACCGGATCAAAGTGAAATGGACACGGATTCAGTTCAAGAAGAAGAAAAGGGGGATCCAAACGGAAAGCAGGCCGATTTGTCCGAGACGCCGGATGCAGTCCGCCCCGAGGAGAGGAACAGTTCATCCCATGATCGCAAGATCTTCGTTCTCAATCAGCAGGATGATCTCACCATTGATGAGAACAACGTCCGGGATCTGGTGCATTTTGTGATGAACGCGGAGAAATGTGATGACGGTGTTAGCATTGTGCTTCTGAAAAAGTCCGAAATACAGGAATTGCATCGTCAGCACTTACAGAAAGATCGACCGACGGATGTGCTTGCATTTCCCCTTTCGAGTTCAGAGGAACCGGATGAACTGAATCGTACCATCGGAGAGGTCATGGTCTGTCCGGCGGTGGCACGTTCACGAGCGACGAATCTGGACCACCCGGCTCTCCATGAGACATACTTGTATATCATACACGGTTTACTTCACCTGCTGGGTTATGACGATAAGGATAAGCAGGAGGAGGAAAAGATGAAGACCAGGCAGGAAGAACTGCTTGAATCATTCACCGCATCGAACACAGGGGGATGAGGTGACTGAGGCTGTCGAAAAATATGTTGTTGTTCCAGCCCGTGAGGGAAAGCGGGTGACGGGACTTGAACCCGCAACGTCGAGCATGGGAAGCTCGCATTCTACCGTTGAATTACACCCGCTTGAGGTAAATTAGAATGAATCTAAATTGTGATTTCAAGGATCTGAATGAGCGGACCATGAACCGGGATGAGTTCCTGAAACCGTTCCTGTTGCGTTCCGCAGTGGCGATAAGCATCCTGGGATTTGCTTTCTGGATGCTGTTGACATCATCGGTTCTGGCGGAGGAAGAGCCCCCTTCCGAGGCGGGTCAAACATCCAGTAGCGACCAGGAAACGCTGGAGGAACTACAGGAACATCTCACGGCGGAGGAGCGACCTGTGCGGCAGAATGCCGCATCGGATCTGGTTTTGCGGACGTCCTCAGCAGCAACGGAACTGGTCTCCTCTCTGCTCACGAAGGGTTCTGATCAAGAGAAGGAGGCGTTACTCACCGCCATAGCCGGGCAGGTCGGAGAGGAAGATTCCGTAGCACACCTTCTTAGGCCGATTCTTCGGACCTATTCCCGGAAAACGAATGGTTCGGACAGGGCTCTTATTGAGGCGATTTCGTATTTTTCGGATTCCGCTTTGCTGGAAACGGTACGCGGATTACTAACCCAGCTTGCAAACAAGAAAGAAGATCCCGGTTCACCAGCGATTCTTCAGAAAGCCCGATTGATTCGGGTCCTCGGAGATTCTCAGGTTCAGGTCGATCCAATCGCGTTGGGGAATCAACTTTATTCGATTTCGGATCAGCTCCCTCCGGTGCTTCACCCAGAACTCCTGATTGTTCTTCAGAAACGATTTCAGTTTTATGAGATGACGACCTTTGAGGCATGGAAGGAATGGTGGAAGCAGCATCAGTCCGAGTCCGACGCCGAGATTTATCGAA
This sequence comes from uncultured Planctomycetia bacterium, assembly GCA_964594615.1. GTDB lineage: Bacteria > Planctomycetota > MHYJ01 > CAYXQY01 > CAYXQY01 > CAYXQY01. Next base: position 25,154 of record CAZQNZ010000001.1, read on the forward strand.
CGCTGCTTCAACAGAAGTCGGACGTTGCATTAAAGGAATGGAAAACGTCCGTGAAGCGATTATTTACGCCATCGGAGCAGGGAGGCGAGCCCGTAATAAGTGATCTGTTGAGCGTGAATGATCCTCGAAAACTGGTGTTTCTTTTACAAAACGTTCGAAACCAATCGAAGCCTGATCGCTTCGTTTCCGACGGGTCGAGTATTATCGAGTTGTTGACCAATCAGCAGCATCCGCGTGTCCTCCGTGAGGTGATCAAAACCATCGGGACACTCGAACTGAAGAAAGCACGGTCAGATGTTGAGAAATTCGTTGATCACTACCGGCCGTCGGTGCGGAAAATAACGGCGAATACGCTCGGAGTCATCGGTAACAAAAAGTCGGGCAAACGGTTAATTGAGCAGTTTGAGCGCGAAGACATCAGTGCGGTTCTCATCGCGATACTTGACGCATTCCGAGATCTAAAATATCAGGAATCGATCATGACGCTGCAGGACCGTCTCATGCAGGATACGGGTCTGAAGGATTCGGTACGCAATGAGATCGTATCCACCCTCGGTACCTTGCAGCAGGTGAAAAGCCTGCCTGTGCTGACGTCTTTACTGCAGCAGTCTGAACCGGAAAAGGAGGTCACACTACGATTTAACATCGCTCTGAGCATTGGTCAGATAGGGTCCGTTGAAGGCGTTCCCGCTCTGATTGAGTTGACCGACGCGCCAACGCCCAGTGTTCGAGGTGCTGCTGCACAGGCGCTCGGTAACATCTCGTTCACAGAAGACCAGAACGGGAGCTCCCAGCGCGAAAAAGCACTATCAGCGTTGTTTAAACTGCTTCGCCAGTCGGAAGACGCCACCGTCAAACGAAGAGCAGCAAAGAGCCTCTCCAGCATTGCACTGCCGGGAACGGTAGATCAGCTCGCCGAGTTGATTGCCGGTCGGGAGAACGGGGTGGAGGACGTGATTCGTTCTTCTCTGAAAAACACGCTTCAGCAATATCCAGAAAAGTTAAGCAATGTGATCCCCGTGCTTCAGGGTGCCGGGCAGCATACGTTGGTTCGAGAAATTGCCGGGTCCATGAGTGATGAGGCGCTGGATGAGTTGCCCGAGGATCAACGCAACCGCCTTTTCGTGGAGTTCGCCGAGTCGTATCTCGCGACGTCGGATTGGTCCAGTGTCCTGTCCATACTGGATCGGGTGACACAGGAAGACCTTTCAGCAACGGTCACGTTACTCAGAGCACGTGCCTACATTGGCCTGGGCAATTACACGGAAGCCTCCTCCTCGCTTGACGATCTGGAGGAGCAAGTCGAACAGGGAACGAGTGGCTGGTGGAGGATTCAGTACCTGAGAGCGAGGATGAGGTATCGGAAAGGGCCGGTGCGGGAGGCCATCTCCTTTATCCAGAACGAACTCCGGCCGCAGTCGCCCCCGGATTCCATTAACGAAAAGTTGAAACAGATCGAGGAAAAACATAAAACGGTGCTAGCCGAGATCAGCATGCGTCTTGAGGAACTGTTGACGCAAGAGGATACGGACAACCCCGACGGGGATCAGGAACAGGAAAACGAGAAGCATCTGAACACGTTGCTCGGGGACGAACGGTATCATACGTTTGTGGTCCGACGTGCACTTGAAAAACTCCCGTCGAAGCCGGAGGACGTTCGTTCGAAACTGACACCCACACTGGTTCGTCTCCTGAATGAGATCACCGGCTGCAATGTGTCTTATTCCGAAAATATAGAAGCAAAAACGGTGAGCAACATGATAAATGAATGGGAGAGCTGGTTAACGAACCAGGGTGACAAGAAGGCGGATTCAGGGGCGTCCCAGGACTCATCCGGATCATAACACCTCCGTGAACGATGCGGGATCTCATCTAGTGATCCTGATGGATTTGACGAACGATCAGGATGAATTTCGACCCTCCGGCCGACGTGAACCCCCCGTTCGGTAGGAATTGAGAACGAGTTACGATTCGGTACCCTCGACAGGGGGCGCCCGACGAGTTTGTTGTAGCTAGTGACTGGATCCAAATAGAACGTTCAGGACGAATGGCCGTTTCGATGTCCGAAGTGATGAATCCCGCTGCCTCTGACAATGACGATGAGCAGCGGGAAAAAAGTGCTTGGTCGGATTTTTTATGGCTCCTCGGGTATGCCAGGCCAATCTGGTATCTGTTTGCCGGTGTACTTGTGTTTTCGCTCATCGCTTCCGGCACGAAGAGCGGCCTTGCCTTCTTCGTTGGACCGTACATCGATCGAATGAATGAGCAAAACATGTCGAAGCTCATTCAACTCGGCTTCATGGTGTTAGGGGTTGCGATTCTATCCGCTATTGGGCAGTACTGTTTTATGTACCTCTCACGGGTTGTGAGAGAAAGAATCATGGTCCAGATGCGAATGGATGTGTTTAACCGTCTGTTGAAACTCCCTCTCAGTTTCTACTCAAAACAAAAACAGGGAGATCTCATTTCACGGGTCACAAATGATATTCAGGTGTCCCGTCAGGCGTTGCATTCCATTCTGACGAAACTCGTGAAATCACCGATCATGGCTGTGGTTGCTTTGGGTGCTGCTTATTGGGCCTCGCCCGCACTGACCCTCGTTGCCATGGTCATTGCACCTTTCATAACCATTCCCGTCGTGATCTTTTCAAAGAAAGTCAAGGAGTATAAGAAAAAAGGACTGTTTAAGCTGGGGGATATTGTCGAGTCCTTGAATCAGGTCCTATCCGGCATACGTGTTGTTCGAGTGTTCCAGGCGGAGAGCGATGAGGAAGAACAGTTCGAAGAACAGAACAAAAAACTCCTCGATCGAAATGTCAGCGTGATCAAATATAAGGCGCTTACTCAATCCTCTATGCGTCTGTTTATAGGGGGATTGATTGCTCTGTTTTTATTTGTTGGTTCCTGGCTTGTGGTATCACCCGACGCACCAATATCCGGGCTCACGATGGGGAACCTCGTACAGTTTATCGTTGCTCTGTGGATGCTTTATCAGCCCATCAAAAAATTAACGAAGACCTATAACAAACTTCAGGAATCATTAGCGGGGGTGCGGCGAGTTCGTGAACTTCTGCACGACGATCATCTCATCGACAACGTGCCCGAAGGATCTCGAAAGATTACAGATATTGGTGATCGAATCTCGATCCGGGACATGTCGTTTGCTTACGAAGAGGCACCGGTATTGCGTGATATCGACCTGGATATATGCAAAGGTCAGACCGTCGCACTGGTCGGCCCTTCCGGAGCGGGAAAGTCGACGTTGATGGACATCGTGGCACGTTTTTATCATCCGCAGGAAGGGCGGATTACGGTGGATGGGCATCCCGTGGAGGACATTGATCTGAGTTCATACATGGATCGTATATCGATTGTCAGTCAGGACGCGTATCTATTTAACACGACGATTGAAGAAAATATTCGTTACGGGTCCCCAGAAGCGTCTCGTGAAGAGGTAGAACGGGTGTCTCGCATGGCAAATATTCATGATTTCATCACGTCGCTGGAACACGGATATGATACCAGCGTCGGAGAACGGGGGGTTCGCCTTTCGGGAGGGCAGAAACAGCGAATCACCATTGCTCGTGCGTTGCTTGAAGATCCGGAACTCCTCCTCCTTGACGAAGCCACGTCGGACCTGGATACTCAGTCGGAGCAAGAAATACAGGAGGCAATGGAAACACTTCTCAAAGGACGTACCTGCGTGATCATTGCTCATCGATTGTCCACGATACAGAATGCGGATCAAATACTTGTTCTTGAGGACGGAGAGATCGTACAACGTGGTACGCACAATCAGTTGATTGATCAGGAAGGGATGTACGCGACACTCTACAAACATCAATTCAAAGACAACGGTGACGTCGGATGAACAAATATATTCGATACGAGAAATTTAGCTTCAAACTGCTTTTCGTCTACATCTTCGGGGTGGTGCTGATTGGGATGGCTCATCCGCCGGAGTCCTGGTTGTCTCCGCATATCCTGATCGGAGCGACGTTGATGGGGATTGGTGAACTCGTGCGGATCTGGGCAGCGGGTCATCTGCGGAAAAATCAGGAGTTAACGGCTTCAGGCCCGTATTCATATGTCAAAAACCCGCTGTATATCGGGACCATTCTCATCACCGTCGGTACGTGTATCCTGGTCGGAAGCAATGACACCGGTATGATCTGGTTCGATTACTACAACTGGATTCTGCTGGCTGTAGCGGTTCTGGTCTTTGTCCTCTATTACATACCGTATAAGAAAAAACGGGAAGGAAATCGTTTGCATGACAAGTTTGGAGACGCCTGGGAGCAATACGACCGGGCGGTCCCCGATTATTTTCCAAGGCTCACACCATATGACAAAGCGGGAACGACGGACAAACCATGGAGTTTTGACGTATACATTGAGAACAGTGAGCACTGGACCACGGTGCTGATCGTGGTGATCGTACTGATTGTCGTGTATAAAGCACCACTATTCTCGCTCCTGGGACTTCCCTACTGATGGGAGACCATGGGATGACGTATACCCCTGTCCGGACAATCAAACCGGAAGCCGGATGGGTGAAACCCACCGTCCAGGTAGTCGAGAACGGAGGGCACCGATTCCTGCTGAAAGATTACGATGCATGTTCGGGACGTGCTGTGTTTGCCCGTTACCTCGCCCACCGAGAACACCGGATCCTCAAAAAGCTACAGGGGATCGAAGGAATACCCGGAGGGGTGCGTTTAATCAACGGTTCCAAACTGATCCGGGACTTCGTGGAGGGGACGTTCTTGAAGGAGGGGAATCCCGACGAACTACCAGATGCCTTCTATTTTGATCTCAGGGAGGTGGTGGAGGAAATGCATTGTCGGGACGTGGTCCATCTGGATTTAAGGCACATGAAAAACATCGTCGTACAGGACGGAGGATCCCCCTGCCTCATCGACTTTGAAACGGCGGTTGACCTGACCGGATTATCTCTGGTTCCGGCCCTTCAGGAGCTGCTGAAGTGGGTGGATCGTTCTGCTCTCTTACGGATCAAGAACCGCTATTTCGAGCATCTCATGACGGAGGAAGACCGGCAGGCGATACAGAGGTTTTACCGATGGCGCCGGCTATGGGTTTTCAGCCCCTTTCACCTGCGGGAAAAGGATCGTGTGTCAGGCGGAAATGAGTAGTCGCTGGTTGCATCCTGGAATACATCAGTAATAGCGTTAACCTCCCTCTTTGCCCGGTCAGATGTTCCGAATGCATCACCATGCCGGAGGGCAGGCTACGGATGGTACAATCCTTCGACGTCTTTCAAGGGACGTTATGAAGGAGAGGAGCCCACCTCTGCCGGCTTCGACGAGCCGTTTGAAGACCCGGATTCCCAGTCCAGCAGGACATGTGCGATCTGATATATGGTCTGCTGACGGTCGGCTGGGATTTCATCGATCATATCATGTAGGTATTCCCCATTTTCAGTCTGATCGACCTTCTGATCCGGTATCAGAAGGAACTGGTAAGGGGCGACTTCAAGTCCGTCTGCGAGCTTCGAAAGATTTTCCAGCGTGAGATTCCGTTCCCCGCGTTCCACCTGTGAAATCGAAGACGGATGCAGACCGGAGGCTTCGGAAAGCTCATCTAGCGTCCAGCCTTTGTTCTTTCGTAACATGCGCACCCGCTCACCTACTTCGTCAAGAAAGAGTTCAGCTTTATCGGTCATTGGTCTAAAAAGAAAAGGAGCCCGAAAACAGTCGTATGTTCGAAAATATTGATCTATATTATATTGATTTTTTCTTCTGAGTCAAACCTATTTGAGGGAAATGTGTATTCTTTAACTAAACACCTTAAACCATAATACACTGAACGAACGTTCAGGCATCATGACGGATTTTGAGTATATCACCATCTTGGACGACGTAATCCTTGCCTTCGACTCTCATCTTCCCGGCCTCACGAATCTCTTGTTGCGAACCATGTTCCTCGAGGTCTTCGACGGTGAAGACTTCCGCCCGAATGAAATGTTCTTCGAAATCCGAATGTACAACACCGGCTGCTTCCTTTGCTGTTGCTCCGGATTGTATTGGCCAGGCTCGTAATTTGTCGTTCGCAATCGTGAAGAAGCTCTGGAGACCGAGCACATCGTACGTGGTACGAACCATGCGGTTCAGGGCCGGCTCCTCCATGTCGTACTCGTCAAGTAACAGTTCCTGTTCGTCCCGGGGCATGTCTGCAATTTCTTCCTCAAGCGAGGCACTCACCCGAACCAGCGGGGCTTGTTCATTTTCGGCATGATCAACCAGTCTTCCCACGTGTTCATTTGCCGATACAAGCCCATCTTCCGACACGTTGGCCACATAGATCACCGGTTTCTGCGTTAACAGGTGACTATCATGAAGGAGCTCCCGTTCACGCTGATCCCATTCAAGGGTGCGGACGGGACGGGAGTCGTTCAGTGCTTCCAGCGCCCGCTCAAGGACGTTCACACGCTCTTCAGCCTCGCGATCGTCCCCCCGCGCGTTTCGACGGGCTTTCTCGAGTCGTCCCTCGACGGTTTCGATGTCCGATAATATCAGTTCCGTTTGAATGATGTTCACATCCCGGACTGGATTGATAGAGCCTTCCACGTGCGCCACATCGTCGTCCTCGAAACATCGGACGACGTGTACCAGGGCATCTACCTCACGTATATTCGATAGAAATTGATTCCCGAGTCCTTCCCCCTTCGACGCCCCCTCCACCAGTCCGGCGATATCGTAAAATTCGATTGCAGCCGGGATGGCTTCCTCGGGCTGGATATGTCCCTCGATCGTGGACAGGCGCGGGTCGGGTACAGTGATCACCCCCACATTCGGCTCGATGGTGCAGAACGGATAATTTTCAGAATCCGCCTCAGCGTTTGATAGAGCGTTGAACAACGTGGATTTACCCACGTTCGGGAGACCGATGATACCAGCCGAAAGTGCCATGGGGAATTAAGGATCTCGTGAATTGCGTTGCGACCGGTTCGAGTATGTGCGAACGTACAAGGAGAACCCCTGGAAGGAGATGTGAATACGGTTCAAGATCTCCTCCAGTCTAACAAAAATGTGGTCGTATATCATGCGTAGAGCGGCATGTTCTCCCGGTGGTGACGCTGAAATAGAGCTGCGGAACGTAGATGCAGAAGAACGAGCGGAGGATTCAGAAACAACACAAATCGTTTCGGAAACGTGATGCTGTTGGGATCACTCCGCCAGCGTACCGGCTACACTACCCGGTTGTTCCTCGGGATTTTCCTGGAGGTATTCATCCGGAACACGGTTTTCCATGTCCATCGAAATGAGCTGTGACACTCCATCCTCCTGCATTGTCAGCCCATAGACGTGATCCGCCGCCGTAATGGTTTTTTTCTTGTGTGTGATCACGAGGAACTGAGTAAGATCTGTAAATTCATTGATCAGGCCGATGAACAGGTCAAGGTTGGATTCATCAAGCGGCGCATCCGCCTCGTCGAGAATACAGATCGCACTTGGATTCAGCATGAACAGGGCCATCATCAGAGCGATGCTGGTCATGGCCCGTTCCCCGCCGGATAACAGTGACAGGTTTGTCATATCTTTTCCCGGAGGCTGAGCCTTGATTTCGATTCCGCATTCAAGCAGATCGGATGAGGAAACCGATCCATTACTGGAAGAAGTCTCCACGGCCTCCTCCGTTTCAGACTCGTCCTCGTCATCGTCGTCAAACACCGCTTTCAGTGTCGCTTTTCCTCCCCCAAACAGTTTGCGGAAGAGGTCGTTAAAGTTTTCTTTCCCCTGTTCAAATGTGGTTTTGAACCGTTTGTGGCTCTCTTTTTTCATTTTTCGTATGATTCGCTGCAGCCGGCGTCGGGAGGTTTTCAGATCTTCTTCTTGCTTCTCGATTTCGTCGACCCGTTCCTGTTTCTCTTCAAGTTGTTCAAGAGCAGCTAAATTGACGTTGCCCATCCGATTGATGGTCGATTCCAGTTCATTCACTTCTTCACGCAGTTCCTCCCGGTTTACATCCTCCTCGGGTCGGTCAAATTCTTCAAGGGCATCTTCAAAGTCCCGGTCAAGATGATCGTCCGCTCGTTCTTCAAGGTTTTCCCGGTTGGCCCGGGCTTCTTTCAGGTTCACCTCCAGTTTATTTGCTCGTTCTTGAAGGGAAGCATAGGCCTCACGGATCTCCTCGCGTTTTTCCTCTTTTTTCTGCTGGCGTTCCTTCAGCGTGGACGTTCGATCACGGACGGAAGACAGCTCGCTTTCCAGATCGTCAAGTTCCTCCTCCAGCTCCTCCTTGCGTGACCGCTTGTTTTCCAGTTGTTCCCTCAACTCCTCCTGCCGTTCCTCCAGGACGGACAATCGTTTCTGAACGGACTCAATTCGGTCCTGTGCTGTTTTTCGATCCTTTTGATGCCGCTGGATCAGGGAATCGACGTTCTGAATTTTTTCGTCCAGCTGAGCTTTTTCGACGTCCAGTTTCTGCTTCTTCTCACGGGTTTCCTGGAGGTCGGACTCCACGGATTGCAGTTTCTCCCGGGTCTGATCCAGTGTTTGTTCGAGATCCTGCTTTTCCTCCTGGAGCTGATCCAGTTCTGTTTTCATTTCATCCCGTCGCTGTTCAAGCTGCTGATCTTCTTCTTTCTGATCGGAGATCTTCTGTTCCAGAGTGGATTGTTCCTCCTCGTGTTCCTCAATCAGCGTCTTCATCCGGGACCGGCGTTCTTTCAGGTGTTTTAATTCCACTTTCGTTTCATAGATCCGGGAGCGTGAGTTGCTCAGGGCCTTCTCGACGGACTCGAGACCGGATTCAAGCCGGTCGGCGGAGCTTTTGAGACGTTCTTCCCGCTCCGAGAGGGAGCTGGTTCGGGATTTCAGGTCCTCCATGGTTCGCCGCCGATCGACGACATTGTCCTCGACGCTCGTTTCCCCTCGTGAATATACCAGACCGCGATTCGTACTGGTGACCGTATCATGGCTTGCGCATCCAATGCCGGGAGGAAAGAGATGCTCGTTTGCATCGGCTGCAGACATGGTCCTGTCAAACCCGTACGAGGACAGAAGGTCCGCAATCAATCGGCTGAACGGCGGATCGGCCTGAAGATACTGGTCCAGCGGCCGACAGCCGTTCCGACGGTTTTCGTGAAACACCAGTGGCACGGTAACCGTACGTGTGGTGGGTTGTGTTTTGAGGGCATGAGATGCGTTGCGTTGGTCGGTAGAAATTCGATTTGTTTTTTTCTTTAGCGAGAGGTGATCGATGGGGCTGTTTGCCGGGTTACGTCTTGAGTGCTTCGTACGTTCCGCCTCCTCCAGAGCAGATAACACCAGAACCCCCACGTCCCCCTCCGATTCGCGGGCCGTTGCAATGACCTTACGAGCCGTTGGCCAATCCCGTACCACCACAAATTCCAGTAAAGGATCCAGCAACCCCTGTATCGTCCGGTGACCGAGTTCCGTAAAGGTGATCATGCCACCGAGTAAACCGAGCACGTCTTCGTGCTCTGCGGGATCAAAGGTGTTTAATACGGACTTCGTTCCTTTCGAAAGTCCCGCCTGTTGATCTTCGAGGGATTCAAGGTACTTGATGCGTGAACGAAGTTCCGATCGTTCATCCGAGACCTCCTCCAGATCGTTTTTTACGGTTCGGTATTCGTTCTCTTTTTTGTGTTTGGCTCGGTGGAGAATGGCCACCCCCTCCTGATGGCGTTGAATCTGGTGTTCATGTTCCTCGATTTGTTCAGAGATTTCCGTCAGTTCGTTCCGGTGATCATCGAGTTTTTTCGTTAGTTTCCGCTTCCGGTCGTAGAATTCTTTGATATTTTCCTTGATGCGATCCCGGCGCTCTGAGATGTCCTGGAGGGACCGTTTGATTTCCTGTTGATTTTCACTGATCTCCGATAGCCGATTGTCAAGCTCATCTCGTTGGGATTGATGAGTTGAACGACGGGCTGTGAGCTGGTCCACCCGGTCGTCGAGATGCTGTTTTTCCTCAACGAGTTCCTTTCGTTTGTCCTCGAAGGTTGAACGCTGGTTCTGGGCCTCCTGGATTTCTTCCTCCAGCTCTTCGATTCGGGCCGCCAGTTCCTCAAGGTCCTCTTCGGAAAGACGCTGATGGTCCTCTTTCGCCGACGTAAGACGCTCCTGAATGTTCTTAATGCTGTTCTTCACGTTGAGCAGTTCCTTGTCCCGCTGGTTTTTCTCGTCCTTCAGGGACGAGCGTTTTTGATTGAGTTCCTCCAGGTTCTGGGTGAGCTTTTCCGCCTCGCTCAGCGTCGATTCCATCTTGTCCTGCACCTCACTTCGTTTTTCCTTCGTTTGCTCCCATTCCTCTCGTAGTTGCTTTTCTTCCTCCACGAGTTCCTGGTACTGATCGATGTGCAGCAGGAGTTTCTTCTCATCCAGTTTCTGTTTGTGTTCTTTGTACTTCCGGGCCTTTCCCGCCTGGGTTTTCAGGGAGTGGATGTCTTTTTTTAGTTCGTCGAGCACATTCTGAACGTCGTCCAGATCGTCCTGGACGCGATCAAGTTTCCGGCGGGCCTCACGCTTCCGAGCCTGAAAGGTGCTGATACCCGCTGCTTCTTCGATCAGTTCCCGTCGCTCCTTTGCGGAAGAGTCGAGCACGCGATCGATGCGACCCTGTTCGATGAGGCTGTAGTTCTCAACGCCGATGCCTGTGTCGTAGAGCAGTTCATCGATGTCTTTCAGGCGTACCTCCTCCCCGTTGATCAGATACTGGCTCTCACCGGATCGATACAGTTTTCGACCGATGGATACTTCGGAATAGTCGAGGTCGATCTCTCCGTCACTGTTGTCAAGCACGAATTCCGCTTTGGCGAATCCGAGGGATTGTCGACTGCTGGATCCTTTGAAGATGACATCCTCCATTTCATTCCCGCGGAGGGACTTCGGGCTTTGCGAACCAAGCACCCACTTGATGGCATCCACGACGTTACTCTTTCCACAGCCATTGGGTCCAACAAGTGCGGTGATCGGTGCATCTAGTTGAATCTCGGTCTTATCGGGAAAGGATTTAAAACCATGCAGTTTCAGTTTTTTGATCTGCATCTGGGCACTCCTGATACCTGGGTGTTAATAGACGTGGTGGTTAACCGGGGCTGGAGGTCAAGCCAGTAAAGTGATGATTATACTTATCGACGGATGAACAGGTAGAAATTGAACTGGAACGACCCTGAATTTGAGTGGTTTAAAATCAATCAGTTGAGGTATTATAAGAGAACCCGCTTCATAAGTCACATGCTCTGCTTGCGCAGGAAACGGGCAACGTAGCTACCGTTGGAAATTTCGAATTTTCCTGCAGATGTTAGAAGATGCAGGTACTACTCTCTGCCGGATGACTGAGTCCGGTTGTGATTCCTGCTTGTTTCTTGCATCGGTTTATTCTGAGGGTTTATGACTCTTCGAAACGTCAAAATCACATGTATCGCGATTGTGTCCGTTCTTGTATTGATCGTGATTTTTCAAAACTGGGAACCTGTCGAAACGGATATCCTGTTCTATTCACTAGAACTTCCCCGAACCGTACTGCTTCTGGGAACCACCCTGATCGGATTTGTGGTCGGGATTCTCACGGCGTTTTTTCTGATGAAAGAAGACAAAACGTCCCCTTAACCGAAATCGCTGCGCCAATCATGGAGGGGGACTGGGCCGGATAAGCCCGCCGTCAGGGTTTCAAACCGTACGAATCCGGTGCGACCCAAACGACGTGTTCTGTTTTCCCGGGGACGCGGGTATGTAACGTCTGAACCGTTGACGTCTGTGGAGCATCTGGATGTATGGATCCAAAACGGAGGAGCTTGCGGTTCGATATCCGAAAGACAGGCGAGGGTTGATTTCACTAGCACTGTAAACGGAGCTGATCGATGTCCTGCAGCTGTAAGAAATCCGGTTGTACGAACAATCGCTGTTCCTGCTTTAAAGAGGGGCGGGCTTGTACAGGGGACTGTGATTGTCAGGAGTGTGAGAACAAAACGGTGTCAGACACAGAAGGGGAGGCGGACCTGCCTGAGGGGGAGGAAGATACAGATACGATGATAGGATGCCTGATTCTGCTGGTTCTGTTCCTCATCGTCTACTGGTTGTGGTGATGGTGAGGAAGTCTCCTCAGCTACGAACAATTTGCTTTTTTCGGTCTCGCTGGACGCCAAAATCTGCATTCAGACCGAGGAGACCAGGTCTTGAGCATGACGGCTAGCCCGCTCACGAATTTTCTGTTCGTTATCCACCGTTCGATCTTCCATGATCACCTGACCGTTACACAGCACCGTGTCCACGGCCCCCCCGGACGCGGCGTAGGTCAGAAGTGAATAATCATCATGGACAGGTGTCAGAGCCGGATGGGATCGGTCCAGCAACATAAGGTCGGCCCATGCGCCTTCGCGGAGACGACCGGTTTGAAGATCAAAGATATCGGACGGAACCGCTGTGGCCAGTTCAAACGCTTCCCGGGCAGGCAGGGCACTCGGGTCGTCCAGAAGCTGTTTCTGGAGAAGGGCCGCGATTTTGATCTCCTCGAACAGGTCATGGTTGTTGTTGGAGGCAACGCCGTCGGTTCCGAGACAAACCGGAACACCGGCTTCCCGATAGGCATCGTACGGGAACTCGAGGCCCGAGGCCAGCTGGCGATTGGGTTATACACCACCCGGGCACCGCGATCGGCAATCAATTCGATGTCGTCGTCGCTCACCCAGAGACCATGGGCGATGACCGTATGTTCGTGCAGGCCGCCGAGCCGATCGAGATATTCTACCGGACTGCAGCCGTGCTGCTCCTGGCAGTTTTCGACGTCCGTTCGGGTTTCAGCCAGATGGATGTTCATTGGAATCTCCTGTTCGCGACTGTAGGTGGAAGCCCACTCCAGACTCTCGCGGGATACGGTATAGATGGCATGAGGTCCGAGAGCGAATTGAACGCGGTCCGGAAACGTGTCGATTTGCTCCGCGTGTCTCTTCGATTGTTCGATCTGTTTTTGAGCCATTTCTTCGTCGAACTGATCGATAAACACCCCGCTGACATGTGCGCGGATGCCGCTGTCGGAAACGGCCTGGCAAATCTGTTCAAATTCCCAGTACATATCGTTGAAGTGAGTCGTTCCGGACTTGATCATCTCGACACATGCCAGACGGGTTCCCCAGTAAATGTCATCGGGAGATAAACGGTCTTCCACGGGCCATATCTTCTCCTTCAGCCAGGTATCCAGGGGGAGATCATCCTCCCAGCCCCGCATCAATGTCATAGCGGCATGGGAATGTCCGTTCGACAGGGACGGAGCGATGAGCCTGTCCGAGGCCTGGATCGTGTGATCAGCACCCGTTCGTTGTTCGGGTGAGATGTTGCCAATGCGCTTGATGCGTCCATCGGCGATGTATACGTCTTTTCGTGATCCGTCCGGATGTCGTGGTTGCTCAATCAGGATGCTCATGATGACGGAGGTTTGTTTAAAACAGAGGTCCACACACAAACGTGGACGGGTATCATACCACAGAACAGGGGCAAATTATGAGGATCACATGCCACTGATCCCCTGTGTTAGCCGGGGGCGCAAACGATGTCAGCGGCCGGACGAATCGGTTTGAACACATGTGCTGGAGTCGTTCCGACGAGGTCTTGAAACATGGGAAGGGTCCCTCGTAATATAATGTATCAATTTCGTTGCAATCCACTCACACCAACGCCATTATCGGTTTGTTTTTCACTCAATGAACCTTCTTCTACTGTTATCACTGGGTCTGATTGTTGCCGGTTTTGCGGTATCCGCACGGGGATTTTTGAATTTAGATATACTGTACAGTGTAGATCGTTGTGAGGTGGATCAGATTTCCGAGGCGGGACCGGGTCTTGCCAGTGTCTCCGGGACGATCGAACCGGCAGATCAGGTACTTCATTCTCCTGTATCCGAACAGGAGTGTGTGCTATTCGCGGTTGCTGTAGAAGAAAAACATCAGCAGGGAGACGGTCCGCTCTGGCAGGTCAGTTCCTATGCACAGCATGCTACACCATTTTATCTGGCCGATGACTCGGGTCGTATTCTCGTGGACCCGGAGGGGCTATCGGTTGAGCTGACGGAACACGACGTGATTGAGGTTCCGAACGGCGTGGTACCACCGGAACCCATCCGTTCTATCGGGGAAACGTTGCGTGATGAACAGCCGGATTGGGCGGAGGCCCTTGATCTAAATTTATTGACCTGTCAGACCAGCCGGGATACTCGGTTCGTCGAGTATTACATTGAGCCGGGTGAACAATATCACGTTTTTGGAACGGTGATGGAGCGGTCGGACGGGCGTAATCTGTGCTACGACGACGGGGATTCGTTGGTTGTGTACAGAAATGATTCCACACCCGCCTTCGAGTTATCGAAGTCGTCCCGGGCGAACGAGATTTTATCCGGCCTTCGCATTGCTCCGTGGATGACGATGGGCGGGGTGCTTTTTCTGGTAGGAATGATTGGAATGGCAGGAGCGCTCGCGTAGGGGATCCTGATGCCTTACCGCCGAACAGCGAACAGGATAAACCAGCTGAAGCCGGCGAGCATGAAACGAGTCAGCTCGTAACGTGGAGGGTTAAATCCGTTTCAGTCGAAGACTCAACTCCGGGAAGTCAGTCCGTTCGTCAAGCACCTGCACCTGCGATCTGGCCGAGACGTGCCGGGCCAATGTTATGATAGCGGATGGGGTTAGCAGGTCTCATTCTGGAGGGTCCTGGTTCATCCTTACGCGTGGACCGGTTCCCCGATCAAGTCGTATCCTGTTGCACCGGTGACCTTCACATCGATCAGGTCCCCCGGTTGATGGCCATTGCAGTTGTTGACGTAAATTACGGGATCCTGTTCAGGTGCGTCCCATTCCGTGCGTCCGACCAGGTCATCCCCATCGGAGTTCCCGGATTTTTCAAGCAGGACCTCGACCGAATCTCCTACGCGCTCCTCCGCTTTTTCCCGTGCGATTTCCTGCTGGATCTGCATCAGTTCATCCCATCGGTCCTCAATGACATCTTCGGGTACTTTCTGATCGAGCTGTTGAGAGGGGGCGCTTTCCTCGTCGGAATATTCAAAGACACCAAGGCGCTCAAATTCGTACTCTTTGACGAACGATTTGAGTTCCTGAAATTCCTCTTCGCCCTCTCCGGGAAAACCGACAATCAGCGTGGTGCGGATCGCAATCTCCGGAATGCGGTCGCGCAATTTTTCGACCAGATTGATCACATGCTCCTGGCTTGTGCCGCGGGACATTCGTTTCAGTATCTTTTTGGAGATGTGCTGGATGGGCACGTCAAGATAGGGCACCACGTTTGGGTGATCTCGCATGACATTGATCGCATCGTCCTGGAGATGGCCCGGGTAAGCGTATAGGAGTCGCACCCAATCCACCCCATCGACGTCCGCGATCGTTCGCAGGGCCTCTCCAAGCCGGCGTTCACCGTACAGATCCCGACCATAATCACTTGTGTCCTGTCCGATGATATTAATTTCGCGCACTCCGCTCTGAACCAGTTCTTCGGTTTCGGCCCGAAGATCGTCGAGTCCCTTGCTCTGGAGCCCGCCACGAATGTCCGGGATGATGCAGAATGTACAGGTGTTGTCGCATCCTTCTGCAACTTTCAGGTAGGCCGTGTGGTCCTGCGTCATACGATATCGGCCCACATCCCGATTGCATTTTTCGTCTCCACCGGTCAGGATCAGATCTTTTCGTTTCAGGCCGGACATGAGGGCGCGGATGGCTTCATTCATTTTCTCTCGCCGGCGAACCCCGATGACCGCATCCACACCCGGGACTTTTTTCTTGATCCGTTTTCCACGGCGTTCGGCCAGGCAGCCCAGTGCAATCACATGCTGGCAGCGGCCTTCTTTTTTGTAGGAGACCGCCTCTCGTATCGCTTCCATGGATTCGTTTTCAGCACTTTCGAGGAATCCACAGGTGTTAACGACAATGACATCCGCAGCGGAGTAGTCATCCGTCAGCACCAGTCCTTCCTCCAGCAGTTTGCCGAGCACTTTTTCCGAATCAACGAGGGCTTTCGCACAACCAAGGCTGGCAAAGGCCACCCGTTTTCCCTCAACGGGAGACGAATTCGTGTTTGCTTCGTAGCGGTGTTTTTGGAGTACGTTGCTTTTCATTGACGATCATATATCAAGAATGACAAAAATGGGCACTGAGGGACTCGAACCCCCACGGGAGAACCCACTGGTTCCTAAGACCAGCGCGTCTACCAATTCCGCCAAGTGCCCGTTAAGGTAATCGATGGCAGGAAGGCAGCCCCACCTTGGAGCGTGAATGTAGATGGTCCAACATTTTATCGAATCCAGTGGGGGAGGTCAATCTGAATGTTGTTTTGAACAGCCGGAAAATGTGGGCGTCTTTCTGGAAAAAAATACGGAAACAGCTGGATTTTACGTTTCTGCATTATCCGAGCACCCAGCACTTATACCTGCTGGCCGTCGGTGCGATGGTGGGGGTGCTGGGGGGGTTGGGGGCCGTTCTTTTTCGATGGTCCATTGGCATGGTGCAACAGGTTGCTTACGGCAGTCAGCAGCCGCTTGGATACATTTTTCACATTCAGGACATCGGTCTGCTTCGTCTGTTCTTGCCCCCTCTGATCGCCGCCGCCGTCATTGGCCCGATCACGTGGTATTTCCTGGAGAATGTTCGAGGTGCCGGTGTGCCGGACGTCCTGGAGTCAATGAACCTCCGGCACGGACGGGTGGTATGGTATATCGCTCCGCTGAAACTTCTTGTGTCCTCCCTTTCTCTGGGGACGATCGCCAGTGTGGGGCGGGAGGGACCGATTGTTCAAATCGGCTCCTCACTCGGATCGATGATGAATCAATTTGTCTCCATGCCCCGGCGTCACTTGCGTGTACTAACGGCATGTGGTGGAGCCGCCGGTCTTTCGGCCACGTTCAACACGCCGATTGGCGGTGCGTTCTTCATTCTTGAGGTGGTCCTTGGCTCCTTTTCCTCGCAACACTTTGTCCCCATTGTGATTGCTTCTGTCACGGGGACTGTGGTCGGGCAGCGGTTTCTGGGGGCGCAACCAGCGTTTCAGTTGATGGAACGGTTTTCCTTCGAGCAGCCGCTGGAAATGCTTGTGTATGCGGCGCTGGGGGTAATTGGAGGTATTCTCGCCTATCTCTTGATTCGATGCGTGGACCTGTTTCGAGATGGGTTTGATGCCCTGCCCATTCCTGACCTGTTCAAGCCGGTTGTTGGAGGGATGGTTCTCCTTGGAATTGGATTGTCTTACTTCCCGCAGGTGATCGGGGTCGGATATGAAACCATCGAAGTGCTGATCGGTGCTCAGTCTTCTTCTCCACTGCCTTTTCTGGAGACATCCGTTCAGTTTCTGGTGTTACTGATCCTGTTCAAGATGATCGCGGTGGGGATCAGTCTGGGGTGCGGTTTTTCGGGAGGCATTTTCTCACCCGCTCTCTTTATCGGGGCATCCGCCGGTTACGTCGTTGGATTTCTGGCAAATCAGTACCTGGCCATGTCAATGGCACCACCCCAGGCGTATGCCATTGCCGGCATGGCAACGGTATTTGCCGGCACGGCAAACGCACCGGTGAGCACCCTGATCATCATTTTTGAAATGACCCAGGATTATCAGATCGTACTCCCGTTGATGATCTGCTGTTCGGTGTCCACGCTGATTGCCCGCCTTCTCACCGCGGAATCCATTTACACCAGTAAGTTGATGGGCAAAGGAATTGATATTCACGAGACCCCTGAGGAGCTCGTGATGAATCAGCTGGAGGTGGAGGACGTGATGCGTTCTGCGGAGGAGGAACCCGTTCTTTCCTCCGACAGCACATTTCGGGAGATCACCCAGGCGTTCCTCGGACACGGACGGGATCACCTGTTTGTCGTGGATGATGAAGAGCGCGTGCAGGGGGTTATTTCACTGCACGAGGTTAAACGAGCATTTTCGGACATCGATCAGGTCGGTACCCTGGTACGCGCGGTGGATGTGATGGATGCCGACGTCCCTCTGATTCCCCTGGAGGCCACCCTGTCCGAAGCCATGAACGAGCTCTGGAGAACCCACTACGATGAACTTCCGGTGGTCGAGTCGCTGAGCAACCCTACGTTCAGGGGCGTCATCTGGGAACACGACATCATTGGGGTGTACAATCGGGAGATTCTGAAGCAGAAGGCTTCACTGATGAAAACGGTCCATCAGGAGGAAGGGGAAGAGCAAACGGATTACCTGGAGTTGCCCGACGGATATACGGTGGATCAGATCCAGGTCCCGGACGGATGGCGAGGGACGGCGATTCGAGAACTCGGGGTTCGAGAGAAGTACGGTATCATGATCGTGGAGATCAAGCGGGAAAAACGGTACGGAGAAATTGAACGTCTTTCTCCCGAGCCGGATATGATCCTGACAGGCGATGACACATTGATTGTGATGGGGCCGGATGAGAGCATCGATCAACTTCGGTCGACTCCCTGGAAGCGGGATTGAACGACTTCCCTTCCGGGGTTGAGTGAGTGCAGTGATCGATGGGGTACACGAACCCCAAGACCGTCATTTGACGGAACAGATCGTGGGCCGGGCTACGGACTAATACGTCGGCATGGAGTCGTCAATTTCATGCGCCCAGGCAAGGATGCCTCCTTTCAGGTTTTTGACATCCTCGAAATCGTTCTCCAGCAGGAGTTTCTGAGCCTGTGCGCTACGCTGCCCGGAACGGCAATGTACCACTATCTCCTGATCACGGGGGAGTTCATCCAGATGGTCCGGAAGATCCCCTACGGGAATGACGGTGGAACCCTCAAGACGGCAGATTTCGACTTCCTGAGGAGATCGGACATCAAGGATGAAGGGTTCATCGCCGGCATCGATGCGTTCTTTGAGAGTGGTGACGTCCATCTCCGGCGGACGATCTTCGTCCTCGTCTTCCCGGAGTGCTTCTTCCTCTTCCTCGGACAGGTCAATGCCGCAGAACTGCTTGTAGTCGATCAGTTCCGTCACCTCCGGATCCTCACCGCAGACCGGGCAATCCGGATTCTTGGGCAGTTTGAGTTCCCGGAACGTCATCGACTTCGCGTCGAAGATAAGGTATCTGCCAATCAGCGGCTCACCGATCCCGGTGATAATTTTGATGGCTTCCAGAGCTTGAAGTGAACCGACGATACCGGGTAACACGCCGAGAACGCCACCTTCGGCACAATCCGGAACCAGTCCCGGTGGGGGAGGTTCTTCATAGAGGCAGCGGTAGCAGGGTCCTTTCTCGGCATCAAAGACGGAAACCTGTCCTTCAAACCGGAAAATGCTCCCATACACGTTCGGCTTTCCGAGCATCACGCAGGCATCGTTGACCAGGTAACGGGTGGGGAAATTGTCCGTTCCATCCACCACGACATCGTACTGATCGATGATCTCCAGTGCGTTGTCGCTGGTGAGTTTCTCCTCGTATAACTCGAGTTCGACGTTCGGGTTGATCTCATTGATGGATTCTTCCGCCGAATCCAGTTTCGACCGGCCGATGTCACTGGAACCGTGAAGCAGCTGGCGCTGCAGGTTTGAAAGTTCAACCTCGTCATGATCGATGATACCGAGTTTACCAATGCCGGCTGCAGCAACATACATACCGAACGGAGCTCCGAGTCCACCGGCACCGACCATCAAAATGCTGCTGGATTTCAGCTTTTTCTGACCCTCTTCACCGATTTCCGGAACGAGGAAATGGCGACTGTACCGTTCGACTTCCTCCTTGGTGAGCTCGGTTTCAACCTCTTCCGCACCTCGGTCCTTCAGCTCTTCGGCCGTTGATTTCGTCGCTTCAACTCCGCCCGCAATGGCCGGGACAATGCTGATCACATCCTCCTCGTCGAGCTGAGTTTGAGCGTTGTTTTTGGTGCGGATGTCTTCTTCGTTCACGTAAATGTTGACGTATTGACGGAGGGCATCCTCGTCTTCTTTATATAGATGCTCCGACAGCTCGTTGTACTCGTCGGTCAGAGCACGAAGCGCCTCATCAACTGTCTCCCCGTCAACGTCAATTTCGTCCTGCTCATCCACGTATTCGCGTAGTGGGGTTGGGATCTTTACGACAGGCATGAGTCTCGCAGAAAAAAGGGTGTACGATACGTACATACAAATCGGCAAGTTATAGTACTCATTCTACGAAAAAATGTTCCGCCCGTCAACGTTTCGGTTTGTTTACCGGATCCGTTAATCCGAACATGCAAGTTTCCCTTATTCCCATAAGCTCACATTCATGCCACCCCCATCTGGGGATTCTGGGACATTCCCGCGACCCCTGCTCAATGAAAGCAGCCTGGCTTGAGGTGATTCAGTCCGTGCGTGAGGGGCTACCACGAACTGGAGAGCCGACCGAGGGAAACCGGCACATTCGGTTCGGGGGAGGCGTTTCCGGCAAACCGGGTCTGTCTACCTCTTATATGTCGGCAAGCGAAGAGGAACATGTTCCCCCTTCCCTGGGAACGGAGGCGCCCTGGCCAATGGCGGTGAATTAAGCGGTGATTCTTCAGCCCGATTTGCTGATAACAGAATGCCCGGGGGCGTGATTCATTCGTGCTAGTGTGAGACGAGTTAAATTCAAACAGTAGTAGAAATACCGTTCCATGTGCCTCGAAGCGGGCGACTCAGTGGCAGCCCCCGGTGAAGCGAGTGAAAACGAGCGGAACCGGGGGTCAAAACATTCGGTACGAAAGGGATTCCCCCGCTAAGCGGGGGAATGGATCGCTGTGGAACGCTCCATGATTCACCGACAACAAATGTAATATTCCCCCCGTGATTTGCTTAATTCACCGCCATTGACGCCATCGCTTTCGGGACGTGAAACCGAAGAAAGTAGAAGGACCTTCCGGACGACCCACCCGCGAAGAACGAAGGAGCAGAACAATCAGCCAGGCGAAAGCTCCCCGATCAGGAGAAGGAGAAAGACGCGAAAGCGAGTCGCTTACGCTCCAATTAGCCGGCAAAAGAAGGTGAACGTGGCCCTCTTCCCTGGGAACGAAAGCGGCCTCGCTTTCGTGACGGTGTGTGTTGAGGAAAGGGGGGATACCGGACGTCCCTCCCGTGTAGGAAAGCCGGCAGCGATGCATTTTTGTTAAGCTGGAATTGTTCCCGGTGTTTGTGAAGCTGCTCAGAAAGCGGCCCGACTTGTTACGCGGGTCTGTACGATGGTAGACGCCGATGAAGCGAAGCGGAATCCAGGGTGGTGTCGCGTAAATCGCCCCGAACCCCCGAATGGGGGCATACATGTGTCCTCAGGGTATCGGGGAGACCTAAGTCCGGTCGATCGAGCCATATGATCGTTCCCCGACGGATCCGGCAGATGTGGTGCTTGTGGATGAGACCCGAGATCGATCTTATTAAGCCGAACCGGTCTCGTCGGACCACAGCGGCGTAAGCCGGTTGAATTCCGATTCGTCGTCAGCAAGCTGCCAGAAATTCAGATCCGCGGCCGAGCCGTCCTGCACGGAGACGATGGCATACACGTACCGGGGCCAGGCGTGGTCGAGGTCGTACTGTGACGGTTCGGCGGGATGATCGGGGTGGCTGTGATAAAAGCCCACAACGTCAAGGCCCCGCTCGTCCGCACGATTCTGAGCCTTCAGTTGATCTTTGGGCGTTACCTCGTACCGGCGTTCCCGATTTTCGTCCCGGAGGTTTTCCATCCGGTACAGTTCATGCACCTTGATTACATCTTCTTCAAAGGATCCGAGGATGGCCCCACAAATTTCATGGGGATACCCATCTTCTCCGTGTTCACGAATCTTCTCTGCGTCTGTTTCGGTCAGTTTAATCTTCATCATTCCACAGCTCCATGTATTTTTCTCCACCATCAGGCAAAATCGTAACGACCGTCCCCTCGTCCAGGTCCCGGGCCACCTCCACTGCTGCCCCGACTGACGCACCGGCCGATGGGCCCACGAACAGTCCCTCTTCGCTGGCAAGCCTTCGCATCATCTCGTAGGCGTTGCTGGTCGACGCTCGTAATTCGCGGTCCGCCACATGCGGGTCATAAATGCCGGGAACCATCGAGGATTCAAGGTGTTTCCATCCTTCGAGCCCATGCAGGGCGGTTTCGGGCTGAACACTGATCACTTCAATTGAAGCGTCCTGTTCTTTCAGGTAACGAGACGTGCCAACGAACGTTCCAGTTGTGCCCAGCCCGGCGACAAAGTGTGTGACGCCACCGTCCGTGTCATCGATAATTTCCGGTCCGGTCGTGTGATAATGGGACTGCCAGTTGAGGTCGTTGTTGTATTGATCCGGGTAAAAGTAGCGTTCGGGGTGTTCTTCGACGAGTTCTCTTGCTTTTCGAATGGCACCGTCCATTTCTTCCGCGGGGTCCGTGAAGATCAGTTCCGCCCCCAGACCCGAGAGGATGGCTTTCCGTTCTTTTGTGGCGTTTTGCGGTATGCAGATGGTGACGGGATAATCCATTGCCGCCCCGATGGTCGCATACGCCACGGCGGTGTTTCCACTTGAAGCATCGATAATTTCCTGTCCGGGTTTGAGCTCACCAGCATCTTCCGCACCGAGAATCATGGCCAGGGCCGGTCGTGCTTTGATCGAACCGGAGAGGTTGTACCACTCCGCTTTTGCAAAGACCCGAACACCGTCGGAGACGCCATCCGTCACTTTGCCGAATTCGACGAGAGGTGTATCACCGACAAGGTCCAGCAGGGAATGTCGTTCCCCGGCCCGGTCAAGCGTTTCTTTGGAAATGGAGGTTTGCATGGGATCAGTAAAACGAGCGCGAACTGACAAACATGAAAATAAACAGGAGAAGCAGGTAAAGGTTCGAAAACGAAAACAATTTCAGGGCTGCGGATCGGGTAATTGGTTTTAGCACGAACTGAATCGTGATGCCGAGATAGGCCAATCCGGTGACAAGAGCAGCGACAAGATACGTTGTTCCGACCATATCCAGCACATAGGGTGTGAGGGAAGCAGGTAACAGAAGCACATTGTACAGCAACGTACGCCACTTGGTAGCGTCGATTCCTTTCACGACGGGAAACCGCGGAATCTCCGCCTGTTCGTAATCATCCAGGTAGTAAATGCCCAGCGCCCAGAAGTGGGGGGGTTGCCAGATGAACATGATCATGAACAGGGCAAGGGCTTCCATGCCGAGTGAGCCGGTGGCGGCTGCCCATCCGATGACAGGGGGCATCGACCCGGCAATTCCTCCGATCTCCGTGGAGAACGGGGAATGACGCTTCAGCCAGATGGTATAAACGAAAATGTAAAAGAGGATGGTGAACAGCAACAGCCCGGCGGAAATCACATTCACGAAAGCGGCCATGAGACCGCACCCGAGGATCCCCAGACAAATACCGAGCACCAGTGCTCGGTTCGGTTCGATTTTCCCGGAGGGCAGCGCCCGTTCCTTCGTGCGCGACATTTTCTCGTCCAGTTCACGATCAATGTAGTTGTTGAGCGTGCTCGCTGAACTGGATCCAAGGGCTGTTCCAATGAGCATAAACAGTAACGTTGGGGCGCTGAAGGCCGTCCCCGCCACCCAGAAGCCCACGAACGTTGTGACAAGGGCAAGCAGAGTAATACGGGGCTTCATGAGGTTCCCGTAATCCTTCATCCGAGTTGTGAGCGTGGCGGCTGACATGTGGCTTATACCTGCGGTTCATCGACTGCGAGCGATTGCATGTACGGGGCCGGATTCAACGGTTTAATCGCTGCGAGAAGTGCGATAAGAATCCCGAAAATGAGGGTCGCCGTGAGCAGGTGGACAGTGGACCAGATGACCAGCGTCCAGCTACCGGTCCAGATGGACATGAGACCCGAAAGGATCTGCAATCCTACCAGAAGGCATTCGGTTATTGCAAGAGAGGTTGCGAACCATGCCCCTTCCTTTACGGTCCGGTAAAGAAGGTAGACAAACACGACACCAATGGCCAATCCGAGCAGGCGGTGTGAAAAGTGTATAACAGCTGGTTTTGTGAGGGAGGGGAGGATATTCCAGCCTTCACAGAACGGAATCACCTCCGGACAGCCTCCCCGGCTGCCGGAATGACGCACGTATGCTCCCAGGAGTATCTGACTGAGAACCAGTCCGGATAATACACCGGTCAGCGAGACCAGAGACGGATAATCGTTCCACGGTTCAAGGGATGAAGGCGCGGCCGATAGCTGGTAGATGCGATAGGTAAGAAAAACAAGGCTCCCGAAGAACGCGATGCTGGTTCCGTTGTGAAAGACCACCAGCGCAGGGGGCAGATGGTAGCGAACGGTCAGTCCCCCCAGAACGATCTGAACAGCCAGCAGGATCACCGCGAGAATGGACAGGTTCCGGATGGAACGGGCATATCGGGGATTGTCGATGGACCAGCACCAGAACGTCAGAATGAGAATAAAAAATCCGACCAGTGCCGCCAGGATGCGATGGAAGAACTCAATGGCGACGTACATGTTCGTCAGATCAGGAATCCATGCACCGTTACAGGTGGGCCAGTGATCTCCACACCCCAGACCGGACTGTGTGCGTGTGACGACATTGCCCAGACCGATGAGCAAGAAGGTAAATAACGTGGTTGCCAGTGCCAGAAACAACAGTTTTTTGTGTTTGCCAGACATGGTTTCGAGGTGTGGAATCTGATCGGTGAAGGATTTCGTCGGGAGGCGAACAGTTCAGCAGGGAAAATTCACGTCCACGCGAAACGAACCACCTGCAGAACGACCGGCTGAACCGTATGATGAGATGCAGTAAATGGATATATTGTACAGACTTCTCCTTTCCGTATAAAGGAATTTCCACTCCACAGTGGGTTGGTTTTCCTCGGCAGCATGTCCCGCGCGAGCAGGAATCAGGTGGCCAGGAGCGAATCGGACACCGTGAACGCAATGATACCGGCGGAACCAAGGGAAAGGACCGCCGCAATCCAGAATGGGGCGGAAAAGGTGAGGTAGCCGGCGAGAACACCTCCCATTGCGGGTCCGAGGCCAACACCGAGAACGAACGACATGCCGATGATGCTCATCTGTCGGCCGCTTGAACTTGCATCGGCCTTGTCGCCGCCAAGCGCGACGGAGGGGGCAAACACAGCGGCCACAGCAATTCCCTGTAACACACGTGCAGCAATTAACTGTTCGGTTGACGTCAGGTAGCCCATCCAGATTGTCACGGGTGCAAGAAAAAGCAAGCCGGTCACAATCGGAATTTTGCGTCCGTATCGATCGGCGAACCGGGCAATCGGCATCTGAACGAGGATCATGGAAAACAGCAGGGAGCTGAAGGCGATGCTGAATTCAAGCGTGGTTTGATCAAGCCGGGCGTTGAACTCGTTTTGCAGAGACGATATCAGCGAAATCGACAGGGCCATGGCGAAGTTCCCGGAAGCAATTTTCAGGAAGTCGATCATCCCGGGGGTGACGTATTCGCTGAGAGTTTCCAGGAATCCGCTTCGGTTTACAGACGGTTTTCCGGTCGGTTCACGGACCAGGAGTGCAATCAGTGCGACACCGATGAAAGCGGTGAGCGTCGCGAAGATGATCGGAACCTGAAATCCGGACCATTGAATCAGGGTGCCACCGGCCAGAGGACCCAGCGAGAACCCGCTCATCCGCATGATGTTATAAAACCCCATAGCTGTGCTTCGTTCTTCGGGGATGGTGTAGGCGGTGATCAGTGAGAGGGTGGTTGGAATCGTCAGCGCGATTCCGGCCCCCTGGAACAGTCGGACGAGGAAGATCCCCACCGCATCGGTGGTCCATAACAAACATCCCGTGCTCACTGCAAAAAGGCCAGGCCACTGATCAGATAGGGTCGGTGTCGTCCGCTGCGATCAAGAACAACGCCCGCATACGGCTGCGTAAGAAAATTGGTCACCCCGAATGTAGAAAGGAGTATGCCGATCAGAAAGGGCTCCGGGAGGCCCGAAAAATGGATCTCAAGGTGCTGGATGTATCTGGGAATGAGAATGATCAACAGGCTCGCCCCGGCGGAATCGATCATCCGGGCAAGCCCGAGCATAAAAATATCCCGGTTAATACCCCATGAAGATCGTTTCCGGATCATAGACATGCTTCCGGATGTGGTGGCGATCCGAGGCGGGAAAAGGATGGACGGGATCGATCGGCACTTTCCTGCAACTCTTCGAATTGTGAATACCCCGAGGAGGATTCGAACCCCCAACACCTGGTTTCGAAGACCAGTGCTC
>CAZQNZ010000002.1:0-48503 GCA_964594615.1 uncultured Planctomycetia bacterium
GACCTGCCGCGGCCCGAAAAGATTGACCGCCGCCAGGAATGGCGGCGAAAGCAGCGAAAAGCGGTCCGAAACGTCATTCGCCCCTGGTGGATCAGGCGGATGCTTCGGACGGCCCATCCGCTTCAGGAGAAATTAACGCTCTTCTGGCACGGTCATTTCGCGACCTCGGCGCGAAAGGTGCGAAATGCCCATTACAACCTGCAACTGAACCAGATTTTCCGTACCGGTGCGGCGGGCAACGTGCGAGAACTCACGCGAGCCGTCGGAAAATCACCGTGTATGCTCCGATACCTCGATAATTTCCGAAGTCGGAAGAAAAATCCGAACGAAAACTGGGCCCGGGAAGTACTCGAGCTGTTTACCATGGGGATCGGGAACTATACGGAAAAGGATATTAAGGAGGGGGCGCGTGCCTTCACGGGATGGACGATTGAAAACGGATCCTACACCTTTCGCCCCGCGTGGCACGACGACGGTGACAAAACGTTCCTCGGCAAATCCGGGTCGTTCGATGGAGACGAGGCCATCGACATCATTTTCGAGCAACCGGAAACCTCCCGGTTTATCGTTCGACAGCTCTGGGAATACTTCGTCTATCCGTCCCCCGAGAAGGGCATTGTGAGGGAGCTTGCGGCGTTGCTTCGGCTGAACAACTACGAGCTTCGTCCCGTGCTGAAACAGATGTTTGCCTCCAAGGCGTTTTACTCGGAACGGGCCCGGGGAACGCTGGTGAAAAGTCCTGTGCAGTTCGTCGTCGAGTTGTTTGGCGAAATGTACCACGAGCAAGACGGGGAACCGGATATTCAGCGTATGGATCAGCTCATGAAGCATCTGGGCCAGCGCCTCTTCTGGCCGCCGGACGTCAGCGGCTGGGACGGGAACCGGGGGTGGATTGACACCAACAAACTGCTGGACCGCTACAACGCCATCAACACATTTGTGAATCGCGGTAACACCGATCCATACATCCAGGCTCATCTGGAGGAACTGGACGGACAGCCGCTGCGGAACATCATCGGTAAACTGGAAGCCATTCTGCTTCCCGTTACGCTGGACGACGAACAGCGGCGTGTCCTGGCAAATACGCTGGCCGGTACGAACGACCTGAACAAATCCTTCAAACTGAAGGAAACGACGAAAAAACAGCGTCGATCATTCGCTCAACTCATGCTTTCCACGGCGGAATACCAACTCTGTTAGAGGTGTAACATGAGCAACAATCAGCGTTACATGTACACGCGCCGGGAGTTCCTTGAGACGATGGCCGTGTCCAGTGCGGGGATGACCCTGCCGTCTTTTCTTGGCGGTTCGGTCGCACGAATTCTCGCGGGAGAAGACGGTGGATCGTCCATCCCCGGATTCCGGGACAACAATGTACTGGTCGTGGTCCAGCTCAGCGGGGGAAACGATGGATTAAACATGGTGGTTCCCTACGGGGACGACAACTACCACAAAGCGCGGCCCAGTATCGGCGTCGATCCGTCGAACGTGCTGAAACTCAACGACTACCTCGGCCTCCACAAGCGTTGCTCGGCCTTCAAAGAACTCTACGACCGGGGCCTGGTCTCCATCATAAACGGGGTCGGCTATCCCAACCCGAATCGATCCCACTTTCGATCCATGAAGATCTGGCATTCCGGCAACAGCGACGGCGACGTGTCCGATTACGGGTGGATCGGACGGTACCACGACAACTGCTGTGACGGCCGCGGCGGCACGAATCCCGCGGCGGAGGTGAACATCGGAGGATCCCTCCCACTCGCCATGAAATCGGAACGTGGTTACGGCATCACCTTCAACAAGCCCGAACAGTACCGCTGGAGGTCCGGCAAGCACGGTCCCTCAACGGAGGAACTGAAACAGGTCAATAAACTGTCGTCCAGCTCCAGCGATTCGGATGAGCCGGTCGACTTTCTGCGCCACACCACTTCCCGTATCGCGATGAGCACGTCCGAGGTGCAGTCCGCCATTTCAAAGAAACGAAAGACCCCCGGTTACCCGGACAATGGCTTCGCAAATGACCTCAAGCGTGTCGCTTCGTTGATCGGCGGTGGGTTGCCCACCCGCGTGTACTACGTGTCGATGGGTGGATTTGATACGCATTCCGGGCAGCGGGGCCAGCACGAGAACCTGATGGAAAAATACAGCGAAGCCATGCTCTCCTTCCAGGAAGATCTCAAGATGCATGGCCTGGACGATCGCGTTCTGACCCTGACCTTCTCTGAATTCGGCCGTCGTGTGGAGGAGAACGCCAGCAATGGAACCGACCACGGTAAGGCTGGACCGATGTTTCTCGTCGGGAAACCGGCCCAGGCCGGTATTCAATCCGACCACCCCGACCTGTCCGACCTGGATAACGGCGACCTGAAACACACCGTCGACTTCCGTTCGGTCTACGCCACGGTGCTGGAACACTGGTTCTCTGCCGATGCGAAACAGGTGCTGGGCCAGACATTCGACACGCACGATCTGATCAAAACCTGATCTTCCGGCAACTGAGCCGGATCATGTATCAGTGCAGGAGATGAACAAATGTGACATCCACTCTCCAGGTCTAATTTTTCATCTTCCATCTGCGTTTATCCGCGTGTATCCGCGGTTCTCCAACATTCCTTAACAAAAATTTGAACCGCAGATGAACACAGATATACGCTGATCTTTCACACCATCAAGGAGGATGTCATGAATGCACGCTCATGCAGAGCCCCTGCCTGATTGGTATCCACTGACACGCCTCCAGACCGTGGGTGCCGGCAGAGTGAGGATGTTATCTACGTTAGTTCATCTAATTTAAAATTTTTATCTGCGTATATCCGCGTCCATCTGCGGTTCTCTTATAGAAAACCGACCTGAACGACTACTGCTGTTCCATGATGGTTCGGATTTCATCCGTATGCAGGGCCCGTCCATACACGTATACCTCGTCCATCCATCCGTGAAACGGGGTCTCCACATGGAACGTGTTGCCGATGGTCACGGGACTGCTTGCTCGAACGAGTGATTGTTTCCAGGCGGACCATTTCTTCACCACCTCGCCGTTCAGGTACAGCCACGTCGGCTTTTCTCGTTCGGTGCTGTAGGTCAGGGCGAGGTGGTACCATCTGTCATTTTCGATGCCGGCGTCGTACGTCGCTTTGCCGTTTTTGGTCGGGGTCTGCATGAACACGTCGATGCTGGAGCCGCTTGTTCCAATCTCCAGGTTGTCATTGGACGTATCCGCTCCCTGGCTGAAGAGGACGTTTCCCGTTCCGTGATTGGTGGTTCCGTTTCGATCGTTCGTCCGTCGAAACCAGAACGCGACGGTAAAGGATTCGGCCTCCTGCAATGGATCGATGGGACCGAAATTTACCGCGTTCTTTTTGTTCCCCTCATGGCCGTTGAACGCAAACGCCCCTCCGATACCGTTTCCGGATGCAAAACCGGCTCCTTGCGTGAGTTGACCGTCACGTCCATGCGTTGACTGATCCGTTGCGTTCCCGTTACCACGCGCCAGCAGAAGCAAGTTTTCACGACTGTGCGGTCGATGCCCTATCGCCTCCCTGAGTCCATCTTTCTCCAGTGTGCGACCGTACACCAGCACCTCGTCGATCCAGCCGGTAAACGGCGCTTCCCGTTTGATGCTGTTGCCCATGGAAAGTGTTTTGGACTCCTCGTCCACGGGAAGACCTCCCTCGGGTGTTTTCCATCTTGCGACATTCGTGCCGTCAAGGTACAGCCATGCCTGATGGTCCCGCCGGGGGTCGCAGGTCAGTGCCAGGTGATACCACCGGCCGGTTCGCACGTGTCCGTCCCAGCGTAAGGTTTTCCCGCCCTCTTCATGATTCAGGTGAACCCGCACCGCCGAGCCGACGGAAGCAATTCGTAGGGCTTCCGCTCCATCCGGGGTTCCGTAACTTGCCAGCACCTGTTCGGATGCCTGCTCACCTGCATCTCCATGCGGCCCGCGACGGAACCAGAAGGACAGCGTGTATCGTCCGTGATCCCCGATTACACCGTTTGCCGGGAACTGTACGGCGTTCGGTTGGTCCGTTGATCCAGCGAACGCAAACGCACCGTCTTTCCCCAGGAACTCACGGACGGAGGCACCTTCGGTGACTTCGCCGTGACGCCGGTAACCGGAACGATCCCGCGACGTGCCGTCTCCGGGAGCGATCAGGGTGGCTTGATCAGTGGAATAAGAACCCTTCCCACGGGCAAATGGAGGAGCACCCGGTAATGAACGCATCTCCTCTCGATCCAGCACACGATCGTACACAACGACCTCATCCAGCCACCCGGAGAACGGTGCTTCTTGATGGAACGTATTCCCGATGGTGACCGGACTCTTCGCCTGCCGGAGCGGGCCGTCGGCGGACCATCTCGTCACGCGCTGGCCGTTGAGGTACAACCATGCTTCACGGTTCCGGCTACTGTCAAACGTCATCGCAAGGTGGTTCCATGTCCCATTCTGAACCTGTCCGTTCGAGGAGGCACGTAGCCCTCCGGATTCCGTATCCAGCATCACCTCCACGCTGGAGCCATCCGTACCGATCTCAATGTTGTCATTGGCCCCATCGCTTCCCTGGCTGAACATGATGTTGCTCGTGCCGTGGTTCGAATCGGCGTCGAGGTCTTCCCGACGACGAAACCAGAACCCCACCGTGAAAGATTTAGCCGTTTGAAGGGGGGTAATCTGGCCGAAATTGATGGCATTTGCCTGATCCCCGGTCCGCCCGGTAAAGGAATAAGCCCCTCCCTTTCCTCTGCTGCTATCAACGCCTGCTCCATCCAGAGCGGTCCCTTTACGGTTGTGCGGCGACGTATCCTGAACGTTTCCGCTTGCTCGACCGAGCAGCAACAATTGTTGTTCGGCCACCCGTTCACGAAACACGGGCAGTTCGACCGGCCGATCCATCGTGTTCCCCGCTTTCGACCGATCGGTCAGGTTTGAGACCGTCACCTGATCCACTGCACCGTCTTTCCCGTCATCGGGCGTAACCTGAAGTTGAACAACGTACCCCTCCTGTATCAACTGTGCGTTCCGGACGGTATGGTTTTTGATCCGATAATGATCCGCGTTTTCGGCGGATGCGGGTGTGAGCGGCTCCTGCGCATGAATGCGTACCTTCTTCTCCTCAATCATGCGCGCCGAACGCAGGATGGGCGGCGACGTATCCGGTTTGATCCGTATGGTGGCCCGGACCGGATCGCTTTTCCCCTTCGGATCCTCCATCCGCCACTGAAATGAGATCGTCTCCGTGTAACCGGGTTCGGCATGAAATTGAAACCGCCGCTTTCCCAGCCGCTTGAGGGTCCCGTGCTCCGGCTTGTCGACCAGGACAACGCGATGCCCGATGCGAAGGTCGTCCGGATCGGTCGCGGGAAACCGGAGCTCAATCGAGTGTCCTTCCCTGCACCGGCGGGTCAGCGAGTGCGGATCGGGCGGCTGGTTACTGGTTTTGACGGAGTTGAGAACTCCCTGTATCGCAGCCTGCAGCGCGGGAGGCGCCTCCCGTCCCATCCTGACAAGGGGTTGCACACTGCTGGAGGCCGCCTCCCCGCCCCGGCTCAGCAGTTCCACGGATCGTTTCCGCACCGCCATCGTCTCGTCGGTATCCTTCACCAGCTTCAGTAACTGATCGACCACGGTACTCAGGGGTTGATCGGTCGACTCCAGTACGTCCAGCGTCGATGTTTTGATATACGGATCCGCACTCAGCAGAGCGGGACCGAGCGCATTGATTTTGCTCCTTCCCTTCCCGCAGCTCCGGATCGCGGAAAATGCGTTTCGACGCAGGATGGACGAGGAATGTGTGAGAAACGGAGACATGTGCGGAACGGCGTCGGAGGCGGCCGTTCCCATCTTCTCCAGCGTGTCGAGCGTCGTTCGAGCGATTGACCGTTGTCCGCTGTTTAGTTCGTCGATCAAGGCATCCACGGCCTGTCCGGCCTCCGGACCGATGGTCCCCAGCAAACGGATGATCCGCAACCGGCCGGTGCGGCTCCCCCTCGAACGGGCTTGTTCAAGTTTCTGAATCAGTACGGAAACAACCTCCCCCGGACGTTCTCTGCCCGTTTTCTCCAGCAACTTTCCCGCACGAAGCCCCAATGACCAGCGGTCCCCCAGATAAACGCCTACGAGCTGGGGAACGAAGGACGACCGCAATTTTGTGGGCCCGCTTTCAAGCTGTTTGATCGCAGCGTCCGGCTGATCGTTGAATGCCTGTTTGATGTTCTTGCGTTCCTGAGCAGGAGCGCCGATGGACGACCCGACCAGGACACATGTGAGTACCCAGATCAGAAAGAGGCGTGACTCTCTACAATGAACGGGCATATATCCCCGGAACCAACATATCTCCAAAGCAGGCGAAGTCGTATTTTAGCAGAAACGGAACATACTGGAAATGAGAGCGGCACTGTGGGTGAAGCACGTGTGATGGGATTCGATCAGGATACCTGCACGGCAATATGGTGTTCGTTCGTACAGGTTCTGGTCGCTGTTGATCCTGCGCTTGTTTGCGGGTGGGTGGTTCCATCCGGATTTTGTTTCGAACTCGCTCCCTCACGGTCGCGGCTTCCCTCCTTCTTTCGACCGGAAACGAATTTATGCCTGGTCCTGCCAGCAGCGGGCCTCGGTCACATGCTCACAAAATTTACAGCGGAGGTCCCGTTCGTCCTCTTCGTGTCTCGGTAGTTCCGAAACGGGCCCGTTACAGATCAGATCATCGCTGGAAGAGATCGACTTGTGCAGTGGCTCGGGAAGATTCAACTGCGAAAACACGTTGTCCGACAGGGCCCGGATAAACGAGGGGTGGCTGTTTAACCCATCCGTGACTTCAAACTGTTCAATACCGGCTTCCTCGGCCTCTTCTCGAATCTCGATATCGAGCTCAAAGCTGGTTTCCACGTGGTCGGTGACGAACGCAATGGGAATGACCAGCACGTTCCGCACCCCTTCCTCAGCAAGTTCTTCCAGCTTGTCGGGGGTGGACGGCGAGAACCATTCGGCGGGACCGACCTTGGACTGAAAGGCCACGTGAAAGGGTCGATCATGTCCGCGCATTTTCATCAACTGGTCCACCGAGGAGTGAATCAGACAACAGTATGGATCCCCCCGATCACTCATTTCATACACCGGGGTGCCGTGAGCGCTAAACACCAGCGGCACGTCCTCCCGAACCGACTCATCGAAGCGCTGAAGGCCCTCGTCGATGCGATCACTGACGGCCTGAAGGTAATGCGGGTTGGCCGCGTATTCCTGCACGAAGGTCGTGGGCCACTCCGGCATTTCCCCCTGATCTTCCAGTAATTTCCAGTAGAACAGGGACGAGCCCGTCGTGGTTTTCGAATATTGTGGATACAGCGGGAGCAACACCACTTTGTCGACATCCTCCTCGACCATCTGCTCAGCGGCCTCTTCGCTGAACGGCTTCCAGTAGCGCATCGCCACGTATGTGCTGAACCTCGGCCCGTTTTCGTCCCCGACAAATTTGTTCAGTTCCGATTCGAGCCGTTCCGACTGCTCCTGAGTCAAATCGTTGATGGGGGACCCGCCGCCGATCGCTTCGTACTCTTCTTTCTTGGCATCGGATCGGAAGTAAGAGATCGTGCTGCATAACCAGTGTCGCAGCAATCCCGGCAGGGGCACATTGATCAGAGGAATCTGAAGATCAATAATGGCCGGATCCATAAACAGGTTATAGAGAAACGGCTTGATGGTGTCCAGCGAGTCCGGACCGCCCATGTTCATCAACACGACGCCGACGTGATCGTCCTCATTTACGTCCAGGGGCTCGTCGGGAAAGAACTCTCCCGTAACCATCCGTTCGTCGAATTCATAATGTGCCAGTACGTCCCGTGGTGTCATGACTGAAATGTCGGGTTCTGAATCCGAAAGGAAGGCGAATGTATCTTCCAGCGGTGGGCGGCTTGAAGGAATATGTATTTTAACGGATCGTATCCTGCATTATCAGACGAACGTTGAAGCACCCTCTCCACACGATGAGATCAAACGAGCAGATTCATGACAACGAGTTCGGTCAGCATGATGAATTGGATGCCTGCCTGTCAAGCAGCAGGTCGCTGTAGGAGGCGGAGACAAGCTGATCACGATGAATGCTCAGCTGCTCCATGTACGTCTGACACTGATCCCTCAGTTCCTCTGTAGTGAAGTCGCCGGTTTCATCGATGGCTTCGATCTCGACAAATGAACCGAGTCCATCCACCTCGTCGATATGGAATTTGACGTTGTCAATAAAATAGATTTCCCGACGTTTCTCCACCACCACCCGGACACCGAGTGCCGCCTTGAGCAACGGTTTCAGACCGGAATCCGGTTCCGTTTCTTGCAGGTAAATATCCGCTTCCTTCGGAGCCGATTGATCCGGCCGCTCGTAATAGATGAGGTTGTTCTCAATATCACCCTCCCGCAGCTTCAGGCGTCCATTCTGGACACGAAAATACGTGTCCCTCTGATGATCGACGCCGATTTCCTCGGGATCCAGCTCAAGGAGTGCTGACCGAACCTTGCCCGGATTTGAACAGCGTGCTTTCAGTTCAACGTTTTTATGCATTTGATCACGGGTGAACACATCTGATACATGAACCGATCGGGTACGATGATATCAGATCTGACAGCTTCACCTCCAGCCTCCCGGCTGCCCACCCCGTTGACTTTCACCCGCCTGACTTCTACGATGCCTTCCGGTTATTTCACGGTCCTTTAATGGATTCATCCCCGTCTTCCTCTAATGAATTCTTCCGCCCGGATACTGGTCCTCCTGTTCATCGGCTTCCTCTCGATGCCGTTGATCTCCGGATGCAGCTACCATCCGGTTACCGGGAACTATCAGATGTCACTGCAGGACCGTGAAGAGTTCATCGAGCGCGGACGCTCCGTCTATCCGAAGTACACGCAGGTTGCCGATGGTGAACTGAAGGACCCCGCACTTCAACAGTATATTCAAAGACTGGGAGATCAGCTCGCAACGGTCAGCCATAACCCGGACCTGCCGTTTCAGTTCAACGTTGTGAATGACTCCACCCCCAACGCCTACGCACTGCCGGGCGGATTCATTTCTCTCACCCGTGGCATGCTCATGCAGCTTGAAACCGAACGAGAACTCGCCGCCGTGCTTGCTCATGAAATCGCGCACACCGTTGCGCAGCACCCGGCTGGAGCGATGGAATGGGGAAGCGTTCTGGATGTCATTGATCCGGGTCTGTTCTCGATGATTGGAGGGGGTGATGAGGACCAAACCACGTACGTTGGCCTATCCAACCTGGCCCGTCAGGGCCTCCTCCCTTCTTACAGCCAGTATCAGGAAACACAAGCGGATAAGCTGGCGATGTCATACATGGCTCAAGCCGGATACGATCCGAACGGAATGATTGAACTGCAATCCACACTCATCCAGCTTCGTCGAGATACGCCTCGCACCCTCGAACAACTGATGGCAACCCACCCGCTAACCGATGAGCGACGGAAACACGCTCAATCGAGGGCGTCAACGCTGCGAGCCAAACATGATCCTGCCGGACAGGAGAACGCTCAGAAATTCCAGCAGCGCGTGGTGAATACCTGGCATCGGCGGGCCGGTGCTTACAGGGCGTTCGATCGTGGTGTGACCCTGGCCCGGGAAGGGGATTTCGCACCGGCTTCCGAACAGTTTCGAACCGCTATTGATCGGTACGGGGGGGACGCTCTGTTTCACGCGTGGCTCGGCATTGCGGAACTGGAACAGGGATCCGTTGAGAACGCGAATCAGGCCCTGGAACGAGCTCGATCCATACAGCCGGACGTTTTCCGGGTACAACTGTACAGTGCGAGGGTCTATCTCCAGCAGGGAGATCATGAGAACTCCTTCAAACACCTGGATCGAGCCGAGGAGTTGCTCCCCGGTACACCGTCCGTTACGTTTATTCGCGCCCGCAACCACGATGAACTGTCCAATCACAACCAGGCCGCTTCGGCCTACAGGAACTATCTGAATACCACATCGGCGGAAACACACCGAAAACAGTACGCCCGGAACCGTCTCCGGACGTGGGGCTACCTGCCATAAGAGCTCCACGAAAACACTCCGTATCGTTGCTGCGAATGTATTCGTTCCCTCCGCATGGCGAAGAGCACAGACAATGCAAAGAGAGTGTCAAGCGTGTTCGACACAGGAAGAAGACTGAATGCAGGGCAGTACAACGAACAGGTTCGCTGTGATGATCCTTCTGCAGGGATATAGGGTGGTTCAGAGCCGCATCGAATGGTCCAGTTTCACGGCACATCTCTGCGTCATTCGGGTCGACGATGCTCGCTCAGCCTCGTTTCCTTCTCGATCCTTGAGCTACCTGGAAATTGAACCGCTGACCAGAAGGGCAGATTCAACGGTCTCCCGAACCTTTCTGCGAATCCCTCCGAAATTAGTTCGCGAGAAATTCGTCCAGATCCTCCACGGACTGAATATTCAACGTTTCAATATCCCGGCTTACCTTCAACGCCAGGCTTGAGAGCACCCGTCCGGGCCCCACTTCGAGGAAGGCCCCGATGCCCATGTCCTCCACCATGGTCTGAATCGACGGGGCCCAGAGCACACTCGACGTGAGCTGCTGGACCAGCCGGCGGCGAATATCATCCGGGTCCCTCACCTGCATACCGGTCACGTTGGCAACCACCGGGAATCTGGGAGGGCGAATCTCCACATCAGCAAGTGCGCTTTTCACGGCCTCAGCAGCCGGTTCCATCAGCCGGGAGTGAAATGCACCATCGACCTTGAGGGGAACGATGCGGCCCGCTCCCCGATCCTCAAGCCGCTTTTCCGCCTCCTCCAGCACATCCTCCTCACCGCTAATCACAATCTGTTTCGGGGCATTGACATTTGCGACGTCAATAATTCCCTGCTCCTGCAATTCCTGACACACGGCTTCCACCTCTTCCCGTTCCATACCCATGATCGAGCGCATGCCCCCCGGCCGCTCGTCACAGGCATTCTGCATCGCCCGGGCACGTACCTGCACCACGTTCAGCGCATCGTCGAAACGAAGTGCTCCGGCCGCAACAAGTGCCGTGTATTCGCCCAGTGAAAGCCCGGCCGTTGCCGCGGGTTCGATCGGTTCATCGAGTTTTTCCTGCAGAACCCGATAAAACGCCAGACTCGTTACGAAGATGGCCGGCTGACTGTGGCGGGTCTCCGTCAATCGATCTTCCGGCCCGTTAAAACAGACCTCCGCCAGATCGTACCCCAGTTCTTCGTTGGCCCGGTCAAATGTTTGTTCTGCAAGCGGTTCCCTGTTGTACAGGTCCTCACCCATACCGACCTTCTGAGCACCCTGTCCGGGAAACTGAACGGCCGGTTTGTGTTCATGCATCGTTTGCGACATGTGTTCCTTCCACTGAACAAATCATGAAACAGCCAGCTTCGATTACCACTCAATCAATGTTGTCCCCCACGTGAGTCCGGCGCCGACCGAGGTCAGCACGAGATAGTCTCCTTCCTCGAGGCGATCTTCTTGAACTGCTTCGTCCAGAGCAAGGGGGATACTGGCCCCGGACGTGTTTCCGTATCGATCGATGTTCGAATACATCCGTTCTTCGGGCAGTCCGATGTTGCTGCAGACTTTGTCCATAATCCGCTGGTTCATCTGGTGAGGAACCACAAGTGAAAGGTCGGTCACATCCAGACCCTCAGCGTCCGCCGCCTCCTGAATCATATCACAGAGCGTTTTCACGGCAAACTTGAAGACCTTTCGTCCCTCCATTTTCATATAATGCTGACGGTTTTCCACCGTTTCCTTCGTTGCGGGCATGCGAGATCCACCGGCCGGTACCACCATCAGATCATCCCCATCTCCTTCCGCGTACATATTTGTGTACAGCACCTCGCGACGGCCGTTGGCCGGACCGAGAACCGTCGCACCGGCCCCGTCTCCAAACAGCACACACATCGATCGATCCTCGTAATCCGTCACGCTACTGAGAACTTCCGCTCCCAGCACCAGTACATGATCGGCGAAGCCCGAGGACACGAACGACCAGCCCGTACTCAACGCATAAATATATCCGGAGCAGGCCGCTGAAACGTCAAAAGACGGCACGGGAGCGAGATCCAGCTTCCGCTGGAGGTGACAACCCGAGGAAGGAAACATATTGTCCGGTGTGATGGTACCAACCACGATCGCTTCAATCTCATCCCGGTCGATGGGGGCTTCCGCCAGCGCTTCTTTCGACGCCTCAAGAGCGAGGTCGGACGTCGCGTCTCCGTCGGCTGCGATGCGACGCTCTTTGATACCGGTTCGCTTGGTGATCCATTCGTCGGACGTGTCCACCATCTGTTCAAGATCTTCGTTCGTCAGACGATTGTCCGGAACGGACGAACCAGTACCAAGAATTGATGCCGTGTTATTGCTCATGAATCACGTTACAAATCATGTGGAACTTCCCGTCCTGTAAACTGCACGATTCATACGATCACTCGGTCGACGGTTCCCGCTGACATGAAAATCCCCGAAGCATGCATCCTTCAATCACCAGCAAGATGCATCCGTTGTGAACGGCAACCGAGTGCCCTTCCTTTGATGTCCATCGAAAGAACCAGCTTTCCGAAACCCGTGAACAGCATTCAGCCCAGGAGCGATCCCCCATTCACCCAGAGGCGATCCATTCGGGTTCAAAGAGGATCGTCAATCCGACTGAACTGTATCCAGATTTTCCTCGATTT
This sequence comes from uncultured Planctomycetia bacterium, assembly GCA_964594615.1. Lineage (GTDB taxonomy): Bacteria > Planctomycetota > MHYJ01 > CAYXQY01 > CAYXQY01 > CAYXQY01. Next base: position 12,690 of record CAZQNZ010000002.1, read on the forward strand.
CCTGAATTTCTGTAAGGATGGATTCATTGATTCGATGACGGTGGAGGCGGCCTGCCTGACGAATGGCATTCCGGATCGCTTTTTCACCGGAACGTCCGTGGCAGATGATACAGATGCCATCCACTCCGAGAAGCGGAGCTCCTCCGTGCTCGGAGTAATCCGTCTCACGCTTCACCGTTTGAAGAATTTTTTGATCTCGTCGGGAGAGGTCGTCCCCCTCACCCGTCGCCCTCATCTGCTGTTGTACAAAATTCAGCACATTGTGAGCACAGCCTTCGAGGAACTTCAGTATGACATTTCCCATGAACCCCTCCGTAATCAGCACATCCACCTCCCCGGAGAAGGCGGCCGGTCCTTCCACATTTCCGATGAAGTGAAGGGGGGATTGTTTCAAGAGAGGGAACGTCTCCTGGAGTAGCTCATTGCCCTTTTCCTCCTCCTCACCGATATTCAACAGGCCAACCGCCGGGTTGTCCTTGTCATAAATCGTGCGCTGAAACACTGTCGCCATGATGCCGTACTGCAGGAGCTGATGAGGTTTACAATGAATGTTGGCCCCCACGTCAATCAGCGAACAGACTCCGCTTTCGTGCGGTACGGGAGAAGCAATGCCGGGACGATGAATCTGCTCCATGAGACCAAGGTTCAGCGTGGAGGCAGATACCGTAGCACCGGTGTTCCCCGCACTCACGAGTGCGTCGGCGACCCCTTTCTTCAGCAGTTGAACACCGACGTTGATGGAGGATTTGGGCTTGCTTCGAATCGCCTCGACGGCAGACTCCGCCATTCCGATCACATCGGGTGCGTGCTGGACATGAATTTGATCCTCGTCGTAGGAAACACCCTCAAGCTGATCACGAATCTGGCCTTCGTCACCAACGAGAATAATCGTTATATCCGACTCCTCTTCGACCGCATTCACCGCTCCCTTCACCACCGTAGAGGGAGCGGCATCCCCTCCCATCGCATCAACAGCAATTTTCATCCTTTCCTCCCGGTCAAAATGATCGTTGAGAGGGATTGATCGTGGGTAACACGTGTGTGGGGGAGCTGATCATCCATCATTCTACGCTGACCAACTCCTCGTCCCCGTAGTGGCCACAGTTCCCACATACGCGGTGGGGCTTGCGTACGTGATTGCAGCGCGGACAACGGCTCATTCCCGGAAGGTTGTGACCACGGAAGAACTCACCTTTGTCCTTGTCCGAGTCCTTCCATTCCTGCAGTTGCTTGTAGAAAACACCGGCATGATCGTGCGTACGTCGTTTTCTCTGACGTTGTTTTGAATGTTTCTTTTTTGGTGCTGCCATGATGACCAACATGCTAATGACTGTGAAAGGGTAATCCGGAACGGAGGGTGCAGGATTCGAACCTGCGGAACCACGATGGGTTCAGCGGTTTTCAAAACCGCCGCCTTCGACCACTCGGCCAACCCTCCATTACACGTTCTTTACTTTGTCAAGGACGCGCTCATTCACATAAATCGGAGAATTCATCGTGATGGCCAGCGCGATTGAGTCGGAGGGTCTGGCATCAATCTCAACCTCCGTGCCATTTTGCGATATAACAAGTTTTGCAAGAAATGTATTGTTTTTCAAATCCGTCACCACAATCCGCTCTAGACCGACGTCGAGACCGTTCAAAATATTTCGAATGAGGTCGTGGGTCAACGGCCTCGGGTTTTCAATGTTCCGCAGTTTCTGATCGATCGCAGCGGCTTCAAAAATACCGATGACGATGGGGAACATCCGGCTTCCGTTGACTTCCCGCAGGAAAATGACCTGTGATTGAGATTGCTCGTTGATAATGACCCGAGCTAACTCCATTCGTACCATATCGATTGCCCTAACATCGTCAGATTCCGAGTGAACCCCACCCACGGGGTGAAGAAATTGGCGCAACGGTCTCCACTGCTGCATAACGGGTTGCCCGAATTCTAACCCGTCAACCCTTCAATTGCAAGAAAATATCCCTGTTTGATTCCGGCCCCTCTACATCTTTCAGCGATTTCCCTGCAGAGCCCTCCAGCGAAGCGGCGTCGATGGATGATTCGGGATGGACGATTGGGCGCCTCGGGTCATTTCGGGTCCGATCCCGCACGTTCCAGCAGTACCAGATCTGCAAACGCAATCGATGCACAGGCCTGAATGACCGGCACGGCCCGGGTAACGATACACGGATCATGACGTCCCTTGATCTGGAGAGTGGTCTCTTCCATTTCCTCCAGGTTCACCGTTTTTTGCTCCTGCGGTATACTCGACGTCGGCTTGGCCGCGACGCGAAACACGACGGGCATTCCGGTGGTCAACCCACCGAGGGTGCCACCGGCATTGTTGGTCTCGGTAATGACTTCGCCGTCCTCGATTGCAAACGGATCGTTGTGTTCACTCCCCTTCATTTCAGCGGCGTCAAATCCTGCACCAAATTCAATCCCTTTCATTGCGGGCATCGACATGCAGATGTGAGCCAGTTTTGCGTCCGCCCGACCGAAGAACACTTCACCCAACCCCGGCGGAACACCCTGAATCACCGTTTCAATGATGCCCCCGAGGCTATCCAGGTTCTTCCGCTCCTGATCGATTGCCTCAGCGATTCGCTCATTTGCTTCTTCATCCGCACAGCGGACCGGCTCGTGAATCATCTCCTCGGACAAATCCTCCGGATCCACCGGTGGAACCTCATGTTTCCCGATCTGTACCGTGTGAGAAATCGGTTTCATCCCCTCGTCCATGAGGATCTGCTCGGCCAGAGCACCCGCAATGACGATCGGCGCTGTTAACCGACCCGAAAAATGTGCGCCCCCCCGCCAGTCGCGGGCATCGCCGTACTTTACATAAGCGGTGTAATCCGCGTGACCGGGACGAGGGGTAAACATCCGTTCTTTATAGTGACTCGAATCCGAATCTTTGTTGTGAATCAAAAAGGTCATCGGGCTCCCGGAGGCACGGCCTTCAAACATCCCTGAAAACGGTTCCGGCTTGTCCGCTTCTTTTCGCTGGGTCACAATTCGGGATGTTCCCGGACGGCGCTGGTTCAACCGCTTCTGGATGTGATCCATATCCACCTCTTTCCCTTTCGGGAATCCCTCAATTGTGACGCCCACCCCTTCTCCGTGGGACTCGCCGAAAATGGAAACCCGAAACAGCTGACCAAACGTGTTCATCCTCTCGTTCTCCTGTAAGAAATGCCTGTCAAAAATGGATATGAAGTACGGCCCGGCCTCCGTCGGACTACGTCATTATACGGGGGACCTCCGGAATTTATAATATTGACCCGTATCGATCGTGAATAAACCGATGGCCTCTCAAATTTTTCAACGACCTGACGGGGTGATAAAATGTCTCACTGACCCTCAATTCATCTCACGAAATTCAAAACGAGCCTTCCTTATGGACAAACGGGTGCAATTCCGCTTTGTTCCCCCCACTGAGTCAGATCGAGATTCAAGTAGGCCCCACGCACGGACGGTCTCGTCTCTGATATGACTGCCTCCCTGCCTGACAACGTAGACGTCGTCATTGCCGGTGGCGGCATCACGGGCGCCTCCTGTTTGTATCACCTCACAACCCATACCGACCTTGACGTGCTTTTGCTCGAAGCTCGCGGAGTGAACTTTGGCAGCACCGCGAGAAGCGCTGCTGCATTCCGCCATCAGTTCAGCAGCCGGGTGAACGTGCAGATGTCACAATACAGCGGACGCCTGTTCAACAAACTCCACGACGAACACGACACGGAACCACTCCTGGTTCAAAACGGTTACCTCTTTCTGTATGGAAATGATGAATCGTTCGAGCAAGCCCGGAAGAATGTGGAATTCCAACAACAAAACGGTGTTGATTCCGTCTGCACCCTTGCTCCCGGGGCGGTTCAAAAACAGTTTCCTCATATTCAGACAAACGACCTTGCGGGGGCCACCTGGTGTCCGAAGGATGGATTCGTTCGTCCCGAGCGTACGACACGTGTCTTTATCAATCTCGCGTTCGAGCACGACAATGCATGGCTCGAACAGAACTGCCCCGTCACAGACGTCCACCTGACGAATGGCCGCCTGGACTGCGTGGAAGCAAACGGTGACGTGGACATTCAAACAACGTACCTGGTGAACGCCACCGGGGTCTGGTGTCACCAGATTGCCGGGGCGATGGACCTGACCCTGCCTGTGGCACCCGTCAAACGATACCTGTACTTCACCAACCAGTTCGACGACCGGGATGTGACCGAGTATCCGATGACTGTTCGTGACCTGGGTCCCTACATGCGACCCGAGCACAACGGACTGATGCTTGGATGGGACCGAAAACCGCCGGTTCCTTCCGCAGCGGACGCATTCTGGCAACCGGATAACGACTACGATCGGCTGTACGACGAGCAGGACGAACTGGAAGAAGGATTCGGCCGCGGCGTCGATGGGTACGGATACGAGGTGCTCGCCGCCTGGGCAGAATGGGTGCCGTTTCTGGAACGAGCGGGACTGACGAACGTAAGTTCCGGATTCTATCAGGTCACCCCGGATTCCAAGGCGATTGTATCACGGGATCCACGGATAGCCGGGGTCCTTCACGCCGTTGGTTTTTCAGGACACGGCGTGATGCACGCACCAGCCACCGGTCGGGCAATTACGGACCTGATCACGGAACGAGAAAGCCCCTTCGATCTCGACGCGCTAAAGCTGGAGCCGTTCCTGAACAGGTCTGAGCGCTCGGATCCCGAGCAGATGGTTCTGTAGCGTAGCGACCGACCCTCCGTTTCATCCCGCTGTCAGCCCTCATATAATAATCGCTAACGAAGCATCACTCGACCCACCCCTTTTCGTCACCCCACTCGTACTTGATCGGTTATGTCGGAAATCGTATTCGACGCCCTACTGGACAAACTACTTCCGATTGGCCGGGAGCGTGTGCAGGAGAAACAGAATGAATTTCTGCCCTTCGCAGCGGCCATGACGCCCGACAATGAAATTAAATACGTCGGTCCCGAAACGGAAAAAACATTTCCCTCCCCTCCGGACGCCCTCCAATACCTGAATGCAGGATTAAAACGCATGGCGTCGGAGGGACGCATCGAAGCATCCGCCGTCGTATCATCCGTAGAAGTGAAACTTCCGGATGCCCAGGAAGAATCGGACGCCATCCGGTTTCACCTCGAGTTCAAGGATGGTGCGGCATCAAACGTCTACCTGCCGTTTGACATCGACGAACTCACCGGTGACGTGTCGTGGGGAGAACCGTTCGAGCTGGACGCCGAATCCCGGGTATTTGAATAACACATAGGCTCGCGTATCTGCTATACGCCCCGAGTTAATCCTGAACCTGTTCCCGGATTTGTTCCGGAACGTCCGGATCGCGCAACGTTGTGGTGTCTCCAAGTTCCTCGTTGTTGCTGATCCTGCTCAGCAAACGCCTCATGATTTTGCCGCTCCTTGTTTTGGGCAACTCCTCCACAATATAGATGCCCTGCGGCCGTGCAAACGGTCCGATCTCCTCTTCAACGGCTTCTTTTATTTTGAGCCGGAGCTGATCTCTGTCTTCATCCGCGCTTTCTCGAAGTGTTGCGTAGACGTCCGGGACTTCTCCTTTCTCCGGATGCTGTCTGGACACCACGGCGGACTCGGAAACGGAAGACACTTCTGCAACGGCACTCTCAAGTTCCATGGTGCCCAGCCGGTGACCGGCTACGTTCATCACGTCATCCAGACGGCCGAGGATCCGGTAATACCCATCCTCGGACTGCACCGCACCATCAGCAGGATAGTAGGTCCAGTCCGCCGGATCGTCACTTTCCGTATCGGAAAACGCCTCCCAGTATTCCTCGATGAACCGCTCGTCATCCTCGTAGAGGGTCTGTAACATCCCGGGCCAGGGCCGCTCGATGACCAGGTTGCCCGCCTTACCGGAGCCGGGTTCGATGGGATGTCCGTCGTCATCCAGAATCGCCGGCTTGATACCCGGCATGGGTTTCCCGACGGATCCCGGTTTCATGTCCTGGAGCGCAGGAAGGTTGCTGAGCAACACCCCACCGGTCTCCGTTTGCCACCAGGTATCCACCACCACGGCATTCTGCCGTCCGATATGCTTGTAATACCACAGCCAGGCCTCCGGTTGGATCGGTTCGCCCACGGAGGTCATATGCCGAAAGTCAAAATCATACTTGTTCGGCCACTCCTCCCCCCACTTCATGAACATACGAACCGCCGTTGGGGAGGTGTGAAAAATATCCACGTCATAGTCCTCGGCAATGCGCCAGGTGACCCCCTTGTCGGGATAATCCGGTGCCCCTTCATACATGACGGACGTGGCGGCAATGGACAGAGGACCATACACGATGTACGAGTGCCCCGTGATCCATCCGATGTCGGCCATGCACCAGTACGTGTCTTCCGGCTTGATGTCAAAAAGGTATTTGCTCGTACCGGCCACGTAACTGAGGTATCCCCCCGTCCGGTGCTGTGGTGCCTTTGGCGATCCGGTCGTACCGCTGGTATACATAATGAAAAGCGGATCCTCGGCGTCTCGCTCCACCGGTTCCACTCGGCGTCCGTGATACTGTTCAATCTCCTCCTGTACGAGAACATCTCGATCAGGAACGATCTTACATCCTTCACTCAACTCGTCGTGCCGCTGGAACACGAGGACATTTTCCAGGTCCACGCTGGCCTGCTCAACCGCCTCATCGGCTTTTTCCTTGTGGTTTAAAAATTCGCCCCGACGATAATACCCGTCGATCGTCACAAGGTGACGACTTTCCGCATCGTCCAGCCGATGCGCCAGTGCATCCGCGCTGAATCCGGCGAACACCACACTATGCGGCGCCCCGATCCGTGCGGCAGCCAGCATGGTGACCGGCAGTGCGGGCACCATGGGCATATGAATCGTCAGAATATCTCCTTCATCAACGCCCACGTCCCGCAGGAGAGCCGCCGTTTCGTTCACCTCCCGGTAGAGATCCTGATAGGCCATGCGGCGCACGTCCCCATCCTCCCCCTCCCACAGAAGGGCCGTCTTATTCGCGTGCTTGTCGAGGTGACGATCAACACAGTTGTAACTGGCGTTCAGCGTGCCGCCCACGAACCATTTGTAAAACGGAGGGTTGCTCTGATCCAGAACCTGGTCCCACCGGCTGTACCAATCCAGCATGTCCGCGTACTCGGTAAATCCGTCGGGAAACCGGTCGAACCGATCATACACCCCGGGATCGTTGCAGTTCGCCTGTTCAACGAACGATTGAGCTGGTGAGAAATACTCCTGTTCGGACAACCGCGATTCGATGGTCATATCAGCACTCCCCTGTCAATGTGATAATGGCCGACTGGTCACGCATGTACGTTATTATAATGTGTGCATGGCCTCAAGTACGATCTGTTCGAGAGAAACCCGTTGGGTTTCGGCCCTGAAGAAGCAACCGTTTCCTTCTCATGGAAGCGATAACGGCAAACTTGAAACGTTCCTGAGGTTCCGGTAAGCTTGCAGGTCAGTAGATGTCATTCTCTTATTTTTCAGCATCTGGTTGGCCATGAACGAACAATCCATAACTCGCAGGAGGTTCTACAACTCCGGAACCAGCGCTGCTGTATCTACTGTTCCACACTTCCTGACCAACAGCACTCGCTGTTGCTGTATGGATTCCAACTGTTGTTGTGGGGGATAATCCCACACACAGCCCTCCCACACACTCCATACAAACGAAATTCTCTCGACCTCCGAAACTCGGCGCCGAATGTTTGACGGCATTCTCTTGAGGAAAAGCAATTCCGATGCTGAGTTCGGAGGGAACGCTCGATTCTTGATGGTTACACGTCGTATTCCTTTTGGTTTGTCACTTTTCTTGTTTTCTCACTGTATTTCGAAAAAGAGATCATGTCACATCACAATGTTGAACCCATTGTCAGTACCGAGTGGGTCGAGAATCATCTTGACGACCCGGACGTAAAACTTCTCGAAGTAGACGTGGATACGTCCTCATACGACGAGAGTCACATTCCCGGTGCCGTCGGTCTGAGCTGGCGCTCCCAGCTTCAGGACCAGGTCGAACGGGATCTCCTTGACCAGGAGGAATTCCAGGAACTCGCACGTGAAGCCGGCATCAACAACGATGACCACGTGGTATTCTATGGCGACAATTTTAACTGGTTCGCCGCCTGGGCACTATGGCAATTCAATTACTACGGATTCGAGAACACCAGTCTCATGGACGGTGGCCGTGAGAAATGGCTCGAGGAAAATCGTCCGGTGACCACGGAAGTTCCGGATCCGGAACCCGGAAACTTCACCGCGGAAGAGCCCAATGAAGAACTGCGGGCCTACCGTTCGGATGTCCAGGAAATGATCGAATCCGGCACACCCAGTCTGGTGGACGTCCGTTCCACCCAGGAGTACACCGGTGAGGTGCTCGCTCCGGAAGGCATGAGTGAAACCTGTCAGCGTGGTGGTCACGTGCCGGGGGCTTCGAACATTACCTGGAAAGAAGCCATCAACGAGGACGGTACCTTCAAATCCGAGGAGGAACTCCGGGAGATTTACGAGAGCAAAGGGATCAAGCCGGAAAACGAAACGATCACATACTGCAGAATCGGTGAGCGTTCTTCACACTCCTGGTTTGTCCTGAAATACCTGCTCGGTTACGAGGACGTGAAAAACTACGACGGTTCCTGGACGGAATGGGGGAACCTCGTGGCTGCTCCGGTCGAAAAAGGAGAATAAACACGTCCGATCGCAGAAACATACCGCCGGCACCGGTTCTCCCGGTGCCGGTTTTTTTATTGGCCCTCCCCGGCCCTTACAATTGACATGCTTTCGTCGTCTCTCATCAGGCACTGCTCAACAATCAGACCATGAAAGCCTGGCAGCTGATTGAAAAAGGACCCTTTACTCCCGATCGCCTCGAAACTCGTGAGGTCAATCGACCCGAACCGGAGGAGAACGAAATTCTGATCAAGGTTCATACCTGCGGGATCTGTCACACCGATCTTCATGTCATCGAAGCGGACATCGAAAGTCGATCGTTACCACTGACCCTCGGGCATCAGGTGGTGGGTGAGGTCATACAGATCAACGGCAGTTCGGACGACTACGAGATCGGGGATCGGGTCGGCGTGCCCTGGCTTTATCACACTTGCGGTAACTGCCCGGATTGCAGAAACGGTCGAGAAAACCTGTGCCGTAATGCCCTGTTCACGGGGTGTGACGTGCACGGTGGATTTGCCGAGTACATGACCGTACCGATTTCCTTCGCACATCCTGTCCCGCAGGGGATCGATCCCGTCCAGACGGCACCGCTGCTGTGCGGGGGCGTCGTGGGATACCGCGCCCTTCAACTCAGTGAAGCGACGTCCGGTGACCGCGTGGGACTGTACGGCTTCGGCTCCTCAGCGTCGATGGTCATTCAGGCCGCTATTCACAAAGGTTGTGAATGTTACGTGTTTACGCGATCGGAGCGGCACATGGAACTGGCCGAATCCCTCGGTGCCGTTTGGACCGGCCGTGCGGAGGAGGATCCGGGCGTAAAAATGAATCGTTCCATCCTGTTCGCTCCAGCAGGGTCACTCGTGCCTCCCGCACTCAACCGGCTTCGGCAGGGCGGAACACTGGCCATCGCCGGCATCTATCTGTCTCCCATACCTGAACTGGATTACGAACAGCACCTGTACCGCGAGCGGACCGTGAAAAGTGTAACGGCCAGCACCCGACGGAACGTACGGGAATTCCTCGACCTGGCCGAACAAATCCCCGTAAAAACAGCAACGGAAATGTTTCGCTTCAACCAACTGCCCGAAGCATTACAGCGCATGAACGAATCAAATCACAACGCCTCTCCGGTTCTCATGATATCTGAACCGTCATGAGATCCACTGGTTCCTCGGATCGGGCCACGTGCAGATTTGAATTAATTCATGCTTCGAAATATAATCCCAAAAACGCTTAACGCTCTAAATAGGCCTCGTCTGAAAAGATGAGACGCATTTTCAAAGAAAACATCCGGTTGATGAAAGATGATGCAACATTGAGTTGCATCCTGCTTTCATCGAACTACGTACGGCACAAAACGGCGTGATTTACTCGTCGACAATGCACTTTTGCACGGCATTTCCTCCTCGAAATGCCTTGTTAAGCACCAAAAATCGGATGCTGAGAACATGACACCTTTTCAGACGAGGTCTAAATAAAAAGGACGTGGTGAAGTTCGTTTTCTACGAACAAAAAGTTGCTGCACCGCGAGTTCGCATCCTGATATCACACTGCTGATCGGGGACAAACCATAATGCAATCGACTCCTACACACTCGACGACCCACTCCGGTGGCACTCTTGTGCAAATCTGTATGTTTATTACGGTGATCACATCGATCGCGGCCCTTTCCTCCTGGATGGTCTTCCAGATTCAGAACAACCGGACGCAAAGCCAAATTGATGAAATGAAACAGCAAGCAGGGGAGCTGGAAACCCGTTCCAAGCGCCTGCTGCAATACGAAGCCAACCTCAAGAAGATGCTCGGTCTTGATGCAAACGCGGATTTGACGCCGGAAGCAATCGAGCAGCTTGAAAACGAGACCATCGAAGAACAGGAGGGCCTCCCAGAAGCCCAGGGGCGGTCAAGTGACATCGTCCGTCACCTCGAATCACAAATCCGTCGGCTTATCCGGCATCACCGCGAACTCGATTTCCAGAAAACCGATCTGCAGCAGAAGCTCTCCTATCAGGAAACGCGCCTCGAAAGTTATCAATCGGTGTACAACAGCCGGCAGGAGACCCTGAATACGTACTCCACGAATTTAGACACCAACCTTGAAGAAGTGAATCAGAACATACAATCGGTCCAGCAGGAGGGATCGGATCAGATCTCTTCTCTGGAGGATGAGATTTCCTCCGCCAAGGAATCTCACGAGGAGGAACTGAGCAGTATGGACCAGCAACTGACCCGAGTGCAAAACAGCATCGGAGACCTGAAACAGCAGTCCGAAGCACAGTACGTTGATTCGGATGAGGTCGATGGGCGGGTCATTCGCACGGATGCCACCTCCGACTGGGTCTATATCAATATTGGCTCGGATGATCGTGTGAAAGCGGGATATCTCTTCGGCATCTATGGATCCGCCGAGGAATCGGGCGGGGAGCTGGTCGGGAAGGTACAGGTCAAACAGGTGTTCCCGGACTACGCCCGATGCTCTGTGGTGTCACAGAACCGCGTGAATCGTCCGATCCTGAACGGCGACCGTGTCGACAATCCCTTCTTCAGCACAGATGGACCCAAACGGATTGCCCTGATCGGGGATTTCCAGAATCGCAGCCGGATCGAACAGGCGATCTCATCGGTCGGATCAACGGTCGTTGACGACATCGAGCCGAACCTCGATTTTGCTATAACCAGTCCGAACGCGGAGGAAACAAACCGTTTTAACGAGGCAAGAAACCTCGGCATCCTTCTCCTGAACGTGGATAACATTCAAGGATTTATCAACTAACATGCCCAACCAAACTGACCAAACGGCATACATTGTTATCGGCATTTCGCTGATCATCACAGCGATTACCGGATGGCTCGCTTACCTCGAGTACGGGGCACAGTCCAATCTGAACGCCACGTTGTCCGAGGTAGAATCAAATCTTCAGGATCAACAACAAACCGTAAATAACCGGGAAGAGCGCCTGTATGACGTATCGGACAAACTCGGCTGGAAGAGTCAGTTTCTGTTTTCTACCACCTCCTCAGGGGACTCGGGCACGCTCGAAAGCGGCTCCCTTCAAAGCTATCCCTCCATCGACTCACTGGAAGACGAAGAGCTCCTCCAACAAACCGGGCAAATGATGAAAGCCCATGGGTTTACTGAACAACGTATTAGCCAGGTGACCTCCAATCCCGCACGTGCCCGCCAATTCCTGAAAGACTTTTACCTGGAACAGACTCAGGAGATCAACCAATCCCTTACCAGCTTACGTGCAATGGGCACCAACTTCGATCAGGCCCTCAATGTTGCACCCATGCTTCCGGCCGATGCTGTGGAGGCGGGTGCTCTTCACACTGCCTATGAGAATGACAGCAGCTGGTCCTTTACCGACGATTCAAATCTCCCGGCACGAGGAAGCATCGACGAAAGCGGAATGACTTATCGTGAGCTTCTGGAGGAATTCTCTCGTATTCGCTCGGAACTGTTTACCAACACCCAGGACCTCACCGAGGAAACCGAGCAGATACGACAGAAATATTTTTCCTACGTTCAGGGATATGGATCTCAGGCTCAGATCCCGACCTTGATCGAAGAATCCCGAAACGAAATTCAGAACCTCGAACAGCAGGTGGATAACTTACTCTCCAACCTGGATGGAAAACGAAATCAACTGAGAAATACGAAGGCCCAGGTTGAAACCAACCTGTTCAACAAGCGCAACGAGAAACGCAGCCTGCTCGATCAACAGACGGAGGAAATCATCAATAAAAAGCAACAGTTGATACAAGCGGAAGATCGTCTGGAACGCCTGCAATCCAACCAGCGGAAGAAGACTCAGGAGCAGGTCGGAACGGTGGACGGAAAGGTGCTTTCCTCGAATTCCCAAACCTCCGTTGCCTTCATCGACATCGGACGTCAGGATGGGCTCTTCACCGGTCAAACGTTCGAGGTATTGAATACCGGAAAGGGAGGCCGTGAAATACAGAAAGGTGAAATCAAAGTTCAGAAGCTGTTCGACCGTTATGCTCAAGCCAAAATCCTGAACCAGGAAGAACCCGTCAGGAATCCGATCCAATCTAACGATTACATACGTAATGACGATTTCACCACGGGCCACTCCAAAACCTTTGTCCTGACGGGGACGTTTTCCGGAAAAAACGACGAACCTCTCCTTCGTGAGATGATTCAGGAGGCCGGACATGAATTGACCTCGACGGTGACGATCAACACCTCGTACCTTGTGATCGGTGAAAACTACGAAGACACGACGGCTTACGAAAAAGCCAATGAATTGAGTGTCCCGATCATCTCTCCGGCCAAACTCCGCCAGATGCTTGACAGGCGGTAACCGAACGACCCCCATACGTTTCTTAACAAGGCAGGATGTACACTCGTTTCCCTCCGCTTCTATGAGTCACACCGAGGCTTCTCAAAGTTGTGAACTTGGCATCAACATCGACCACGTGGCCACCGTCCGTCAGGCCCGCCAAACGACGGAACCGGATCCGGTGTCCGCGGCGCTTGAGGCGGAAGCAGGAGGGGCCGATCAGATCGTACTTCACCTGCGAAAGGATCGTCGCCACGTACAGGAACGGGACCTTGATCTGCTTTCACGGACCGTTCAGACGAAACTGAACCTGGAGATGTCCACGGATCCGGACGTCGTCGAGACTGCCCTCCAGCACGAGCCGGACCGGGTCACGATTGTCCCCGAACGTCGAGATGAAGTGACGACGGAGGGAGGACTGGACGCAAGACAGCAAGAGGACCGGCTTTCCGATCTCACAAAAACAATGAACAAACATGACATCGATGTGAATTTGTTCATAGATCCGGTCGAAGCCCAGATTGAAACCAGTCATCGAATCGATGTCCAGGGAATCGAACTGCATACCGGTCCCTATGCAAATGCCGACGATGATTCCGTGCGAGCGAGTGAACGTGAGACGCTCTCGTCGGCTTCGTCTTACGCCGATGACCTCGGCCTGTTTGTGGCGGCCGGGCATGGATTGAATTATCAGAATACGGGGCCGGTCGCTTCAATTCCCCACGTCCAGGAACTGAACATCGGCCATAGTATCGTAGCTCGTTCTATCCGATCCGGAATGCAACAGGCGGTCCGGGATATGGTCAATCTTATCCACCGCGCGACCTGAACAATTGATCAGAACGGTAACGTCGTGAAGAATCTCTGCTCTTCTGTATACATTGTATCGCATCATCACATATTTATCGCTGACCAAATTCCCTCGTTACAAGGAGTACCAGGAGAATGTTTGAAGGAGCATACGTCGCCATCGTTACACCGTTCACAAACAACGCAAAACAGATCGACGAAAAACGTTTCGAGGCCCTTGTCAACGAGCAGATTCAGGCCGGCATGGATGGGATCGTCGTCTCCGGTACCACCGGTGAATCACCGGCCCTTTCACGGAAGGAAAAACAGCAACTCATCGACCTGACGGTGGAGATCGTGGACCGTCGAGTTCCGGTGATCGCGGGTACCGGTACATCGTCCACCGAAGCAACCATTGATCTCACCCAGTACGCTCGTTCAGCGGGGTGTGACGGTGCACTTGTCGTGACTCCTCCCTATAACAAACCGAATGCGGACGGATTGTACAGACACTATGCCCGACTGGAGGAGCAAACGGACCTGCCCATCATTCTTTATGACAATCCCGGGCGATCAGCAACGGCCATCACCGCGGAAACCGTCATCGAACTCGCCGAACTGGACGGCATTCAAGCAATCAAGGAAGCCAGCGGCGACCTGACCCACAGCATGAAAATTCGAGAGCATTCGGACCTGAACCTGCTTTCCGGCAGCGATGCCCTGACGTACCCGCTGCTGTCACTTGGAGGAAACGGCGTGATCACGGTCACGGCAAACGTTTGTCCGGAACAGGTTTCTACCATGGTTCACAGTTACCTTAACGGGAACCACGATCAAAGCAGACAACTGCATGAAACCCTGTTTCCCCTGATGGACCTGCTCATGTCCGAGACCAATCCCATTCCGGTGAAAGCAGCTCTGGCCATGATGGAACGAATTAACGGTGAGCTCCGTTCACCGCTCTGTGAGGCGAGTGAGAGTACACGTGAACAGTTACGGGACGAACTCGATCGTCTGGGCCGATTGTAACTCGTCCCTGCACACAACACATCAACACCCGACACACCGTTCCCGGGGCCACGATCTCAGGGATCATGAATAGCATATCTTTCGATGTGGACCCACGTACGGATCAGCTGGCCTTCGAGCTCCTCTTCTCCTTGAAACCTCGATAACGACCCGAAATTCTGCCTCCCTTTGTGGTCCGCCCGCTCAGGAAACCGCCTGCAGGGAACTCAACTCCTGAACTTCGCTGGCAAGTTTTTCGGAAACCTTCTCTGGATCGTACTGGTGCTTCAGAGTGAATTTTCGAGGAATGTACGTTCGCTTGTCTCCGTCACGGTAAAGGTATATGGATGGACTGCTTGGTTCATCCTCCGGCGCCCGACGTCGGACTTCTTTCGTGGCTTCGACATCCTCCCCTGCGAAGACCGTACCCGCATGGTCAATGTCCAGCTCGTCAAACACGTTTGCTACACCCTGTCGAATGGCCTCTCCGGCACATCCACACACCGAGTTGATCACGATCATGGAGGTTCCGTCCCGGTTCAGAAACTCATCCACCTCCTCGGAAGACGTTAACTCTTCGATGCCCTGCTCGACTAAGACCTCCCGCATTTCCTGAATCTCTTCTTCCGTTTTCTTACTCATAAAAAGGACTGTACGTTGAAAGAAAAATAAAATTTCTGGCTTTTCGGAATGTTGCTCGCCTGACTCCTCATGTTCCGTTCGATCATGAGTACTCATTGTACGCCCCCGGCCTCCTTAATATCAATTTCAACGTGGTACTGCACCTGCAGACCTCAAAAACGACGTGTTCGAGCAGGACCGTCGATCGGCGCCTCCATCCAGCTGTTCTTTCTGACAACACCTGATCTTCAACGTCCAAGCACGGCCACCTGAACGGAAGACGCACCGGCTTCTTTCAACACCGTTCCGGCTGCGTTCAGCGTGCTCCCCGTCGTCATCACATCGTCCACCAGAAGCACGTCCCGTTCGTCCACACAACCTGCCTCACGCACGTCAAACACATCCGGTGTAATGTTCGTGACACGTTCTTCACGACTGAGCTCCACCTGCGGAGTGGTCGATCTCGTTTTACAAAGCGCATCCGGGTGAGCCGGTATCTCCGTGACCTCGCTGACGCCCGAAGCAATCACCCGGGCCTGATTGAACCAGCGGCTGGCCTCGCGGTACGGCGTCAACGGAATGGAGACGACGATCTCGTATGCGGCCCGTCCCGCCTGATCCTCAATGTGCCGCCCCAGCATCTTTCCAAGTGCAAACCCGATGACGGGACGGTTTTCAAACTTCATCATGTGAATCCAGCGCTGAAGGGGAGGGGTGTAACGGCCGAGGGCGTAAACACCGTCGAAGGAAAACTCACGGTCACGACAGTTTCTGCAATTCCTCCGGTCCGCCGTGGCCGGCCCGAGAAACTGGCCACAGGAGCCACAACGTCCTCCTTCCTCTCGATCCAGCAGAGCACGGCATGTCCTGCAGAGGGGTTGACCGGCATCTCCTGAAAACGGTTGCCAGCAATGAAGGCAGAAGGTGGGAAACGCCACGGAGAGGACATCCTCCAGCCAGTGACTCAACGGTCGCCCCATCCCTTTCGAACAATGTTTCGGGACTGAATCAGGCTTCTGCGAGGTCCTTGAAGTCTCGGTCATCCCAGAACTCTTTGAACGCCTCGTCGTTCAGGGCTTCGTCCTTGTATTCACTGTCGATGGAGATCGATTTCTCCAGAAACTCCAGCATGCGATCTTTTCGACTCATCAGCGCGTACGTCCGGGAAATGTCGTACAGCAGGGAGGGACTTTCCGGCGAATGTTCAAGCGATTCCTGCAATTCCTTCAGGGCCATCTCATGCTGCCCCTTTTGATTCAGCACACCGGCTTTTCGCTGAATCGCCAGGTGATGGTCCGGTTTCATATCCAGCACATCGTCGTATTTATCAAGCGCTTCATCCGATTTTTCGGTCAGGTCAAGCAAGGAGGCTTCCAGAAACAACCGCTGTGCTTCTGCTTCACGCTCGAACTGATTATGCAGTTCACGAAGGTTTTCCTCGATGTTGGATTCCACCTGTTTAATCTCACGTTCGATCTGAACCTCCACGTCCTCGTGCAGATCCTGGAGCGTATGCTCCACCTCTTTTTCCGCCTGTTCCCGCAGTGTGCTGATTTCCTCACGTATACGCTGAGCACTGTTCTCTTCAAGAAGTTCCGTGTACCGCTCGAGTTCCCCTTCTTTTTCCTCCTTCAGATTCGAAAGAAACTCCCTCATCTCGACCTTTTTGTCCTCAAACTGCTCGGCATACCGATCCGTCAGCTTACTGACCTCCTCCGCTTCTTCGACGTACTCTTCCGCCTCACGGATGACTTCTTTCACCTGCTTCAGCTTATATCCGCCAATTGAAAACACCACAACCACAAACAGAATCAGGAATCCAAGACTGGTGAACGCGATGATGGTCATCATGTCTCCCATGATGCCCTGGCCTCCGGCCGGCACCCGGGTTTGCCCGACGGTATACTGATCCACTCCTTCCTCGTTCCACCACGTCATCCACTCCGACCGATCCGCGGGAAGGGACTTCCCGGTAATCTTCTGCAACGACTGATGAGCGGCTTTTCGAACGGATTCTTCCTGATCGTCGAGCTGCCGGATGAGGGGTTTGACCGCCCACTCCGCTTCGGTCGCCCCAAGCTGTCGTGCCTCCCGGGCTCGGACCTCCGGATTGGAGTGATTCAGCCGCTGTAGAGAAGCGTCCGACGCTGGTTCCTGAGATTCTGCAAGTACAGGAACCAGAATGAACAAGAGCGTCAGTGATAGCAGGTAGTGATATCGATTCATCATCGAACTATCTCATGTATTTGGAAACCATCATGCCTGTGGCGTTGCGTAATTCAGCAAGCGAGGTTGCATAATCCATCCGTGCTTTGACAAGTCGTGCTTTCGCCCGTCGAAGATCATCCTGCAGCCGAAGCACCTGAAACGTCGTCGACAACCCGGCTTCCTGCCGGGCCGTCTCGGCTTCAAGCTGCTTCTCCGCAAGGTTTTTTGATTTTCGGGCAATTTCGATCCGATTTTTAGCGGACTCGACGTTACGTATTCCGGAGCGTACCTGACGGGCGATGGTAGTTTCAAGCTTTCGCCTGCGGAGCTGTAGTTTGCGTCGGTCCAGTTTCCTCTTTCGTTCCCTGCTGGACCGGGAACGATTCCAGAGGGGATAGCTAAAAATCAATCCGGCTGTCCAGGTACGAAAATCGTCCTCCACAATTTGCTCAAACGTGTCATTCCGCTGCTCATCCAGGCTCGTTCGCCGATAGGAAACTTCCAGGTCCAGTTCCGGTTTCGTAAGACTTTCAGCCCGCTTCACCAGCTGATCCACCGCATCAATTTCCATATCCAGGGCCTGAAGGTCCATCCGGGTCTTCGTGGCAAGCTCAACAAGCTTCTGCTGGTCTTTCAGGGCCGGAGCGGTCGTATCCGGTTCGGTGGCCGTTCGGATCTTCACGTCCCAGTCCGCACTGGTGGTACCGGGGGGAGAAATAAGCTGAATCAGCCGATCTCTTGCGTCCCGAACCTCGTTCTCACGAATTCGGAGCTGTTCCTGACGTTCCGTTAGCTGGGTCCGTGCCTGCAGAAGAGCCGACTGCGGAATACGATCCGCCTGGTAACGCGCCCGGTTCACTTCAACCGTCTCTTCCGCAAGCTCCAGCGCGTTCTCTGCAATTTTCCGTTCCTCTTCGGTGCGAGCAAGCTGCCAGTATGCCCGGTGAACCGCAAAAATTTGATCGTTGATCGTGGAGAGTTCCTCGTACTGCTGCTTTGTTAACCGATGGAGTCTCGCTCGATATTGGGCCAGCTGTACCTCCGGTCCGAACCCCCGCAGGAGTGGTTGTGAAAGAGCGATTCCGAACGCCCCCTGAAACTGTGGATTCAGCGTGCGAAACGTTGAGTTGGACTCGTCCCGGATCAGCTCGTAGAACAGGTCGTATTCCATGCCCAGAACTGTCGCACCACGTACTCCCGCACGCCGGGTCCGCTCTTCGGATTCGAGTGTGGCCGCCCCTGAGAGCTGCGTCCCCGTCGGCTGACGAGCATCTTCTCGCTCCAATCGGCCATACAACTCCGGATCAAACGTCCCGAGGGCCTCCCGGGCTTCGGCGCGAGCGATACGCGGATTCAGCGAAGAAATCAGAATCCGTTGATTCTCACCCAGGGCGAGCTGTACGGCATCGCTAAGGGTCAGTTCGAGGGTCCCGGACGCGCTGGACAGATCGGGGGAACCCTCCGTATTCGTGTGTTTCTCGGACTCATCGCCCGCTGACCCATTTTGTGTCTCGTTACGCGTGACCTCTTTCCAGCGATCGTAGCTGGCACGGTGTTTCTCCAGAAGATCCTGACGGGCGGTCCGTTCAGAGGAGGTTATCGGGGCACACGACCAGAGCAGTGGAAATACAAACCCAATGAGTAAAGTGATGTGCGCAACCAGCAGAACCGGTTTGAACGATCTGTAACGGCTGTACAACGTCACTCATCTTAAACGTTCTGATGGATCCACCGGCGACCCGATCTCCAATTCTTCTGATGCTCGACGTGCGCTCCCTTACTCGTCTCCGTTACCGGACGTATCGTTTGTCGTCTCCGGGTTGGTCAGCCGGACCGTCTTCATGACCAGCGGACTCTTTGGCTGGTCCGTGTGATCCACCCCGCAGATGCCGCCGAGTTCGTTGTGATCCGTCTTGACCTGCTCCTGAATCTGCTGGAGCACGGACCGGCTATCCTGATTCACGCGACCGATAATTGTATACTGCCCGTCGAGCATCGGTTGCTCTCCAAGCGTAATGAAAAACTCCGCACCGGACGTACGTGTTTTGTGGCCGTGTGCCATAGAAACGGTTCCGAGCAGATGCCTGCGGTCACTTATTTCCGGGGGAACCCCCTTCTGCGTACCGCTCGAAGCCTCCGCCCCACCCTGCAGCAGATACCCCTTGATCAACCGGTTGAATTTCGTTCCGTCATACGATTCGTTACGGATCAACTGAAGAACGTGAAACACGTTCGCAGGGGCCTCCCGGTGATAGAATTGCACGAACAGAGGGGCATAGCCTTCGACATCGATCTTCGCCCGGCGCTCCGTGAAATAATATCCGGTCTTCGAATCGCTGGAAAGATCGTCGTGGGACCACTGCACCTTCAATTTTACGGGACGATCCCATTGCTGTTTGGGCGTGATGTGGACGGTTTTCCCGAGAAACCCACCCGGTTCGATGGTCTTTTTGACACTGTTCTCCGTCGTTCCAATGGACGTCTCGACCGTGTTCCCATTCACGGATACGCTCAATCCGTGCTCCAGTTGTTGGGGCACCTTGGCCGACACTGGTTCCTCCCCCGTGTTCGCAATGCGAATCCGTACCGTCAAGGATCCCTCTTTCACGATCACCGGATCCGTGAGTTCCAGATTAACCTCGGTCTCGGCAGAGGCAAACGCACCCATTGATAGCGCAAAGCCACACACCAATAGAAACGTGAGGAATACCCGGTGAAGAATTCGATCAAACGTGCCTGAATTTTTTTCGTTCATATCCATAACGAACCCGTAAACCGTTTCGAAACAAGAAGTTGAAGAGTGAATGTAAAATCAATCTAACATGGAGGCAAGTTATCAAAACCTCCCTCAGAAATCAATTTTCTACCTCGTAATAAATTCAGTTTTGTCTTAGAATGGTGAAAACAAGTTCATTTTCGGATCGTTTTTCGTTCCTCATGCCACATCCGCCGCACATATGGTAGATACCACTCCTCAAAAGCGGACCCCTTCTTTCCTGACCAGCCCGGAAGGCAAAAAAATTCTGTTCTACGTGCTCTTGCTGGTCGTGGTTCTGGCCATGATCCTCTATGCCTATTTCACCCGGGAAGCCGCCACCAGTAACTGGCAGGACGTGTTTAAAAATACGTCCATCAACCGAAAGAACCTTGTCCGATCCAACCCGTACAAACGTCTGCTGCAGGACCTCCGCAACATGGATGGCAGACAGTACAATCAAATTCGAAAGCGGGAACGGTCCTTTCAACTGGATGCCACGGAACTCCGGACGGGAAACCGGGATGCCCGGGGGCGGATCATCTCATTTCAGGGCGTCCTGACACGATCCATTCCCATTGAACTGCCGCTTGCCGGGTCCCCGGTCACCGTGCAGGACCTGCGCATTCGCAATGAAACAAGGAACCTCACCTTCCGTGTACATCTGGTGCGCCCCCCCGATTCCCCCCTTAAACCGGGAAGCTTGATCCGGGGAACCGGCGTCTATTTGATGACCGCCTCCTCCGGGCAAAACCGGACTCCGTCCGATCAAAACACGGAGAAGCACGTATACCTGATGGCCCGAAGCGTGGACGTACTGAACGAGCAGCAACCGGACACGGCGCAGGAACAGCGAAAAGATGAAACCTCCCCGGAACCCAGATTGAAGGACGGAGCGTCGAAGGAGGACGATGCCTCCACCGCTGATCTTGCCCCTCCAGAAGACTATACGAATCAACAAGCGGTCACAGCCTACTGGCATAAACTGCTTGGTGATATCGAGAAGCAATCCCGTCTGGAGTTCACGGATCCGCTTTTTAAGCAGATGGTCCAGGAAGTCTCGAAGGTACCGACACGCCGTTTGACGGACTGGGTGAACGCCAATCTCTCTCCAAACCAGCTCAAACCAATTCAAAAAGCCGGCACGCATCGTGGAGACGTCATCGCCTTCAAGGGAAAATACGTACAGCAGTACGCACGGGAGCTCCTGGGAGGGCCCCAGGAACAGGAGGTCATCTGGGAATACTGGATCCGGGATCAGAAAAACCACATAACGTACACGTTTTACACCCTTGAAAAAGCGGATTTTGAAATAAGCCGGGGCTCGGCGGTTCAGGGCACCGGTGTGTATCTGAACACACAGCTTTACGATCTACTGAATCCGCAGGGGGAACGGACCCAGGGACGGCATGTGCTCGTACTGGGTCCCCGACTTCGTCCCTTTTTCACGCCCTCCGCGTCCGAACAATCGGCTCCCATTCGCTGGTTTGAATACACGCTGATGGGGCTGATTGTCTTCTTTTTCGGTCTCTTCCTCGTCATGGTCTATATTTCGATGAGCAATGATCCGCAGGGTCCGGGTGAATACGTCAGTGATATCCGAAAACGGAAACTGAAAAACAAGGAGGGAGATCCGAACACCGGGGATTCCCAGGAACCTCCTTTTACGGATTCCAGCTGATGCGAACACGTTCACCGTCGTTCCCCCGTGCTCTCATCAATATATTACCCTCATCCATCTGAACGGATTCACACGCTTGAACCGTGAGCCACCCAACTGACATTCTCTCTCTCATTGATGGGCTGAAAGCACAATCGACGTTTCAGCACATCCAGGAGCGTATACAGAATCAGAAGGGGGTTCGTGTGGGGGGGCTCTCGGGCGGCTCATCCAGTCTTCTTACTGCCACGCTGGCGGATGTGTTTTCTTCGAAGCATTTCCTCCTCCTTACCCCCGGCGAGCGGGAGGCCTCCGAGCGAACACGCGAACTGAACCGGCTTTACACATGCAACGCACTCAAAATTCCCCCTCACTCCTCCCCGGAGGACAACACGGCCGATCCCACCCGATCACGATCAAGTCGATTATCCGCCATCATCGATCTGAACAACCGAGGGTCCAACCCCACCCTTCTCGTCTGTTCGTTACTCTCACTTATGCAGACGGTGCCCACGCCGTCCTCCATCAATCTGGTCCGTCATACGGTTGAGACGGGAGATGAACTTGAACGGGACGATTTCCTGGAGCAACTCGCAGATCGTGGGTACGTTCGAACCGACCGGGTCGTTATGGCCGGTGAATTTGCCGCCCGGGGTGGGGTCGTCGATCTGTTTCCGGAGGGGATTGGCGAACCCGTTCGACTGGAGTTCTTCGGTGATGAACTCTCCTCGATTCGTACCTTTGATCCGGGCACACAGGAATCGCGGGAACACCGGGAACGGATCCAGTTCACGCTCGTCAATCGCAATGTGCTGAATGATCAGATGGCCATCCGCCCGGGGCCCTCCCTGCTCGACCTCCTCGACGAACCTCCCCTCAGTATCTGGCTGGAACCGAACCGGATCCTCGAGAAAGCCAACAAAATGAAACGATACCACGAGGACGAATCCGCACACGAACGATACACGGAACTGTCCATGCACCCGGCGTTCGATCAGCGCATCGACCTTTCGTCCGTCGCCCTGTCCGACGCCGAAGACGTCATTAACGTCCAGTGCGGGACCCTCTCCTCCATCGGAGACACGGAAGATCAGGTCACCCAGCGCCTCGAAACCCTCTCCGGGGAAGCATCCAGCGTGCTCGTGGCCTGCCCGACGGAGGGAGAAGAACAGCGGCTGCGAGAACTGCTTGTGGAACAGAATCTTCCCATCGACGAACAGATCCATACCGTCCGGGGACCGCTGTCCGGCGGGTTCCTGTGGTCGGCGCTCGACACGGCGGTCACCAGCCGTGAACACACGGATTTCGAGTCGGAGGAATCCGGTTCCCTGCCTGCTCGTGCTGCCGGGACCCGTCCCATCGACGACTTCCTTGACTTACAAGCCGGGGATTACGTGGTACACGAAGACCACGGCATCGCGAGGTACGGCGGCATGAAAACCGTCGAAAAAGACGGTGATGAACGGGATGTGCTCAAACTGTATTTCAAGGATTCCGTGCTGCTGGAAGTCCCCGAAACCCAGGTGCATCGCGTGCAGAAATACCTTGGCGCCGGCAAAGGCAAACCAACACTCAGCAAACTGGGCGGGGACCGGTGGGAGAAGAAGAAAGAAGAAGTCAGCGAATCCATCCGGGAGCTGGGCAAAGAACTCATCGAGCTACAGGCGGTTCGAGAACAGGGCATCGGCCACGCCTGCAAACCGGACACGGAATGGCAGGCGGAATTCGAAGCGGCTTTCCCGCACCGGGAAACCCCCGATCAGGAACGGATCAATACGATGATCAAGCAAAAAATGGAATCGCCCACGCCGATGGACCTTCTGCTGACCGGGGACGTCGGATTCGGTAAAACCGAACTGGCCATGCGGGCCGCGTTCAAGATGGTGATGGAGGGCAAACAGGTGGCCATGATGACCCCCACCACCGTCCTCACCCAGCAACACGTCCGCACCTTCCGTGAACGCATGGGCCCCTATCCGATACAGATACAGCCACTGAGTCGCTTTCAAACCGGCTCAGAACAGCGGGAAACGATCGAAACGATTGAATCGGGCCAGACGGATATTGTTGTCGGAACACATCGCCTGTTGTCGGACGACATTACGTTCGACGACCTCGGACTGGTCATCATCGACGAGGAGCAGCGATTCGGTGTCGAACACAAGCAGAAGATGAAACGGCTGCGTGCCACCGTCGACGTGCTCACCATGACGGCAACGCCGATCCCACGCAGCTTGCACATGGCGCTGCTGGGAATTCGGGACATCGCCACCCTGCGAACGCCGCCGGAAGGACGTCGAAACATTAAGACCAATGTCATTCCCCACGATGAATCAAAGCTGCGGGACGCCCTGGTCCGCGAAATTGAACGGGATGGCCAGGCCTACTATCTGCACAACCGCGTCAAAACCATCGAACGGGTTCGTGAGAAGGTGCAGGAACTGGTCCCCGATGCAACCGTCCGAACCGCTCACGGTCAGATGAAGGAAACGAACCTGAAACAGGTGATGTCCGATTTTTACGAACGGAACATTGATATCCTGGTCTGCACGACCATCATCGAATCCGGCATTGATCAAAAAAACGTCAACACCCTGATCGTCGAAAACGCCGATCGATTCGGGCTCGCGGACCTCCACCAGCTCCGGGGACGAATCGGCCGCCACAAACGCCGCGGATACGCCTATTTCGTCCTGCCCCGTGATCGCTCCATCACGCCCGTCGCCCGGCGGCGCCTCGAGGCGATCGAGGAGTACTCGGACCTCGGCTCGGGCTTCAAACTTGCCATGCGGGATCTCGAAATACGGGGGGCGGGTCGCATTCTCGGGAAGAAACAGAGCGGCCACATCGACAAGGTGGGATACGATCTGTACTGCAAACTGCTGGAGCGGGAGATGAAACGTCTCAAAGACGAGGACCTGCCCCCTGCTCCGGACCCATCGATCCAGCTTTCAATGGACGTACGCATTCCGGACGACTACGCGGGCAACAAAAACAATCGCATGCGTATTTACCGCCGGTTCGGGCGCTGTGATTCGGAAGAGGAGCTGGATGCACTCCTGGACGAATTAACCGATCAGTACGGACAGGAACTTCCGGACGCCGTCCTAAACCTTGCCCGGCAAACCCGGCTCCGAATGCGTGCCGCTTCACTGGGCATTCGATCCATTTCGGAGGGAGATGACCTGTTTATTCTGCGATTCAACAAGGAAGAACGCATCAAACCCCTTCTCCGTCAGTTCCCCGACCAGGTTCGAAAAACCGGAGAGGACAAGTTCTACGTCTACCGGCAATCCGGGACGAGCGAAGAAACGGATGCACTCGAAACACTGCTGAATCTACTGGACGAGTCCAACATACCCGAACCGGTCCCCTCCCCCAGCTAGCCCCAAGCATTTTTACAGAGCCCCGAACGTAAGAGAGGGCCAGAGATGAGACTGAAAGGGCCAGAGAGGGGCCAGAGTGGAGACTGAGAGGGACAGAGAGGAGTAGAAGGACATACATATAATTCAAACGTTGATTCATGGATTTTTTTAGCCCCTCTGTGACCTTCGGGGCTCTGCAAATGGTTAATTCGACCAATCGAATTTTTCACGACAAACGACCGCCACGCAAAGGAAAAGGCACGACCTGAATCCCAGACGCTGCGGTAGCATTGCGAATAAAACCTCATCAGGAGAACAACAACTACATGAACAACCTCCAGGCCCACTCGATCACGGACACCACCCGTCTCCTTGAACCGGAGCAAGGACCGGTTCTGCTCCAATCAAATGCCTGGCATCCAGCCGGACCTCCCCACGCGTTCACCACCCACCGATCCACAATGAATAACCTGGACCGGCCGGACATGGTCACGCATACCGGTTCCGACCCGGACCACGTCGCGCGCAGCCAGCAAGCCGTGCGCTCTTCGCCGCTGTTGCCGGATGTGCCCATGGTTCGGGCGGAACAGGTGCATGGAGCACGTGTAGCCCGAGTCTCCACCCCGGACCGATCGCCGGGGAATACCGGAAACGTCTCGGTTGTGAACGACGTGGACGGCGTCATCACCGGCTCCGAGGACCTGTTGCTCATGGCCCATTCAGCAGACTGTCCGATCGTCTTCCTGTATGCCGACGAAGCGGTCGGCCTGCTGCATGCGTCCTGGAAGGGAATTGCCGGGGGCATCCCCGGCAACGGTGTAAAGCAAATGACCGAACAGTTCTCCTCGGACCCGGCGCAGATGGAGGCCTTCATTTCCCCCTCCATACATAGCTGTTGTTACGAGGTGCAGGCGGACTTCCGGCAGGAGATGTGTTCGCGCAGCCCGGTCACGCGTCCCTGTTTCCTGACCCGTGGTGATTCCCTGTACTTCGATCTGCAGGACGCCATCACCCGTCAACTGCAAGACGCGGGGATGCCTGCCGGGCGGATCACCGACGCCGGGTTATGCAGCCGCTGTCGA
The DNA here is from genome assembly GCA_964594615.1 of uncultured Planctomycetia bacterium. GTDB lineage: Bacteria > Planctomycetota > MHYJ01 > CAYXQY01 > CAYXQY01 > CAYXQY01. The sequence continues at coordinate 39,163 of CAZQNZ010000002.1, forward strand.
GAAGACCTGCTGTATTCCTACCGGCGAAGCGGTGTGACCACCGGCCGAACGGCCGGCCTGATCGCGAGGCCCGGAACGTGCCGGTGATCTCCGTACCACTCCTCGGAATGGAATTCCCCTTCTGATCTCCTGATTGTCAATTTCTCACCACAAAAACAGAAGGGATCGTTCTATGCCAATCCATTCTCTCGCCGTCGCTCGAGAACCCGTTCTCACAAATACGCTGAACCCCCGGGCTGCACTTCGTTTGCCCGGGGCTTGTCTGATGAGTTCTCCATAAAACATGCAGGAAGGAGTGTTCCCGGAGGAAGGATCAGAGAACCCCGGATCCGGGGTTCTCTGACTCGAGGTCCGGGGCTAGGAGGCTGTCCCGGCCCGTTGAACCGGTTTCATGCGTAAGGCATCAACCGAGGGTAAATTTGAGGGCGGGCCCGAAGGGTCCAGACGGGTTAGCCCAGGGCAAACCGTCAAAGACGGTGCAGCCCTGGGAATCGATTGGGTTAGATCGATAAAAACGCGTCCTGAAGGGCGCTACATCGTAATTATACAATCGTACAATGGTCGGTACGGCGGAGCATCATCTATCGTGCCCTGGGTATCTTTCAGGACACGGGGAAGAGGTGATTCTGATCCCCGGGGCCGCGTCGGCCTTTGGCCTCCTTGCCCCGGGCTTCCCTGTCCCGGCCCTCCGGGCCGAGTGGCTTCCGCAAATTTCAACGTCCGCGAGGCAATGCATCGACATGGAACGTACCATACAATCCAAATACATGCGCATGATCATTACTCACCCGTTCGTTCCGAGCGTGCGGGTTTCAGGGTTTCATGTCTAACCGACAGGCATGGCGGCGTTCACGGTTTCTTCACCGACAGGTGAGCAATGACCCTGATTGAACAGGCCGTCGAAGCCATTCGAATGAAACCACCGGATTCCTTAACATGTTGAACTCCATTTCGCCCTCCTGCAGGAACGTGAGGATAAACGTATGAAACAGATCGAAGAACTTCAGGAATTCGACGATACGCCCGACATGGCGTATCGCACACTCGCCCCCAGTGGCCTCCGTGTATCCGTCATCGGATTCGGCACCTGGGCGGTTGGGGGAATCAAATGGGGGGAGACGGATCCGGAAGAAGCACTTGAGGTCATGCACCACGCCCTTGATCGGGGCATCAACCTGTTTGATACCGCTCCCGTCTACGGGCGAGGTCGGTCAGAAACCCTGCTCGGGAAGGTCGCGGAGGAGCGACGGGACGAGCTGGTCATTGCAACCAAAGCCGGACTTCGAATTCGCCGGGACGGCTCCTTCTGCTGCGACACGCGGCCGGAGGCGTTGCAGGAGGACCTCGACCGTTCTCGCACCCGTCTCCAATCCGACACGATTGACCTGCTGCAGGTGCACTGGCCTCCCGAGGAGGGCCTCTCCTCCGCCGCACTCTCCAAACTGGATGACATGCGGAATAGCGGCATGGTCCGGGCCCTCGGCGTCTGTCACTTCCCGCTGCGCAAGCTCAGATCCGTCCAGGACATGCTTCCCCTCGACACCGTCCAACTGCGGTTCAACATGCTTCAAACCGATCTTTTTGAGGAGGAACGTTCCTTCTGCCGGAATCAGGACCTCCCAATCCTCAGCTGCACATCTCTTGGCAAAGGCCTGCTCACCGGAAAATACGAACAGCGTCCACACTTCCCCGAACTGGATAACCGACATGGGGATCCGCTCTTTGATCCGGACCAGTTCCCTTTACACCTCGAACATCTCGAACAGGTGCTGGAGGTTGCGGAAGACGTGGAAAAACCTGCATCTGCGGTCACGCTTAACTGGACGCATCAACAATCCGGCATCACCTCCGCACTGGCCGGCATGAAGACCCGCGAACAGGTCGATCAGAACGTGCAAGCCGTGGATTGGGAACTGTCGGAGGAGCAGATGAACACGTTAACCAGCGGTCAATAAATCGCCTCCCTGCCTTCCCCGGCCCCCTGATGCATGCGACCCTCCTTTTTTTCGGTCCGCTCGAAGGCAGATCAAACGAATGGACTTGACGAAATGCACATGACCAAAACTTGATTTTACCCCTGTTTCGAGTTATCATGCCCCGATGCAATAAATTTTGACTGATTCCTTTTCACACCACTCGAGCCAACGCTCGTTCTCACGATTCGATCAGCCCTTAACACCAATTCCATCCAGAGAATCATGATTAGTGACGAACTTGCCGACGCGCTGAACGAACAGATTAAAACGGAACTTGAAGCATCCGCTCTATACCTCGGAATGGGAGCATATTTTCGCGAGAATGATTGGCCCGGATTTGCCGCCTTCGTTGAAGAACAATCCGCGGAGGAGCGGGAACATGCCATGAAACTTTATCACTTTCTCGACGAAGTGGGAAAAGATATCTCCATTCCCGCCGTCGACGCGCCGAAAATGGATTACGACTCCGTTCAGGAAGTGTTCGAACGGGCCCTGGAGGCGGAACAGAACAACACGCAGTCGTTTCACGATCTCCAGGCCATTGCCAATGAGAACAACGATAACGCGGCCAACAGTCTCCTGCAATGGTTCCACGACGAACAGGTGGAGGAGGAAAATCACATTGAGGACATCCTCGTTCCGATCCAGCGAACGGATGGCGACGAACGGTTCCTGAACGTGCTGGACAAGGACCTTGAGGACGAACACGGCGGATTGAACGGCGGGGATGAAGAATAACCCCTGCATCTCCCCGTTCCGTCCCTCCGATCCGATGGATCGACTCCTCCTTTACATCATGGTGAGGCTCCCTCATGTCCCGTTTCTACGCGAACATCCATGTCCGAAACGAGTCCCGCGAGCAGATTCTGGAACACCTGTTTAATCTGCGGGGCGAACCCGAATCCATCGAGGAGGAGGTCAATGTGGCGTCGCTGAGGGATGCGCAGATGCTTTCACACGCCCACTCGGAGCAGTCGCGCATGTTGCTGTCCCCCTCCATCAACGGATGGGTCAGCATCTTCATCGAAGAGTTTATTGAGGGCGATGAAATCGCGGAGAACCTGTCGGAGCTGACGGACGATTGGACGGTGTTCCTCTGGGCGGATCCGGAACGGGCATGGGGGTATTCCATTTTCCGGGCGGGAGAGGAGTCGGACGAATTCGTGAACGACCTGTCCTACTACGATGGAACGGTGGACGACCACGACGAAGATCAGCTCTCCGGATCCCCCGATGTCTACAGTGAACTGCTGGAATCGCCGAATACCCTCAATGATCTGAAAAACATCCTGGAACTCGCTCGTCATGAAAGCATGAAGGACGAGGACGAATCCCAGGAACGACGCGCCGAACGGGTGTCCAACGAATTCAGCATGTTCGGCGACGCCCTCGGGATTCCGCATGCCTCGACGGACTACCAGTACATCATTCAGGGAGACCAGAATGATTTGCTCCGGTGGGACGAATTTGTACACGTGACCTTCTGACCCGATGCTCCCGCCCCGGGACTCTTTGCGACCCGGCTCCGGCCCAACAGTTACAACTGTTTTATCGGGATCCATCCGGGGTCTTGTTCGATGAACCACGCGTCTTCAGCAATCACATCGATTTCGTTTCCTGCAGGCTCATGTCAGATCACAACGGATCATCACTGCTCTGCTCCATTTTTTCCCGCCAGGAAGATGAAAAAATTATCGGTTCCGCCCGGGACGTCAAACGGTTTCTCTTTATGGAACTGGAAAAACCGTGGAGTGAATCCGCCCTGGACACCGATCACATTCCGGACGCCGTTACGTCCGCCTACGAAACGGCCTGTGATCAGGGCACGTTTGACGGAAAATTTCTCCCCATCGCCCCGGATCCGGCCTACAGCCGGGACGGATACGTCCGCTTGATCGATTTCCGCCGACCCGAGGGACCGTTCTCTCGGTACGAATCCGCTTCGTACCTGATCCCCGAACAGGAACTTGGAGAAGCTGCTCGTATACTGCTTGTGGATCAGGAGCGATTGGATGAACTTGAGCCGTATCGGCAGAGCGATACACCCACCCGGGAAATCATGGTCTGCACCCACATGGAACGGGACCCCTGTTGTGGCCATTTCGGTCCCCCGATTCATCAAGCCCTGCGAAACCACTTCGACGGAGAGGATCTCCGAACCTGGCAGGTCAGTCACGTGGGGGGACATCGGTACTGCCCGAACCTGATCTCCCTGCCCGACGGACGATACTGGGGACGCATGGAGCTTGCTCAACTGGATCACTTTGTCAACCATACGGGAGCATTTTCCGATCTGGCCGAACAGTACCGCGGCTGGGCCGCGCTCTCGCCCCCCGAACAGATTGTGGAAAAGGCGGCCTTTCAACGAGAAGGATGGCCCTGGATCGATTACCGGAAGTCCTCATCCCTTTCCGAACTGGATTCCGACGAAACGAAGTTTCGCATCCGCATCCCGTATGAATCCGACGGGTCGTCGGGTACGTACGAAGGGATTGTACGATTGTCCGAACCGGTCCGCGCATTGAAAAGCGAGTGCGGCTCGGACACGGACAATCCCTCCTTCAAGACGGCCCCCCAGTACGAACTCGTTGAGCTCAAACACACCTCCGAGGTCGATGAGTGATCAGATACGCAACGGGGCCGGTTCTTATACACCTGAAATCACTGTATAACCCCTCCTTTCCCACAAACCGCTTGACCCGGAGCCCTCGAATACGGTATGATATTCAGCTACTGAGAGGAAACAATCTGATGAGGCTGGATTGTACCTGTTTTTTGCCTGGATCCATCTCCCGTTCCGGAGAAACGTCAGTATGCTGGTGAAGAGTTACAAAGATGTTGTCCCGTATCGTCTCCAGAAAGGAGAAGCAAAGGGGGCCTATATCCGTCCGTTGATTAGTGAAGACGACGGTGCGGGGGATTATCACATGAACCTCCTCCGCGTGGAACCCGGCGGTCGGACGTCGACGAACCAGTATGCGTATTCCCATCAGATGTTCATCCGTAAAGGGGACGGTGAACTCGTGAAAAGCTCCAGCATCCGGGAGCTGGAAGAAGGAGACGTGATGCTGATCCGGGAGGAAGAAGAATATCAAATACGGAATGCATCCGACGCGGACCTGGAAGTGCTGATGATTCTCCCGGCGGAAATCAAGCAGGACGAGCGGCCGGAGGATTACGATCAGGATGAGAACCAAAATGACTAGTTTTTCATCGGCTGAGGGGCCATACGCATGATCCGGGACGTTCCATCAATCCGCTCCCGAACCTGCGGCACTCCCGAAGACAGCAAGAAGCATCACCTGATTCAACCCGAGTTATCCGGAGGAAACGATGCCTAATCGAACCGCTCTTGTGATTGAAAGCCAGCAAAACAAAGGGGTCGGTGCCGCCGTCAGCCGGAGGCTCGCTCGAGATAATTACAAATGTCTCTGCGGAATCGATGAAGAAGAGCTGGAGGAGATTCGCCAGAAAGAAGAGGAGAACGTGCGCAGCAAGCTTGAACAGGTGGATGTGTCGCTCGACGACCGAAGTTCCATCATCACCACCGTCGGTGAAATTGCCGCTCAATACGGGGGCATTGAGCTGCTGGTAATCAATGCCAACACGGAGATACGCAGATCACTGTCCGAAATCAAACCCAACGACTGGTCAAAGGTGATCCATCAGAACCTGCTCGGCCCGTTCTACGCCATGCAGGAACTGGTTCCGCACATGAAGAGTAGCCGGAACCGTCGGATTGTTCTCGTGCTCCCGGGTCGCACACCGGAGAAGGATGCGGGAGACGAACTGCTTTCGGCCGCGTCGAAAGGGGCCCTGAACGGCATCATTAATTCCCTCTCCCGCCAGATCTATCCTCAGATTTCATTGAATGCGGTTCTTCCGGGTCACGTCATCGAAGGAACGGACGAGACCACGGTTCGCACGCGCGAGCAGACCAACGACCCGTACAAGCGACGGCTCAAACCACAGGACGTGGCTGAAGCGGTTCACTACCTGGCACGGCGAACCAACAAAGTGACCGGTCAGGTGCTTTCACTGGATTCCAACCGGGAACTGCCGTAGTTGTGGTCCGCATACCGCAGCCGGTATAGCAATGGACATGTGTTCGGCGTTGAATATCGATTCGGCCGTCCCCTCAGTACACTCCACCCTCTCAATTCGCCCGACGGGGCTTCTTGTTCTTTGCCCCACCAAACTGGACTCATTTCAACGGACCATCGACTTCCCGTGAGCGTATGCCTTGGTATCGACGAAGCGGGTCGTGGTCCGGTCATCGGGCCCATGGTGATCGCCGCGGTATGCTGCACGGCCGACCAGAAAGGCGTACTTGAGGAAGAAGGGTTCTCCGATTCCAAAACGCTTTCGGCCACCGTCCGTGATCAAAAGCGCTCGTTCCTCGAGGAAAGCGAGGTCGACCTGTACACGGAGGTCATACCGGCCCGTGACATCGAGCATTCCTCGCTCACCGATCTGTCACTGGACGCGATATCCCGCCTCATCAACCGTGCAGAACCGGACGAGGTCATTCTCGACGCCCCGGGCCACCCCGATGCCCTGCCGCAGTACCTGGACCGTCTCCGGGACCGACTCGATCTACAGCCCCATCCCCCTATGACCGCCGAACCCGGGGCCGACGACATGTACACCCTCGTTTCCGCCGCCTCCATTGTCGCGAAAACCCTGCGGGACGAAAAAATCAATGAACTCAAGGAACAGTTCGGTGATCTCGGCAGCGGATATCCCTCCGACCCCACCACCCGTACCTTCCTGAAAAATCACCTGGCCCCGGACGAACCGGTGCGCAAACACATTCGAACCCGCTGGAGCACGTTCCAGGACCTTCTGGCAGAAGCCGGAGGACCCCTGTACCATTCACAGGACGAACAACAGGAATCTTAATCCCTCCTTCTCCACCGTTCCCTTTGACAGCTGTGCTGGTTCTCGTATAATGCAATTTCGGCGGGAAACCGTCGAAACGCACCTGAAACTACTAATAACGGGCGACACGAACGATGATTCTGACGGCCGGCCGGCTGGACGGAGGCCGAACCGGGTCGTCGATGTCCCGCTCGACCGGGCCGTCGCTCTGTCACCTTTTCCAGCGGGGTGCAACCGACATGGACAACAACACCGAACAGGACGTTCAGGAGGAACATCGCACGGACGAACAGACAAACGGTCACCTCAAAGACCGTGTCGACGACATCGTCGATCAGGCCATCGATCCGGACGCCTTTCAGGAACTGCACTGGCAGGGCTCCTTTGACGACTACCTGGATCTACTTGAGGACAACCCCCTGATTGCCCGGACCTCCTTCCAGCGCCTGTACGACATGATCCTCTCCTACGGCGCCGAGGAGGTCGAGCGAAATGGCGAAACCATCACACGGTACCCGTTCTTTTCGGATCCAATCAACGACGGGAAAAACGCCGTGTACGGCCTGGAAAAGAGCCTGATGCATTTCGTCAACGCCCTCAAAGCCGGTGCCCACGAATACGGCACGGAACGACGCCTCCTGTTGCTGCACGGCCCGGTCGGAAGTGCCAAGTCCACCATTCTCACCCTTCTGAAACGGGGGCTGGAAACGTATTCCCGCACCGGCGAAGGAGCCCTCTACACGTACGCCTGGAAAACGGACGACGCTCCCTCCGGCTGGAAAACCTGTCCGATGCACGATGAACCCCTGAAACTAATTCCGGAACCGGTCCGCAGGGAAATCCTCGACGACCTCAACCAGCGTCACAACCGGAGCTACGACCTGAACGTCGAAGGAGATCCGTGCCCGGAATGCCGTTACTACTACAACCAGGCCATGGAACGATACAACGGCGACTGGCACAAAGTGGTGGAGGACGTGCGGGTCGAACGGTTCCTGATCAGTGAAAAGGACCGCGACGGCATTGCCACGTTTCAGCCCAAGGACGAGAAAAACCAGGATTCCACCGAGCTCACCGGCGACATCAACTACCGGAAAATCGCCAAGTACGGATCTGATTCGGACCCGCGCGTGTTCAACTTTGACGGGGAACTGAACGTCGCGAACCGCGGTCTGATCGAATTTATCGAGGTGCTCAAACTGGACGTCGCCTTCCTGTACGACCTCCTCGGCGCGACGCAGGAGCACAACATCAAACCGAAGAAGTTCGCCCAGACGGACATCGACGAGGTCATCATCGGACACACCAATGAACCGGAATACCGTCAGCTTCAGAACAACGACCTCATGGAGGCCTTCCGGGATCGAACGGTTAAGATTGACATTCCCTACAACCTGGAACTGGATCGCGAAATCCAGATCTACGAGCGCGACTACAACAATAACAAAATTACGGACAAACACATTGCCCCCCACACCATCGAGGTATGCAGCATGTGGGCCGTCCTGTCGCGGCTTGAAGAACCGAAGAACGCCAACCTTACGCTGATGCAGAAACTCAAACTGTACAACGGCAAGTCCGTCCCCGGCTTCACGGGAGACAGCGTGACGGAGCTCCGGGAAGCCGCTGATCATGAAGGCATGGAAGGGATCTCCCCGCGTTATATTCAGAATCGCATTTCGAACGCCCTGGTCACCGCCGGCGAAGACGGCTGTGTGAACCCGTTCAAAGTGATGAATGAACTCGATCAGGGCCTCGATCAGCACGCGTTGATCACGTCCGACGAGGAAAAGGAACGATACCGGGAACTGCTTGCGGTGGTCAAGGACGAGTACGAGGACATCGTGAAGAACGAGGTCCAGCGGGCCATTACCGCCGACGAGGAAGCCGTCAACCGGTTGTTCGGCAAGTACATCGACAACGTCAAGGCATACACCCGGGACGAAAAGGTTCAAAACCAGTATACCGGCGAGGAAGAGGAACCGGACGAGCGGATGATGCGCAGCATCGAGGAAAAGGTGGACATTCCGGAAAGTCGAAAGGAGGATTTCCGCCGGGAAATCATGAACTACATCGGTGCAAAGGCGGTCGAAGGAAAGGACTTCGATTACCGAACCAACGAACGCCTGCAGAAAGCGCTGGAACTGAAGCTGTTCGAAGACCAGAAGGACAGCATCAACCTCAGCCGCCTGGTCACGGACGTGGTCGATCAGGAAACCCAGGAAAAAATCGACATCGTCAAGAGCCGCCTGATCAACTCCTACGGCTACTGCGACGTGTGCGCCAACGACGTCCTGTCCTACGTCTCCAGCATCTTTTCCCGCGAGGAGGAAGAGTAATACCCAACGGAAAGCCGCCCCGAGAACGAAAATAGAAAAACCCTGATGGCGAATGAGAACAAAAAGCCCGCGAAGCGGGCGACAGCAATTAGCCCCGGGTGAAGCGAAGCGGAACCCGGGGTTGAACAACACGGTCAAGGTATGG
>CAZQNZ010000003.1:0-47670 GCA_964594615.1 uncultured Planctomycetia bacterium
GATGATGTTTCGCAGCGTCTGGACTCTTTTTGCAGCGGAACTGCCATGACCGATCTCACGGACTGGCTATCGAAGGATATGCTGTGTGAGTGGGTGAAGGATGCGCGCAACCGCTCCATCGAACTGGTGGATGATCTGACGGATCAGCAGCTTCGCCAACCTCCATACATGTCGAAGATCAATCCACCACTGTGGGAGATTGCGCACCTGACGTGGTTTCAGGAAAATTTCGTATTGCGGGATCTGCTGGGGCGCGAGCCGGTGTTTGATGACGTGGACCGCCGTTACAACTCCAGTGTGATCGGTCATGAAAAGCGGTGGTCGACGGACCTGTTCCCTCGCGAGAAAGCGTACGAATACATGAGGACCGTACGTGACCGTATCGTCGATTTCGTACAGCACGGGCGGCCGGATGAGGAAGCACTTCACCGGATCCTGTATACGGTGTACCACGATGACATGCACAACGAGGCGTTCACGTACACCCGTCAGACGCTCGGGTATCCCCCGCCTGACCTGGAAGGTGTTGGGAACGGCACCATCGTGGAGGGGGAGGAATCGATCGAGTCGGATGACGTGGACGTGCCGGGGGGCATCTTTCCGCTTGGTGCAAGCCGCAGCGAGCCGTTCGTCTTCGATCTGGAAAAGTGGGTGCACCAGGTGGAGGTCGAACCGTTTTCGATGGCACGTACACCGGTGACCCAGGGACAGTTCGCGGAGTTTGTGGAGGATGGCGGGTATCGTATGCCGTCCGTCTGGAGCGACGCCGGATGGCGCTGGCGGCAGGCGAACAACGCGGATCATCCCCTGTACTGGCGGCGTGACGGCAACGGCGGTTGGTTGCGGCGGGATTTCGACGCATGGACCGAACTTGAATCGAACCGACCGGTCGTCCATGTAAATTACTACGAGGCAAAGGCGTACTGCCGCTGGGCGGATCGCCGATTACCGACGGAAGCGGAATGGATGGTGGCTGCCTCCGCCGAGCAGATGGAGGACGGCGACCGGCTGACGGGGGACAAGCTCCGTTACCCGTGGGGAGATGAACGCCGGGAAGATCCGCCGGCACAACTGGACTGGCGGACGATGACATGTGCCGGCGTCAACGCATTTCCGGATGGGGACAGCCCGGCCGGGTGCCGGCAGATGGTCGGGAACGTATGGGAGTGGACGGATTCCGATTTCGAACCGTTCCCGGGATTTGAGCCGGACTTTTACGAGGACAACGCCGAGCCGTGGTTCGGCACCCGCAACGTGCTGAAGGGCGGGGCGTGGCCCACGCGAAGTCGGTTCATCCGCTCGGAGTACCGCAACTATTTTACCCCTGAACGCCGAGACGTCTACGCCGGATTCCGAACCTGTGCTCCCCAATAGAAACCGTTTTAAACGAGATTCAAGTCGGTCTCTCTATGAACGTTCTACTGATCACCCCCGTTCCGCGAACGTCCCGGAAAGGTAACCGGATTACCACCGATCGATGGGAGGCGATGCTCACGGAGATCGGTCATAACGTGCGGGTGGAGGAGTCGTACTCGGGTCAGCAGGCGGAGGTCATGCTGGCGCTGCACGCACGACGAAGTGCCGATGCGGTGCGTGCGTTTGACCGTGATCAACCGGATGCACCGATCGTGCTGGCATTGACGGGCACGGATGTGTATCGGGATATTCACGAGAATGAGACGGCTCGCGACACGCTTTCTTACGCGGACCGGTTTATCGTGCTGCAGCCCGAGGCCGCGAAGGAGCTTCCGGAGGCAATGCGTGACCGGGTGCAGGTGGTGTATCAATCGATCAACAACGTTCCCGAGCCGGTGGCCGCCCGGACGGATGCGTTTGAGGTATGAGTGATTGGCCACCTGCGGTCCGTGAAAGACCCGTTTCGTGCAGAGGAGGCCAGCCGGATGCTGCCGGAGGATTCGAACGTTGAGGTGACGCACGTGGGCGGTGAACTGGAAGACGGCATGGCGGAGGAGGCTCGTCGTCGAATGGAGGATAACCCACGATACGAATGGGTCGGCGAACGTCCACGGGACGAGACCCTCCGGATTCTGTCGCGCAGCCGATTGCTGGTGCATTCCTCGTTGATGGAAGGGGGAGCGCATGCCATCTCGGAGGCAATCGCCTGTGAAACACCGGTTCTGGCTTCGGAGATCCCCGGCAACGTGGGGTTGCTCGGCCAGGGGTATCCGGGATATTTTCCCGTCCGTTCATCGGAGGCACTGGCCGACCAGTTGGCCAGAGCGGAGTCGGTTGACACGTTTTACGATCAGTTGCAGCAGGGGGTCACGTCGAAAAAGGAAATCGTTCAGCCTGCGCATGAACGACGCCTGTTGCGAGAGCTTTTTGACGACGTTGCATCTCTTTGATCATAACGAAGTGGCCAGTGCACGGAGGACCGGGGGCAGAGGGGCTTGGCCTGACGGTAGTAGGCAGGGGGTTCGATCATTCCTGACGTTTACATGGAACCTGTTGGTTCGTGGTTCCGTTTTGCTTTCGCTTCATGGGTGCAGAAGCACAGCGTTACTTTTGCATAGGCATGCCGGGTACCTCCGGCCTTCAGGGCCCGGTGTATTTCCCGGCGAGCCCCAATCTGTTCCGTATGAGCATATTTACCCCTGGCTCCTGAGGTTTTTGCAGTCAGTGACACCAAATTTGTTGAATTTCTGGTAAACGGTGTCTAAAATGGGTTTCCAAATTTTTGGATCGGTATCGCGGAAAAAGGCAGTCATCCATGGTTGATTCTTCCCTCTGATGGGCTCGCCGGAAGATGTTTGCCGGAGGGTTCGGCGTGCCCGTTCCATTCGACGACGTTGATCCGTTACGATCGGTTCGGAGCCGTTTTCAATTTTCAACTGTCAACCAATCCATGACGTTCGTTCATGCGGGAGAATAGCGACATCAAAGCCGTATTTTTCGACGCGGGCGGAACACTGCTTTACATCCATCCGTCCGTCGGCAACGTCTACGCGGACGTGACCCGGGAGATGGGAGTGGAGCTCTCGAATGAACGGATCGAGTCTCGCCTGCGAGAGATCTGGGAGGAATACGCTCCGACCAACGCCGTTCGAGAAGGAGATTATCGGGCGTCGGATGAACGGGATCGAAAAATGTGGAAAGAGTTTCTTCGCCGGCTATACGACGACATCGATCAACTGCAGGACCTCAATTTTGACGACTGGTTCCAGCAGGTGTTCAACCGATTCGGGAAACCGAAAACGTTTGAGTTGTACGAGGAGACGCTTGAGACGCTGGCGACCCTGCGAAAAGACGGGTACCACGTGGGTGTCGTATCCAACTGGGATTCGCGGCTCATTTCCATCTGTGAAGGACTCGGGGTGGATGAGCACGTGGATTTTATCTTGCCCAGTGCCGTGGCCGGTTATCGCAAACCCAGCTCGAAGATTTTTGAACAGGCGCTGGAAAAGGCGGAGGTGCAACCGGATGAAGCCATGCATATTGGTGACAAGGAGCTGGATGATTACCGGGGGGCTCGGTCCGTCGGACTCACGCCGGTACTGCTGGATCGAAACAATCAGCAAAGGGAGCAGAATCAAAACATTATTTCGTCACTCGACGAGGTTACGAATTTTTTGAATACTCAGAAAATTGATTTCACGTGAGGTTTCAGGATGCACAGTGACATAACCGAGGAACTCGAACCGGCGTGGGACGCCCTGCGGGAGGGAAACGATCAGGAAGCGCTTGACCGTGCTCAATCCACGCTGGATCAGGTCGAAGAGCAGGAAGCAGATCAACAGACCGATGAGGAGGAGGATCAGGTGGAACCGTCGGAACGTCCTCCTGCCTACTGGGACGCACAGTTGGTGAAGCTGATGGTCCAGCTCAAGCGCGAAGAAGTGGGCGAAACGTGGGATACCATTGAGGCTCTTCTCCCCTGTCAGGATAGCGATTATCGGGCTCTGGCCGTCGGCATGGCCCGGCTCGGGGAAGGGTTGATGATTCGTCGCATGGAGGAACATGGATCACAGCAGGATAGTCAAAATAGCCTCGAACGGGCCGCTCAGGAACTGGAGGATCGGGTGCTGACGTTTCAGGGTGATATCAAGGACGACGCGGACGTTCGGGATGTCTTCCTCGCGGCCCTTGCGACGATTCTTGGAGAAGGGGATTGGGATAACATGAAAACCCTGGTCGATCGTCTGGAGGACCAGGACGACCTCTCGAAAGATGAGGAGAACCTTTACAGCGCCGCCGATAACATCCTGGAACTTGAACAGTTCTGTACCCCTGAAAAGATTGAAGAGGTCAAACAGACGGGGCTACCGGAACATTACCAGGTGTTCCTTGAACTCCTGGAGTGGGGAGGCAGTGATCTTGAGAATCTGTAACCCGCTTCGGCTTCGCCTGGCATGTCTCCTCGTCGCCGCCGGTCTGGTTGTGGTGGCCGGTTGTTCTTCGACGCAGGAGCCCCGTGAGAACACCTCGTCCACATCACGTCAGACCCGTAGCCAACGGGTGGAAACGACGGTTCCGATCACGCTCAGCAACCGGCGGTTGATCGAGTTTACAGTGGAGGTGGGGGATCAATCGCACCAGTTTTTACTGTATCCCTCCCTGGATCGTTCCATTGTGTTCGAAGGGGAGAACGGGTTGAGTACAGATGATCCGGCGGTTCAACCGCGATCGGGGTCCGAACGCGAAGTGCGGCTGCAATCGGTGGTCGTGGGTTCGGTGACGTTTGGACCGCTGGAGGTGCTTCAGCTGAAAAGGGATCAGGTGAAGAATTTTTCAACGGTTCTCAACCGGGCTTCACTGTCCTCGTACACCGGCATCCTCGGATACAACTTTCTGCGCGACAAGCAGTTAACCGTCAACTACCCGGATCGACGGATGCGGCTCGTGACCGCGGACGTGAATATGTCCCGCGCCGCTCGCGAGGTGCTGAAGCCAGGTAAGACGGAATTCGAGATGGCCGAAACGGCCCAGAGCAAACGGATGATCACGTTTCAGGTGGGCATCAACGGAAACCATCGGGGCACGTTTGCCGTGGACCTGGGGATTCCGGTGAATTTAATTGACAAAGCGTATCTTGATCGATGGAACCTTCAAACGCTTTCAAGCTCGGCGCTCCAGCAACGATTCGGCTCGTCAAGTTCCCGATACGATTTCGTGTCGGTTTCGCGGTTATGGATCGGGGGGCGTGTCTTCGAGAATGCGCTTCTTCGAGTCCGCTCGGACATGCGGCTTCAGCTCGGTGTGGATGCGCCGGTTATTCTCGGCAATTATTTTTTCACCGACAAGGTGGTGCAGATCAACTTTCCACAACGCTGGCTCGCTATTCAAGCCGGAGATTCCGCGGAGGAGTAAGGGATGTTTGAATTCATACAGGGTGAACTCGTGCAGAAAGCGTCGGATCACGTCGTGGTCCAGGCGGGGGGTGTGGGGTGGCGCTGTGACATCACAATGAATACGTTTGAGTCGCTCCCGCCGGACGGAGAAGTTCAAGTGTTTACTTATCTTCACGTGACGGAGAATTCGTTCGGGCTGTATGGCTTTGCCGAACGCGAGGAACGGGAGCTGTTTCAGCTGCTGTCGTCCACGAGCGGAATTGGACCGAGCAAAGCCATTAGCCTGTTATCCGAAGCCGCACCCGGTCAGATTGTGCAGGCGCTTCACGAGGAAAACACCGGTTTGCTCGAGCAAGCCAGCGGCATTGGACCAAAAACCGCCCGCCGCCTCGTCGCTGAACTGCAGGATCGGGCGAAGGACATGCGGGATCAGTTCCAGACCGGACCGGTGGGCGGGGCGGACATCGATCAGGAGCTTGTGGCCGAATCGGTTCAGGCCCTTGAGGAGCTGGGATATAATAGCACGAACGCCCGGGCAGCCGTGGAACGGATGGCACAGGAACACCCGGACATCGACGATCCGGGAAACCTTGTGAAACGTGCATTGCAGGAGGTCATATCATGAAGATTCGCTGGATCCTGATTGGTTTTTTGGTGGCGGTGCTTGCCTGTGAATCCGGACCAAACCGGGCGTTTGACGAACCGGAGGAATACGTAAAATACGGTAATGCTCACCTTCGGCAGGAGAAGCCGAACTTCACGGAGGCGGCCCGACAGTTCAAATTTGCACTGGATCTGGACGAGGATCATTTTGATGCATTGATCGGGCTGGGGGACGCTTTGATGTATCGTGCAAAGGCCCTGTCCGCTGTGCAGTCGAAGCGTGAGACGTCGTCCTCAGGGGGTCAAGGAGGGGAGAACCGGGAAGGGGATTCGGAGGCCCGTCCGCCGACCCCGGCAGACGCTCAGGTACCCGGCCAGGGACAGCCGTCCCGGCCGGACCAGGAGGGGGGAGAATCGCTGGAAAAACGGATTCGTCGTTTGCTCGGACAGGCAACCACGGCATACAAGAAAGCACGGAAAGCCCGTCCGGATTCGGCGATTCCCTACTACAAGTACGCACGGCTGATTTATATGTTTCGTGAGCGGGATCCCCGGGAAGTCACACGCGCTCGCCGCTTGCTCAAACAGGCACTCGATCGGGTATCCACTCAGAACAATCCGCGACTTCGTGCGAAGATCCTGTTTTATCTCGGCAATGCAACGCTGTATACCGAACAGCTCAAGCCCGCGGGCGAGCAGGATTATTCCGAGGTCACATCCCTTTTCAATCGGTACCTGGATATTTTTGACGAGCGCGATATTCGGGCGCCCAGACGTGCGGAAGTCGAGAATTTACTCATGCAAATCGAGGATTATCAGGAGGAACAAAATGAAAGCGGTTCAAATCCCTGATCACGGATCCACTGACGGTATTACCGTCAACGACGTTCCGGAACCCGAGCCCGGACGGAAGGAGGTGCTGCTCGACGTACAGGCTGCAGCCCTGAACCACCTGGATCTCTGGGTGCTGGAGGGCCTTCCGGGGGTCGAACTGGATTTCCCTCATACGCTTGGATCGGATGCGTGCGGAATTGTGCGTGAGACGGGTCCGGAGGTGTCCCGTTTCGAAGCGGGAGACCGCGTGGTGATCAACGCGGGCATATCATGCGGTCACTGTGAACATTGCCGACGGGGCGAGCAGAGCTGCTGTGATTCCTTCTACCTGATCGGAGAACACGTCGACGGGACGTTTGCCGAACAGGTGACGGTGCCGGAGGAAAATTGTGCGATGGCCCCCGGTCACCTGGAGGACACGGAGGCGGCGGCGTTCCCGCTCGTGTTCCTGACGGCCTGGCGCATGCTCCACACGCGCGTCGGAATCACCTCCGGGGATACCGTGCTGATCCATGGAATTGGAGGGGGGGTCAGCAGTGCTGCACTCACCATCTCAACCTCGGCCGGCGCGCAGTGCATCGTGACCTCCGGGTCTGAGAACAAGCTTGATCGAGCTGCCGATCTGGGCGCACGCCATGGCATCCTTTACGCAGAGGAAAACGTCACCAAACGTGTGCGTTCCATCACCAACGGCCGGGGCGTGGACGTGGTGGTGGATAACGTCGGAGCGGACACCTGGGAAGAGAGCGTATCCTGCGCCCGAAAGGGTGGATCCATCGTGACCTGTGGGGCGACCACCGGGCCGGCCGCTGAAACCAACATCCATCAGCTATACTGGAAACAGTTGAACATTTACGGCTCCACTATGGGAAATCATGACGACTTTCGACGGATGATGCAGTGGGTGCGACAGACGAAGATGAATCCCATCGTCGATCGTGTTTTTCCGCTGGAAGAGGCACAGGCAGCGGAAGAACGGCTTCAGGAGGCGGAGCAGTTTGGAAAAATTGTCCTTGACGTCTGAGGTGAATCCGGCGTATGCCCCGGAGCCCTGAAACGGGGGTCAAAACGTTCGGATTGAAAGGGATTCCCCCGCACTGCGGGGGAATGGATCGCTGTGGGACACCCCATGCTTCACCGACAAAAGATGAAACCTTCCTCCGGGCATCGTTTCATTCAACGCCTTTGCGGGAGGGAGGGCAGAGAAGAGGTATTCACGGCTTCGTTCGGAGGGGTCACGTGCCGTCCGTGCTTTCGGCAGGACGTCATGTCAACTGTTGACCGCCGAGTCACCGGAAGAGAGTGGAGGCGGGGGGAATCGAACCCCCGTGTCACTGTGATCGGGAAGGCTTCTACGTGCTTAGCTTGTGTTTGATCTGGCCCGAAAGTAGCCCGCAAGCAGGCACACAATCGGGCGAGGCGCCAGTATTTGCTTGGCTCCGGTCACCTGGCTCCGCCATGACCGGAACGGCGTCCCGCTGCATTCGCTTTCCGGGGCCACCGGCTCAAACGAGCCGGGTGCGGGAACGGCCACACGGAAAGCGTGACCGCAGTTTATGCAGCCATTGCGTAGTTGTTGTTGTTCGCATTTACTGTTGTGTCAGGTTTTTTACGAGGCCGCCTGACAACCTCGGCACGCTTCCCTTCTCCTCACGACAGCGAGCGAATCCCTTCGCCCCCAAATAAGAAGAAGTACGATTGTATTATTGTATCCCGGATTGCCGGGAGGTGTCAAGGATACCGCTGTGGAGGATCGATTGAAAGAAAGGTTCTACAGGGAGAAAACAGACCATTCGGGTTGAGAAAAGCGAATCCGTTGTCGTCGGCCGTGGACGAAACCGAGCGCCGTTACCCGGGGGGCGTCGCTTCGTCCTCGTCTTCGTCGACCGGGTATTTCGGTCCGCTGAAGGTATCCGAGAGGTACGGGTCCTCGTCGTTATTTGCGTCTTTCGGCGTGCTGTTACCGTCTTCCGTTCCGGGAGCGGTCTGGTCGCTCACGCCGCCCATGACGATCTCGAAGTAGGGGGAATTCTCCGAGGTATCTGTGTCGATGATCTCCGTCCATCGCTCTTTCAATATGCTTCGAACATGTTCCACGACGTCTTTGAACTTCGTTTTTTCAAATGTGGTGACCGTTGTTCGTATGTGAATCTTTCCATCCGGGTCCGCTGTTTCCTTCATCACGTCGACGCTGGCGTCACTGATTTCCGCGAGCGCTTCAACGGCACGTTCCAGCGTGTCCTCCACCGCTTTCACGGCGATCGACACCTCGCCGTCCTCCGTCTCCGACCGCAGATGCGTGTGGTACCGAGCCGAGCCGAGGCAGGAAACCAGGCAATACACGTTCAGGAAGAGCAGGACAAAGGCGGAGATGCCGAGGACAAGGCGAGGTCGCACGAGGACTTCGGTGACCCGTTCTTTGATCAGCGAGAGTTCAGGAAGTCCAGCGGGGTTGGCCGCCCAGGCAAGTAGGGTAGCGAGGACGACAAATGCAATGACTCCATTAATCGTTCGAATGCACCGGCCGATCAGAGAGGTTGTTTTCATGTCTGTTATCGCTGGTTATGAAAGGAGTTCTTCCTCAAGAAAATTCGTATGGATTTCCCCGCGCAGGAAACTCACGTTGCGCATAATCTTTTTCTGCAGGGGAATGGTGGTTTTGATCATGGCCCCTTCAATGGTAAATTCGTCCAGGGCGCGTTTCATGACGGAGATGGCTTCGGATCGTGTGTTGTCATGCGTGATCAGTTTGCCGATCAGGGAGTCGTAGAACGGGGGGATCGTGCAACCCGAGTAGCAGTGGGAGTCCAGTCGGACACCCCGTCCTCCGGGGGGATCAAACGTGTCAATCTGTCCCGGACACGGATTGAAGCCGCTGGAGGGGTCCTCGGCGTTAATCCGGCATTCCATGGACCAGCCATTCAGTTCGACGTCCTCCTGTGAGAAACGGAGCGGCTCACCAGAAGCGATGCGGATCTGTTCTTTGACGATGTCGATGCCCGTGACCATTTCCGTGATGGTGTGTTCCACCTGCAGCCGCGCATTGACTTCAAGGAAATAAAAGTTATCGTCCTTGTCCAGCAGGAACTCGACCGTTCCGGCGTTGGAATAGTCCGCCGCGCGGGCGAGGTCAAGGGCCGCGTTTCCGATTTCCTCACGGAGTGCGTCGTCCACCACCGGAGACGGCGTTTCCTCCACCACCTTCTGATGATTGCGCTGCAAGCTGCACTCTCGTTCCCCCAGGTGCACGTAGTTATCGTGTTCATCTCCCAGAATCTGGATTTCAATGTGCCGGGCGTCTTCGACGAACTGTTCGATGTAAAGCTCGGAGTTGTCGAACGCCGCCTCGGCTTCCGAGCTGGCGGCGTGAAAGCCGTTGACGAGGCTCATGTCGTTATGCGCGAGACGCATGCCTTTCCCACCTCCTCCACCGGCGGCTTTGATCATCACGGGATAACCGATTCGGTGGGCTTCGTCGAGCGCCTCCTGTTCTTCGTGAACAGGGCCCTGGGATCCTTCCACAACGGGAACGCCGACTTCCCGGGCGAGCTCCCGAGCTTTCGACTTGTCTCCGACGGCGTCGCTGGCTTCCGGGGAGGGCCCGATGAACCCAATGTTGCAGGATCGACAAACCTCGGCGAAGTGGCTGTTCTCGGAAAGAAATCCGTAGCCCGGATGAATGGCTTCAACGTCGGACACTTCCGCGGCACTGATGATCTTGGAGATGTCCAGATAACTTTCGGACGCGTTTTCGGGGCCGACGCAGACCGTGTCGTCCGCGAGGTCGAGGTACCGCTGATCCTCGTCCGCCTGAGAGTAGATGGCAACGACTTCGATGCCGAGTTCTTTGCAGGCTCGAATGATACGGAGTGCGATTTCTCCGCGGTTAGCGACCAGAATTCGTGATAGCATTGATCAATCCGTTTTGATCTCAAATAGGGGTTCGTCAAAGTCGACGGCCTCCCCGTCGTTGACAAGGATGCGTTTCACCGTGCCTGTCATTTCCGCTTTTATTTCGTTCATGACCTTCATTGCTTCGATGATACAGACAACGGTGTCATCGTCAATCTCATCTCCTTCCTCCACGTAGGGGTCCGCTTCCGGTGACGAGGCCCGGTAGAAGGTCCCGACGAGAGGGGATTTGATCACTTCAACGTCTTCGTCCTGCTGTGTTCCGGACTGCTGGTCCGACGACTGCTCCTGCTGTCCGGTTGCGGACGGTGCACCGCCTCCCTGAGCACCACCTCCGGCTGCGCCGGGTTGAGATTGATGGGCTGCGGGTGCGGGCGCCGGAGCTGCAGGCGGATTCTGCGGTTGTTCCACCTGCTGCTTTTTTAGCCGAATCCGACGGTCGGTATCCTCAAATTCGACCTCCGCCAGATCGTGCTCGTCCATCAGGATGACGAGGTCCGTGATGTCCTCATACTCCTCTTCGGTCAATGCCGAAGAAGGATCCCGGTCGGATTCGGTTTTCTGCTCTTCGGATTGCTGATCTTCGTTTTCCAAGACATCAACACCCTCTGAATCTACCATATCCGATTGCACTCAAAAAATTCATGAATAGGTTTGTCCGCCCGATTGCCTGTAGATCAAAATCGAACCCGGTCAACCCCTGTGGCTCCGTGACGACACAGGTTAACGGTCCATCCTCTGGCCCGGGTGTACGGACTCAGGTCCTTCCACACGCTTGACTGCGGGAAGGACGAATACCCGATTTTTCCGAATCTGACTTATGTTAAGGTATTCAGACGGTTGGTTTCCAACCAAACCGTAGCAAAAACACCTGGTTTCTTCTCAACAGCGGATGCAAAAGCGTATTCATCAACCCCGCTTCAAGAAGTTCCGAACCGTCGCTTCCATCATCTATTGTCGGGATTCTGGTGGTGAAACTGAAGTTTTTTCAGATCGGACCGGGTTCAGGAGTCCGCTCTCAGGTCGTCCGGGAACAAAAGTTCGCCGGATCTCTTGTCGCCGGTCAGCTGTTTTCCGATCACGCCATCCCGCTGTCGAACCGGGATGCCCTCGGCCGGTCTCAGGGCGGTAAGGTCCTCCGGTTGAAGCTCGGTTCCCGCCTCCCTGCTGTGCCGGACGGCCAGGCTTCGCATAAGGTGCGGTCGGAGGTCCCGTTCCGTCTGGGACATCTCTTTTTCTCCGGATCCGAGGGCGTTTTCCACCTTCCGAATACGCTGGATGAAGGTATGGAACCGTTCCGGTTCGAGACCGATGATGTGATCGGGTCCGTCTGCATCACGGTCGAGTGTGAGGTGTCTGACGATGATCCCGGCACCAAGCGCGACCGCCATCTCCGCCGCCTGAAAGCCGGTGGTGTGATCCGAGAACCCGATGGTTTGTTCATATCGATTGTCGTAGTGTGTAATGGTGTGCAGGTCCAGATCGTCCTTCCCGGCCGGGTAACAACAGGCCTGGTACAGCAGAAGCAGGGAACCGGTCGATGTGGAGTCGGTCAAACGGGTGATTACCTGATCGACCTCATCCAGTGTATGCAGACCGGTGGAGAGCAGCACCGGAAGGCCTGTGTCAGCGCACGCATCGACGAGCGCTGTGAATGTCAGGTCCCCCGCCTCAATTAGCAGGCCGGACCATTCGTGAGGGGATAGTTCCGACAGGCTGTCCGTATCCCGTGGGGCGGGAATTACGTCGAGTCCTCGCTCATCGGCAAAAGAAAACAGTTCGTGCACCGTTTCCGGTGCCAGCTCGTAGCGTCCGAGCATGTTTCGGGGAGATCCGGAGGGGTGCCCCAGGTGATCTCGGCGTCCCGGAGCCAGCTCCGCCTGTTCGGAGACCACCGCGTCCGTGTGGTAAACGGGTAGTGCGACCGCATCCGCTCCTGCTGCGTCCGCCTGTCGAATCAGTTGACGGGCTTCCGAGGCCCGTCCATTGTGGTTTAGACCGAGGTGAGCGACGATGTAAGACGGTATTCCGTTCCCGTCCGGGTTGGATCGAAGTGTGTGGTCATTCATGGGAGACCATCCGGGAACGGGGGGGAGGTTCAGGACATCTCAGTCACGAATTCTTCCATGGGAATGGCCGGATGGCTTTCACTATTGGTGTTCAACCGGGTGCCGAGTTCGACGGACATCCGGGCCACCGTTTCGTTATCGTCGGCATCGATAATGGTCAGGAAATCGTACGAGCCAAGCAGGGCGTACTGATCAATGACTTCCCCCCCAAGGCTCTCCACCTCCTGCCGGACGTCCTGCAGGATGGACGGATCTTCCTTGATTCGTTCCACTCCACCTTCGTCAAGTTCACTTAAAACAACGTACTTAGCCATATGATCACGCTCCGGTAATCGAATTGAGAAAAACGATCGAAATTACTCCAGACAATGCAGGATGTTCGACTGTCGGCCAGGGTTTCATTTCTCCATTATACGAGAGGGCTCAGGCGTGGTCAATTCTTGAACGGTACGGGTTGTGGAGGAGGGTCCGGCCGACAGGCGTTGCGGAATTTATTTTCAGGGGGCAAGTGTCATTTAATACGTAGGAGCAGTTTTTTCTGAATTCGCCCCGGTCATCGTGTTGGTTCACAGGGAAGACCCATGGCGCTTCGAATGGTTGAAATCATGATTCCGGACACGCAGCGCGAAGCGCTAAAGACCGAGTTGGAACGCTTGGAGCTGGAAGAAATCTGGGAGGAAGAGCTCCTTGAGGAGACGTTTCGTGTGCGTATTCTGTTTTCCGCCAACAAGGTGGAGCCGGTCACGGACAAACTTCAGCAGCGGTTCTCCAACGTGAAACGGTTTCGCATGGTGATTTCACCGGTCGAAGCCACGATTCCCCGCCCGGAACCGGAAGGAGAAAATGAGGAAGACGAAGCTGAGGAAGATAGCACGTCAACGGCCCAGGTCAGCCGGGATGAATTGCACGCGGAGTTGAGCGACGCCGTCCGGACGTCCCGGTCGTTCTTTGTCATGCTCGTACTCTCCGGCGTCGTGGCGGCGTTCGGTTTCTACCGCAACAACATTGCTCTGCTGATCGGCGCAATGGTGATTGCCCCCATCATCGGCCCGAACGTCGGCCTTGCATTTGCCACCACTATCGGCGACGTACAGCTATTGTTTCGTTCACTGGTATCCACGCTCCTCGGTGCTGCATGTGTGTTTGGTGCGGTGGCGGCCATCGGTCTGATTCAGCCGGTAAACCTTGAGCAGTTATCCCATCTGCAAACGTTCACCGAGATCGGCTACGGGGACCTGGTACTGGGCATGTGTGCCGGCGCTGCGGGGACGCTTACCTACACTCGGAACTTTTCGACCTCCCTTGTCGGGGTGATGGTTGCAGTGGCACTGTTGCCACCGATGGCGGCCAGTGGGTTACTGCTGGGCAGCCAGTATTACCCGGAAGCGGGTATGGCCATGCTCCTGGCGATCAACAACATCATTTCCATCATAGTTGCATCAAATGTCACGTTTCTCCTGCAGGGCATCCGCCCGATCGACTGGTGGCAGAAAGAAGGCACACGCAAGATGACCCTGGTTGCGATGTCGATGTGGGCAATGTTGTTGTTGCTTCTCATTGCGGTGACGTATTTCCTGCAGGTTGGTTGATGCGCCAAGCGGACTCGCAAACCAACGGGTGTAGTAAATTGGTCTTCGTGGACAAGCTTGAAAAAATATGTAGATTGAAGATAAAATTTGGTACCAATTCTCTTGAATGGGCGGACGTTCAGTTCAGTTAGCGGTTTCATTTGTCCGGGGGGAAAGCACTGGAAACCGCAGTTGCCGTGCGATGCCGAATGGGTTTTTGCTTCGATCACCTGGAGGAATTTCTATGCTACGTTCAAAAGTTCTGGTTGTTGACCCCGTGACGGATCACTGGAAGAAGGTAAGTTTTCCCGTGACCGACGGTCAGGTCGAATTGCAGGTTCTTGACGACGGTCTCGATGCATACATGGAATGCGAACAGAGCGATTTCGAAACGCTTTTGATCCGGGCGGACATGCCCGGCGTTTCGGGCGAGGAGCTGGCCCGTACCGTTCTCAATAAGCAACCGGATACGAGAGTGGTGCTGTTTGGATGTGATGAACCGGGGGAGGAGGTGGGTGACTCGCTATCATCCCTCCACACGGAACATGTGTCGAGACAGCCCACGTCTCCCGAAGAAGCGAGTCAGTTGCTCCAGGAGGTGGTGGGAAATATGTCTCCTGCCGCCACGTAATCGCTGTCAGCTATTTCAGCCTCTTGTCCGATTCACTCCGTCTCTCCGCCAGCAGATTGGAGCGATTCACATCTCCATCACGGTGTGAAGGTCGTCGATGATCATGCGGGACCAGCTTTCGAACTGCTCGGGCATGTCGTTGCGACGTTGAATGAGTTCGTCCGCGGTACGAAAACGCCCTTCCATGTTTTCCGTTTCCCGGATGTCGACAGGTGTGTCGCCGAAATCAATTCGGTAGGTCAATCCGAAGTGGACCGATCCGACGTCGTTTGAATCGTCGTTGACGATCCCGGCGAACTGAGAAGTGTATGAACCGTCGAACTGAAGTTCCTCCTGCAATTCCCGTGCGATGCCCGCCTCCAGCAGGGAGTGATCCTGGTCTCCGGCGTCCACGGGGTTTAGATGACCGCCCAATCCGATACTGAAGAGGGAATGCAGCCGTTCCTCACTCTGTTCTTCCAGCCGCTCCACTTCCAGAATGCGTCCGTCACGGTTGATCAGAAGATACGGAATAATCTGTTTCAGCGAGGATGTTTGTTCAGCCTTGCTCCGCTGAAGGTAATATCCGTCTTCCCGGGCCCGTTCCCGAAACCCGGATACCCGGTCCTTGTTGTTGCCGCAGCAGGCATGAAATCCCTGTGGATAACGAAGGTCGAACAGGTCCTCCCGGGAGATGGCATAGACAAATTCCATGGTTACAGGTGGAAATCAGTGTGTTTTGTTTTTAAAACGACACGAAGCGGGACGCATTAACACGGGATGAGTTTAAAATTTCAACAATTGCTACGTACGGCTCCTCGTTGACGAAACGAGCTGCCGGTGGAGGGACTGAATGACCCGGCGTGGAATGTTGATCATCATGACAATCGGTGCGCTGGGATTGGTGCTCATGCTGATCATGCTGCAGCAGGCACTGGTAAACACCCGGCGGATTGGACCCCTGCTGCAACTGCGCCGACAGATTGAGCAGACGTTCGAGGTGGAGGGGGTGAAGGTCCGTCGCAACCAGGTATCGTCAATGGACGGCGAACCGTCCGGACAGGAGGGAAAACGGTTCTGGATTGTCGTTCGGATGAAGGTCCCCTCATCCAAACGAGATGACGAGACATTTGCCAGGACGATGATCGATGAGGTGGAACGGATGTACGAGGGAGATCGACGAAACGTCCACGGGTATCGTCTGGAATTTCTGTCCTCCGGGGATCCTCCATCGGTCAAGCTTCTGGTGAAGAAAACCCGTGGCCCGGCCCCAACCACCGTGACGCGTCCCGGGAAACATCCGTAGCTCACCTCGTGGTAACACGGATTCCGTGCACGAGTCAGGAATTTCGACGGGGGAAGCGGTGATGCGAAGGATGCACGGTGGTCGTTTGGAAGGAGTGCATCTGCCGTGTTTACTGTGCTCGGGATTCCGGCGGTAGCTCCGGTGATGGGTTCCGCTTGTTTCCGAATGTCCGGAACGGAGGTATCAGCCCGGAGCGTAAGAAATTATTCCACGGTGTTCTGGTCTTCTTCGATAGGAATTTTGTTTACGCGGCGCTCGTGACGTCCCCCGTCAAACGGGGTGTTGAGCCACTTCTTTAACCAGCGCTTGAAGTCGGCCAGTCGATGGCGTCGGGCACCGAAGCAGATGACATTTGTTTTCGTGTGCCGCCGACTCATTTCGGCGATGTACTCATCCGTGCAGGAGAAGGCCCGTACACCGGGGTGTTTATTCGCGGTCATCACCATTCCCGCAGACGTCCCACAGATCAGCACCCCCCGGTCACACGAACCATCGCTAACCGCTTCGGCGAGCGGATGAGCGAAATCGGGGTAGTCACATGGTTCATCATCGGAGGGGCCAAAATCCATTGTTTCATGATTGAGCTCCTCCTCGACGTACGATTGGAGTTCCTGTTTCTCGTCGTATCCGGCGTGGTCCGATCCAAATCCGATCATCATGGGCTCAACTCCCTTTTTAAAATAGATTGAAGTGTACCGTGTATCTGCCGTGAACAGGCTTTGTACGTTTCATAGCTTCCTCCGACCGGGTCATCAATGCCTCCCTGTTCCCCGTTCAGCACGTGCACACGATCCGTTGCTTCCGGCACCTCCTGCACGATCTGTTCGCGGTGGTGCGGGGTCATGGCGAAAATGTAGTCCGATCGACAGACGAGGGAACGAGTGACCGGCTGCGTTGTGTGGTCCTCCAGCGTAAGGCCGTACTCGTTCTGCAGCACATGCTGTGCCTGATCGGCGGCCGCCCCCCCCTCTCTCGCACTAACGCCCGCGGAGTAAACCTGGACCGGTTCCTCCATGTCCGTATCATCGTCGAGCATCTCCTGAAATAGACGAGCGGCCATGGGACTCCGACAGGTGTTTCCGGTACAGACAAACAGGATCTGAATCCCGGATTCCTCCGCGATCTGCTCCACCGATAAGGCCCCTTCTCGAAGTATGTCCCACCCGTCTCCGTCAATGCGGACGACGGTGGAGGACGTACCGTGTTCCACGGGCCCCCCATCGATGACGTAGGATAGTTTGCCCTCGAACACCTCAAGCACCTCGTCGGCGGACAATGCGGGGTCGTCTCCGCTGAGGTTGGCCGAGGGGGCCACCACCGGAACGGCGGCGGTGCGAATCAGGTCCCGTGAGATCCGGTGATCGGGTAAGCGAAGTCCAATCGTTCCCCGTTCCGAGTGGGGAAGGACCAGGGTCAGGGGTCCGGGCCAGAACCGTTCGGCAAGCCGTGCGGCCATTGGAGGGGGGGACGGACAGTGGGTCCAGAAGTCTTCCATGTCCGCAATGTGTGTGGTGAGTTTTTTGTCCGGCGGACTCTTGCGAATTTCCAGGAGTCGTTCGACCGCCTTGTCGTCCTGCTCGTTGGCCGCGATGCCGTAGACGGTTTCCGTGGGAAAGCCGACAAGATGGCCGTTTCGGACGGCGATGGCCGGTTCCTCAAGGAGGTCCGGTCGGTAACGACCTTCCGAAACGTCGATCACGGAGGTCTCCTCATCGATAGATTCGGTATCCATCGTGTTTTCGGAGAACGGAGTTAAATACCGCGCTGAACGTCAGTTCGACACACGAGAATGGAACAAGGCACACCGGAATGTACCAAAACCCGCTTGTCAAATCAAAAGAACAGGACGCCCGGTACAGGGAGGATTCACGGGGTGAACGGGGTCAACTCAGAGGGTGCTTCCCGCTGGTATCCCGAAGCACGCGTGCGTTAAAATACACCTCGTTCAAAAACATCACGTTGTCAATACAGGAGTCGATCATGATTCCGGATTTTGAACCCGTCGGACTGAGTGAGCTGGAGGACCCGGATGTACAGGAGGAGTTTCAGGAGGCCATTGATCAGGTGGATTCGGAGGGGGGGAAAGAATACCCGATGATTCTGGGAGGGGAGGACATCTGGACGGATGATTACATCGAATCCATCGATCCGGCAAACCATGATCACGTTGTTGGACGGGTGTCAAAGGCCACTGCTGAGCACGCGGAGCAAGCGATTCAGGAATCCTGGGACGCGTTCGAGACCTGGCGAGATTTTTCGGGTGAAGAGCGGGCCCGGGTCATGTGGAAAGCGTGCGAAATCATGAAGGAACGCCGTCACGAATTGTCGGCGACGATGGTTGCCGAGGTGTCCAAGAACTGGCTGGAAGCCGACGCGGATACGGCGGAAGCGATTGATTTCCTGAATTTTTATGGGCACGAAGCCGATCGACTGGGTCAACGACAACCGCTGACCCGGCTTCCCGATCGGGACAACGAACTCTATTATATTCCTCTGGGGGCCGGAACGGTCATATCGCCGTGGAATTTCCCGCTGGCCATTCTCTGCGGCATGACTTCCGCGTCGATTGCCGCCGGCAACACCACTGCGGTCAAACCGGCCAGTGACTCGGTGGTGATCGGTTACAAGTTTGCCGACATCCTGCGCGAAGCCGGTCTTCCGGAAGGGGTTCTGAATTTTCTTCCCGGCGGGGGCTCAAGCGTCGGAAGCACGCTGGTCGAACATCCGAAAACTCGCTTCATCAACTTCACGGGCTCTCGCGAGGTGGGAACGCACATTTACGAGGAAGCGTCCAAGGTGCGGGAGGACCAGATCTGGCTGAAGCGCGTTCTGGCGGAAATGGGAGGCAAGGACGCCGTCATCGTTGACAACGAGCTGTATGACACGCAGGAGGCGGTGAACGGTGTGGTCAAGTCCGCGTTCGGGTTCCAGGGTCAGAAATGCAGCGCCGGCTCACGACTGATTCTCCATGATGATGTGTACGACGATGTGCTGGAGTCCGTGGTGGATCGGACGGAGGAGATTTCCGTCGGAGATCCCCGCGACCCGGAACATTACATGGGGGCGGTCATCAACCGGTCACAGTTCGATAAAATTAGTCAATACATTGACATTGGAAAGGACGAAGCTGAGCTTCTCACCGGCGGTGAAACGGATGATTCGGATGGATATTTCATTGAGCCGACCATCTTTGCCGATGCGGATCCGGATGATCGTATTTCTCAGGAAGAAATCTTCGGCCCGGTTCTGAGTGTGATCCGGGCGGATGATTTCGATCATGCCATCGAGATTGCCAACGGCACGGAGTATGCGCTGACCGGGGCGGTCTTTTCGAAAAACCGGAAACACCTCGAGCAAGCCCGCGAGGAGTTCGAAGTGGGCAACCTGTATTTCAATCGGAAATGCACCGGTGCACTGGTGGACGTGGAGCCGTTCGGCGGCTTCCGGATGTCCGGAACGAATGCCAAGGCGGGCGGGCGGGATTACCTGAAGCGTCTTTCCAAGGTAAAATCGGTGTCCGAACGCCTGTAACGGTATGACCCGGCTGGTTGTACACGGCGGGGCGGGCTCCATTTCCGAGGAGCGGCAGGAGGAACGCAAACCGGTGTTGCGCACAGCGGCGCGCGAGGGATACGATGTCCTTTGTGAGGAAGGAACCGCCGCGGAAGCAGTGGTGCAGGCCGTGAGGGTGCTGGAGGCGAATCCCCTGTTCAACGCGGGCGTGGGCTCCGCGTTAACCATCGACGGACGGGTGGAAATGGACGCGTGCTTGATGAGTACACGGGGTGTCCTGGGGGCCGTTTCGGAGCTACAACGTGTGAGGCACCCGATTGATGTCGCAAGACTGGTGCACGAGCGGACCGATCATTGTTTTTTGACCGGTGCGGGACTGGAATCGTTTGTATCGTCCGCTGAGGTCCCACGATGTGACCCGGTCACGGATCGGCGTCGTGAGAAGTGGGAGCAGGTACGGACCCAGCTTCGGGACGCCGGGTATGAGGTAGATCGCATTCCCGATCCGGCGGTCTGGGGCCGTTGCCGTACCATCGTGGAGGAGGTACGACAACAGTGTCCGGACGACACCGAAACCGTGGGGGCCGTTGCGGTGGATGCGGACGGGGAGGTCGCCGCGGCTACTTCGACCGGGGGAAAATCGTTCAAGCTACCGGGACGGGTCGGTGATTCACCGGTGGCCGGGGCGGGGACGATGGTTCGGGAGGCCGGAGGGGTATCGGTCACGGGAGACGGAGAGGGCATCCTGCGCATGGGTGTCGCTCACCTCGTGCTGGATCAGCTCAAATCAACCGGTGCCGAGGAGGCCGCACGGCGCATCGTAGACCGCGCGGAAGAGCGGGGCGTGGAGTGCGGGCTTATCGTGATGGACCGGGAGAGCGGAGTGGACGGGTCAGCGTTCAACACGGACGCGATGAACACGGCGTCCATGCCGGGGTAACCGGAGAACGTCATTGCTACGGGCGAATTTTTCTGATCCCCCTTTGCGGCACCCCTGCATCAGCTTCTTCGACGACCGCAAGGGTTGCGGTATGGATCTGAAATAGAAGTACCGCAGTGAACGGTACAGGTCCGTGGCGTAACATTCCGGGTTGCTGTTCCCGGCGGGGAAGAAGTCGGCTTACGTGCCCACAAGCTTTTCTTTCAGGTGGCTGACGATTCGCCTGTACTGTTCCTCGTCGTCCATCCGGTCTTCGACTTTGTTGACGGCGTAGTGAACCGAGGAATGGTTTTTATCACCGAAAAAGCTGCCGATTTCGGACAGGCTGTGGTTGGTCAGGCGCTTGCTGAGGTAGAGGGCCACGTGTCTGGCATCGGTCACCTGCCGGGACTGATCGTCCGACGTGATCTGATCCTCCTCTACGTCGAAGAAATCACTGACCGTTTCCTGTATTGTACGCACGGTTACGGAGCGGGTTCGGGAAACCGCTCCGGATTGTCCGAGGAGATCCTTGACCTCGTCGAGCGTGAGTTCTCCGTCGTCCGCCAGGTCCGATGCGGCGGAGACGGCCGAAACAGCCCCTTCTATTTCCCGTATGCTGGACGAGATCCGTGCAATATAATTCATGATGTCTTCCTCCACCTGATCCCCGATAATGTCGAATTTTCGCCTGACGATGGCCAGGGCCGTTTCGTGGGACGGTTGATCCATCCGTGCCGTTAAGCCCCATTTGAAGCGTGACATCAGTCGTTCCTCGATGCTTGCCAGCTCGTCGGGCGGGCAGTCGCTCGAAAGCACAATCTGACTGTGACTGTTGTACAGGGCGTTGAAGGTATGGAAGAACTCTTCCTGGCTGCCGGACTTGTTGGCGAGGAAATGTACGTCGTCGATGACCAGCAGGTCCACCTCCCGCAGTTCGTTGCGGATGGCGTCAATGGATTGGTCCTGGATCCCGTTAATATACAGGTTCACAAATTTTTCACAGGGCAGGTACAGCACATTCTCGGCGGTCAGGTTCCGTTCGTCGTCTTCGATAATGGCGTGGCAGAGGGCCTGAAGAAGGTGTGACTTTCCCAGTCCGACCGGGCCATGAAGAAAGAGGGGATTGTAGGCTCGCCCGGGTTCTTTGAGCACGGACAGGGCGGCGGCGTGGGCCATCCGGTTGCAGGGGCCCACCACGAACTGCTCGAACCGGTAATCGTTTCGAAGCGACAGCTCATGGCCGGGGAGGATCTGGTTGACCTGTTTCTGCTGTGGGGACGGGCCGGAGCGAGAATCCGTATTGTTCGGCGATCCGTTCGGGGTGTTCCGGTTGGACCGATTATCAGGGTCCTGCACCGCCTCACCGTTTTCCCGTGATGAAGCGGACGACGCTTTTGCGGCGCCGTCGCCGGTGCGGGACGGTGAGGCGGACCACTCCGTATCCCCCTCCGGCTCGCCATGAATGTCCAGGGAGACCTCTCCCCCCAGCACCTGTTTCACGGCGCGCCGAAGAGCTGACCCGAATCGTTCTCGGAAATACCGTGCCTGAGTTTCATTTCGCAGACAGATCTCGATGCGCTCGTCACTCTGCTGCTCAATCGAGATGTCATCGAGCCATTTTTCAAACACGTCCGGTTCGTCGAGTTCACGACGAACGGCCGTGATTAGACTGGACTGCGTCTCCGTATCTGAACTCGTCATATCCCCTCCAATTTGTATCCCCTCCAGAAGGCGGGACCACGGTGTTCGTTCAGGCGTACAAGCACGATTTCACGTAGCTTCTCGAGTGAAATTTTGGCCCATCTCAGCGCTCCGTAAATCGCTGATCAGGCGGGCCAGTTCTCACTCCTGAAACGAAGCTACGCTTTATAAAATAGAGGCGAGTAATTCCGGTGTCAAATGAAAAATTGAGCCGTTATTGAGCGATATTTAGCTAACCTATTGCCCCCCTTATGTTTAACCGATTTCGGGAAATGCCCGATTTGGGCAGGTAGACCACAAGTCAATTATGAAGGGGTCTCGTTGCTTCGACCGGTAGTCGAAAAACTGGGGGACAAATCAAGGGCATCCTCTTATGTTGGATAAACGCTGAGGCTCGTAAATGTGGGAAGACCATCGGTGGAACAATGATGGAGGTTGCAAGGGGTGTGGCCGGTAAAGCACGGACATGTCGTTCTTCTCAGATCACAGGATCCCCGAAGAATGGGGTCCGGGAAATAGGCTGATGGCGAACACAACGACACTACTTGTAGCGAGAAGCATCTTTTGTCGAAAGTGAACGTGATCTCATCAGCGATCCGCTGTGCGTACTGCTGCAAGATGTGCGGGATCTTGAGGAGCGGTGAACTCTCGGTACCCGAAACCGAGCTCCGTTGGATGGTCGAAGGAACGGGATGGACGCTGCCTGAACGTGGCGCGGCGTTTCGGTGTTTCCCGAACCTGGGGAGATCCTGGGTTCAGGGGTGTTCCGGATACGTGGTACGGGTCACGGTGCGGATGAATAACAGGAGCCTGGCATTCCGTTTTTCAGCGTG
Source organism: uncultured Planctomycetia bacterium (assembly GCA_964594615.1). Taxonomy (GTDB): domain Bacteria; phylum Planctomycetota; class MHYJ01; order CAYXQY01; family CAYXQY01; genus CAYXQY01. Next base: position 23,181 of record CAZQNZ010000003.1, read on the forward strand.
GTCGATCCGTAACGGTGCTGTCGGATTGTTTCTGGGTGGAATGTCGTTTAAGCTTTGTACATTCATCCTTCTAGCTTGGGCCCGGTATGTTCGGGTACCCGAAGGGGTCCAATCCTTGCGAACGCTGCAGACGAATTTTGATTCCTAATTTTACATTCTTGTTACAGGAGACGTAGATATGCCTGAAGCGAAAGAGGGCGACACCGTACGAGTGCACTACAAGGGAACGCTAAACGATGGATCGGTTTTTGAGGACACGACGGACAAGGAACCTCTCGAATTCACACTGGGTGAGGAAGACATCCTGCCCGGATTTTCCGATGCCATTACGGGAATGAGTCCCGGCGACGAGAAAACCATCGAAATTGCCTCGGACGAGGCGTTTGGACCCCGTCAGGAAGACCTGGTTCAGAACGTTCCGGAGGATCAATTCCCGGAAGACATTGAGCTGGAGGAAGGGGTTCAGCTGGAGATTCCACAGGAAGGTGGGGGCGTCGTTCACGCCATTGTCTCCGAGCTCGGTGAATCGGAGGTCACGCTGGACGCGAACCATCCGCTGGCCGGCGAGGATCTGACATTTGAGATCGAACTTGTCGAAATCGTCTGAACATATGACGCATGACGCATCCCCCCGTGAAATATCGGGGGGTTTTCGTATGTCCGCGCGGAGTCTATTTGTCCGCCTTGTCGGTAAGGGTCCCTACCACGGGTTCGAGTGCATTCACCACCCGTGACATGGCGGTGTAATCCAGTGTTTCGGGTTGGTCGGTGGAGGCGTGGTAGTGGGGATTGCGAAACACGGCGGTGTCCGTCACCATGATGCCGGGATATCCTTCCTGCCAGAAGGACCAGTGATCGGACCAGCCCACCCCCTCTATCCAGCCGGGCGGAGCTCCTCCCTCGGACGGAATCGTGGCGTGCTTTCGAAACGTTCGAATGCACCTGCGGACCAGGGCCCGGTTCGAAAAATTGCTGACAAACCCGATGAAATCCCCGCGGGACGGATACAGCATGGAAAGCGGAAACGGATAATCCTGGCTGTTAGGCTCGTCCGAAAAATATCCAATCATCTCCAGGCTGACCATGGCAACGATCTGTTCGTTTCGCTGCCGGGCTCGTCTGGCGTACACCCAGCTTCCCATCGTTCCCTCCTCCCGGTAAAACGGAGGTTCTTCGTTCACAAACGCCACGAAACGGAGGGTGCGGTCCGGGGATCGTTTCGCGTACATCCGGGCCAGTTCCAGAACGCCCGCCACGCCGGACGCGTTGTCGTCCGCGCCGGGGTTGTTTGCTGTATCGTAATGTGCACCGATCACAACGATTTGCTCCGGGTGGGTGGCCCCTTCAATTTCGACCTCCAGATTGGCAACGGGGTGGTTGTGCACGGAAAATTCCCGTTCCTTCGGGGAAAAACCCATTTGTGTCCACTGATCAAGAATATATCTTCGGGCCCGGTCCAGCGATTCGGGAGAGAACACGTTTCGATCGCCAATCTCACCGGCCAGGGTACGAACGTGCGCCTGAAGTCGATCCCGCAGATCGCGCTGTGGTTCGGTCAATGCCGGAGGAGGTTCTTCGAAGGAGCTTTCGGGCATGTTGAACATGGTGCATTGCACAAACGTGATCAGGGCAAACAGAAGTACCAGATAGCATCCGCTTCGCCACCAGCCGAAGCGCAACAGGTCAAAGAATTTTTGAAGATGTTGATTCATGATCCGTACCGAACGCTCACCTCTTATCTTCCCGGAGTTCGAAGAGCAGAGCACCTCGGGGGAGGAAACAGGTATGTTAATTCGAAACACTCGTGATTTCAGGGGGATGGATGAAAAGAGGAAAATTGAAATATTACGGAAAGGAATTTAGCATGATGAATCAATTTTCTCTTCTCAGTTTGGTGGTCCGTACGATAGACGCTTCTTCATGATCACACGTTTTCCGCACCTCCTTCAGACCTCGAACCGGCACGTGAAACGTTGTATTGGGAGGTGGCACACGTGATTATCGGAATCGACGCGGGGGGAACCAACGTGGACGCCGTGCTACTCGGATCGGACGGCGTTTTGGACGACGTGAAATCCGCCGAAACGGACACCTCCGCAGCCATTGCCGACGTGCTGGAGCAACTGCAGCAACACCACGAGCTTTCTGCCGTGGATCGTGTGGTTGTTGCCACAACCCTGGTATTGAACGCGGCCGTGGAAGGACGATTGCCGGATTGTTCCAACTTCATCCTGCCGGGACCCGGACTCAGCCCTCAACTCGCGTTTCACGGGGAGGAAAACCAGGTGCTGGAGGGATGTGTGGATCACCGTGGACGAGTGACGGAGACGGTGGGGGACGTACCGCAGCCCGGGCATGAAGTCGTGGCCATTACCTCGAAATTTTGCACCCGTAATCCGGACCTTGAACAGATGGTGTTCCGGGAGGTGGATCGTCCGGAAGACCGGGTGGCGCTGGGTCATCAAACCAGCGGACGCCTCGGATTTCCCAAACGGGCGGCAACGACGGTTTTCAATGCGAAGGGATCACCGGTTCTCAAAGAGTTTGCCGGGGAATTAACGGAAAACATCCGGCGGCAAGGCGTTGAAGCCCCGGTTTATTTTATGAAGGGAGACGCGGGTATGCTGACCGAGTCGATTATGTCGAAAACGCCGTCCCAGACCGTTCGAAGTGGACCGGCCGCCAGTTCACTGGGCCTGCTCTCACTAACAGGAGAGAAGGAGGCGCTGTGTGTGGATATCGGGGGAACCACGACGGATATTACGCTGATTGAAGAGGGGTATCCGGTACTGCAGGACGGATTTGAGGCGGGGGAGCTGTACAGCCTGTATCGAGCAGTTGATTCAATTGATCTTCCGATCGGGGGTGACACGCGTGTGAAGGCATCCGGATTGACCGGCAACCGGGAGGGAAAGGCGGCGGCGTTTGGAGGAGATCGGCCAACGCCGACGGATGCGCTGCATGTGCGGACCGATTTTACGGCGGGTGACGCGGAAGCGGCCCGGCGGGCGATGAAGAGCGTTGGTGATCCGGCCGACGTTTCCAAACAGGTGATCGATGAGATGGTCACACGCATCTGCCGGGGCGCTGATGAGCTGGCCGACCGATTGGATCACCGTCCCGATCAACTCCTTGCAGGAGGGGTGCTTGCGCCCGTGCTTGTGGAATCCATCGGAGATCGGATCGAGTGGATTGAAGAGGCGAGAGCCCCGTCATTTGCCCATGTGGCCGGGGCGGTGGGTTGTGCGGCGGCCCGTGTGAGTTTGCAAACGCACGTACACATCGATTCAGCGCAGGGGGTCATGACGGTGAACCGCCTTGCCGGGGAAGAAAAGCGACACGTCAGCAAGGGAACGACCTTCGACGAGGAGGAGCTTCGGGAAATCGGTTGCGAGGAAGCGAAGGCATCCGCTTTGCAGGCGGGTGGGGGAGAAGATCAGGAGGCGGAGGTACAAACACTGAGGACATTTAATGTGGTGCAGCAGGGACGGCGACGCGGTCAGATTGCGAACATGACCTCTCAGGTCGTTCCCGGACTTGATCGATGGATCCAATCATGACCAGCACAGGAGAACGCACACAACTCGGTTTCGTCTACCACGAGAACTACCTTCTTCACGAGCACAGTCCCACGCACCCGGAGCGTCGTGAGCGTTTGATGTACACGATGGATCAGCTGGAAGAGGAAGGGTTCCTGGACATGGACTGTGTGGACGTCATCGAACCGGATCCGGCCAGCGAGAACGACATGGAGCTTGTGCATGAAACGTCCTACCTGAATCGGTTGAAGCAGATGTCCGAGCGGGGACGGGGATCCTTGAGCATGGATACCCACGTGTCGGAGCACCTCTGGGAACAGGCGTTGCTGGCGGCCGGAGGGGTCATGCAGGCGGGCGAGCTGGTTGCGGAGGGGCAATACAGTCGGACGTACCTGATGTCCCGGCCGGGCGGGCACCATGCGTTTTCGGATCACGGTCACGGGTTCTGTTTTACGAACAACACGGCCGTAGCGCTGCGGCACCTGCAGAACACCTACGATCACATCGATGATATCCTGGTCTGGGACTGGGATGCGCATCACTGTGACGGGACGCAATCCATTTTCTATGAGGATCCGAGTGTGCTCGTGCTCTCCACGCACCAGGACGGCCGGACCCTGTTTCCGGGAACGGGAGCGGTGGAGGAAACCGGTTCAGGTGCCGGGGAGGGCTACACGATCAATGTCCCGCTTCCACCACGAACCGGTGATGCGTCCTACATGAACGTCGTAGAGGAGATTTTCGAACCCGTGGCCGGACAGTTCGAACCGGATTTCTTTTTCATTGAAGCCGGTCAGGATAACCACTACACGGATCCGATTACGAACCTGGGTGTGACCGCTCGCGGCTACACGAAACTCATGGAGGCGGCCGTTCGAACGGCGGAGAAACTGACGGATGGGGCATTTATGGCGTCCCAGGCGGGGGGATACGGCATCGAATCCGGTCTGCCGTACACGAACACGGGCGTGCTGGCGGCAATGGCCGGCCTGGACACGTCCAGCGTTCGTGAACCGGGGCAACAACAGCCCCCGGAGGACACGGGAGACGTGCAGGGGGTCATCCGAAAGGTGAAGGACACACATTCCTCCCACTGGGCGTTCTGACCGTCTTCGGGAAAGGGATCAAACAACGTTTCCGGGGCCGGCGCGAAGGAAAGAAGGAAAATTGGAAAAGCACTGAACATTGAATCGGTATCGGGGGCTCAAGTGCTCCCGAAGCCCAACGAAGATTTACGACATCTCGAGACACACCGCAAGAAAATGGATGTCGAAAAAGTTAAAGATCATTCGGGCCAAATGACGATGAACAAATTGTTAGTATCCACGTCACGCTCTCTTATAATACGTCACCTCGTTCACGTCCATCTTCCTGCCCATGTCCCTGAACCAAAAGGTTGTTCTTCTTGTCGTTTTGATCGGTGCGGTTGCCGCCATTGCTTTTTACGAAACACGATCTGAAACAACGAAAACGAATGATTCGACGTCGGTTGCGACCTCCTCGTCGAACGAACAGACAACGGAGGGGGACGGTCTTGACCTCACTCGTGACGAGCAGGAATCGTCCAGTGACGCCGCCGAATCGGATCAAGACGGCAACATGACGGAGGTGTCGGAAGATGAATCCACCGCCTCGACGGACTCATCCCCGTCCGGCTCAACGTCCGAACCATCGTCCGACGTAACGTTCAGCGGAGAATTTGCCACCACCGAGCACGCAACAAATCAGAGTGAGGACGGTGAAATGGATGGGTTGACCCTGTCAACGGGCGATGAAACGTCATCGCAGGAAGGGAACACGGAGGGCGATCAGAAAATGAGCCGTTCTTCGAACAATTCCTCGGGAGGCAATTCAGTGGGGGCTGTGACGGGCGAGGACCTCCCTTCCGCAAACTCCGATCCGTCGACGACCTCGTCGGGTTCCTCCACTGATTCGACCACGGAGGACACGGGGTCCGATGGATATGACACCTATGAGGTACAGAGGGGGGATAACCTGTGGAAAATCGCCAGCAAGCAGTATGGTTCAGGCAGCCAGTGGAAGCGAATCAAGAAAGCGAATTCGGAGAAGATCGGCGATTCGAATGATCTGAAACAGGGTCAAGTTCTGCGAATCCCGACGAAGGAATCGTCAGGATCGACCACCGCAAATGCGGCCGGTGGAACTTCGTCCCAGGATATCGTGGTGCAGCAGGAAGCAACGGGTTCACAGGATCTGACAAATGGGTCGACCGGATCCGGGGAGACCACGCCCGATTCTTCAAACGAAACGGAAGGCGATTCAACCGGTTCCTACACGGTGCAGGAAGGGGATCGCCTGTGGAACATTGTGCAACAGCAGTACGGTTCAGCCACGTATGACCTCGTTCAGAAGGTGGCGGACCACAATGACATCAATCCCCGAGCACTTCGTCCCGGGATGGAGCTCGACCTGCCCGCGGATCTTTCGTCGTCGGAATCCGCGACGTCGACCGGTTCATCCGCGGCGTCGACCACTCGGAATACGTCCGACAGTGCCGGCAACCCACCGTTTGAACCGGATGCGGGCCAGAAGTGGTACCGGGTGAAGAGGGGAGAAAGCCTCTGGAAGATTTCCAAAAAGGAATTTGGGGCCGGCAAATATTTCACCCGGATCTGGGAGCTGAACAAGGATCGACTGGAAGATTATAATTCCCTGTCCTCCGGGACCTGGGTTCTGCTTCCGGAGCGTCCGTAGTTCAGAGACGGCGTTTCGTTCGTACTTGCGGGTCCACGGGTAACGGGTATGGGCGGTGAATGAAACGGCCCCCCTGCCTGCCGGGTTATGATCCATCGGACCGGCTTCCCGGCTCCACCAGATCTTAGCCGTGGGGAGCCCCGGCACATCGACTCGTGACGTTCATGGGATTCGGCTCGGAGGGCCGGACCGACCGATGAGACCTTTCTGCGGGGACGCCCTATCACAGAGGTGGTCCAATGGGGGGGATGAGCCGACTTTGCGTCCTGCGTCATCAGGGCCGGCCGACCGATTCGTAGATCAGTCCCTTCGATCGTACGGCCTCCGGGTCGTACATGTTTCGGGCATCCAGTAGAAAAGGAAGGGACATGTTCTCCTTCAGACGATCCAGATCCAGTTCGCCGAACTCCGGCCAGTCCGTGGTGATGACAAGGGCTTCGGCGTCCGCTGCCGCTTCGTACGGTGAGGACGCGTAGTCGATCCGGTTTCCCAGTACGTCTCGAGTGTTTTCGATGGCTTTGGGATCGTAGCCGGTAATTGAACAGCCCTCGTCCAGCAGGTCTTCAATCAAGTAGATGCCCGGGGATTCACGAATGTCGTCCGTGCCGGGTTTGAAGGACAATCCGAGCACGCCGATGGATTTATTGTTCAGTACCCAGAGCTCTTGGCGTATTTTTTCCAGTACCCGATCCCGCTGTGTTTCGTTGATCTCCTGCACGTGTTCGAGCAGATCGAAGTCGTATCCGAGCTCCTCTGACAGGTTGTGAAACGCTTCCACGTCCTTGGGAAAGCACGAACCGCCGTATCCGATGCCGGCCTGCAGGAAATGGGGACCGATGCGTGGATCCATGCCCATGCCGCGAGCGACTTCGTCGACGTCGGCGCCGGAAGCTTCACAGATGCGGGAGACGGCGTTGATGTAGGAAATTTTCATGGCCAGGAAGGAGTTTGACGCGTGCTTGATCAGTTCGGCCGAATTCAGGTCCGTCACAATCAGTGGGGCGTCAAACGGCTCGTAGATGTCCCGCATGGTTTCCTCCGCTTTGTCGGAGGTAACCCCCACCACGATACGATGCGGGTTTCGCGCATCCGCCAGGGCACTTCCCTCCGACAGGAATTCCGGATTCGAAACCACGTCGAAGGAGACATCACGTTCCGTGTGGCGTTCGATTGTGGTGCCGACACGCTCACCCGTGTTGACCGGAACCGTGCTTTTTTCGACGATGATACGGTACGAGGAGAGGTTGGATGCGATATCCCGTGCGGCCTGCTCGATCGCGGTGAGGTCCGGTGCACCCGAATCGGTTGCCGGCGTACCAACGGCAATGTAGATGACACGTCCGTGTTCGACTGCCTTCGATGTGGAGGTCGTGAAACCTAGCTGATCCTGCTCCATCCGGGATTGCACCAGTTCCTCAAGCCCTTCCTCGAAGATGGGCAGGTTGCCCTGCTGAAGTTGCGAAATTTTTTCCTCGTCCACGTCGGCGCAGAGGACGTCGTGACCGGCTTCTGAGAGGCAGGCACCGGTAACAAGCCCGACGTATCCGGTTCCAATCACCGAGATGTCCATGAATTTTCGTTCACGTAATTGAATCAGAAAATGTGTGGCTCCCCCGAAGCCGGGACATCAGGGGGATGAAATGATGCTTTTGCATATTCGTTTTACTGTTCCCTTTGATTACCTACAGAAGTTATATCGACGCAGAAGGAGAATTCCAAATGCTCAAACCGAGAAAACCGTTCACAGAGGGAGGGATTTTGAGATCCATTACTTGAAGTTCCTTTCTCCATCAGTTATCGTAACGACATCAAACTTTTAAGAGGCCTGTTTGTTGAAGAAGGAAGATGCCACGTTTGAATTCGTCGAAAGACATGCGCGTGTTGTTTGATCTGAAACGGGCGTTTCTGTATTCCAACTTCTTTCGCTCGGCGTACGCATATATCAGCTGAGGGGGCAGGCGCAGGGGGAGTGGCCGCCGTTGACCTTCTTTCCAGTGGCCCGCTTTCCTGACTCATTCGGACCGCACTGAGGTCCTATCTTCTTCGTCACTCTTACTTCGATTCACGTTTGTACCGTCATTCGGGAGGAAGCCCACTATGATTATTATTATGAACACCGACGCCACCGAGGAGCAGATTGATCACGTCATTCAAGACTTTGAAGACCGAGGATTCGACACGCACCTATCCGAAGGCGAACAGAAAACCGTCATCGGGATTATCGGGGATACTCACAAACTGAGTGAGGGACCGGTCGAATCGATGGACGGGGTCGAAAAAGCCATGAAAGTGCAAAAACCGTACAAGCTGGCCAGCCGGGAGTTTCATCCGAAAGACAGTACCGTCCAGGTGGATGACGTCGAAATCGGCGGGGATGAAATTGTCATCATGGCCGGTCCCTGTTCGGTGGAGAGCCGGGATCAGATGATGGAAACGGCGGAGGCCGTAAAGAATGCCGGGGCAAAGGTCCTGCGAGGAGGTGCGTATAAGCCGAGAACCTCTCCATACAGTTTCCAGGGCCTGGGAGAAGAAGGTCTGGAAATCATGAAAGACGTGGCGGAGGAGACGGGTCTGAAAATGGTCACGGAGGTGATGGGGCCCAATCAGGTGGAGCAGATCGGTGAGTTCACCGACATCTTCCAGCTGGGTGCCCGAAACATGCAGAACTACAACTTGCTCCGTGCCGTCGGCCGAACGGACACGCCCGTTCTCCTGAAACGTGGGTTCCGTTCCAAGATTGACGAGTTCCTTCTGGCTGCGGAATACATCATGAACGAAGGCAACGAGGATGTCATCTTATGCTGCCGGGGGATTCGAACGTTTGATCGGGCTCACACACGCAATACGATGGACATCAACGCCGTCGCGGTGCTGAACAAACTCAGTCACCTGCCGGTGGTGATGGATCCCAGTCACGGGACCGGAAAACGGGATCTGGTGCCCGCCGGTGCAAGGGCTGCTGTTGCTGCCGGTGCAGATGGATTACTGGTGGAATCTCACCGGAATCCGGAGAATGCACTATCGGACGGACCGCAACAGCTTCCACCGGAGATGTTCCGCGACGTCATGGATCAACTCCGGGACGTGGCCAGCGCTGTTGGACGTACGATCCAGGAGCCGCTGGAAGAAGAAACCGCCTCGGACGAATCCGCTGCGGCAGCGGTCAGTTCGTAACGTCCCGATCGGAACGGGCTGAATGAAGGGGCGTTCAGGAGCCTCTCACGGGTACCGACATCCGAGAACTGATCGCGGATGGGTCGGACTGTTCCCGCAAACGGTTTCCTGTATCGGGCCCCGTTCTTCCATCTCCCGGTGCGAGGTGGTTCCATGCTTGACTGTTGGGCGACGATGGAGAGCTTCGTGACCGTCCTGTTCACCGTACGATCGACCCCAGTGAAATGTCAGATGCAGATGCGATAGACGAGATCGAGGACCTTCGTGCGCAGTTGAAGGACCTGGATCGGGAGGTCCTATCCCTGATCAAAAAACGCATGGACATCGTCCAGGACATCGGTCGCCTCAAGAAGGAAAAGGACCTGCCCACCCGTGATTCCGATCAGGAAAAGAAGGTGGTGGGGCGGGCCCGGGAGGTATCCGAGGAACTGGGTCTGGATCCGGACGTGAGTGAGGATATCATGCTCCGGTTGATCGACGCGTCTTTGAAAGTTCAGGAGCAGGATCGGATGAGTCAACGCTCACGGGGCAGCGGCAAGAGTGTGTTGATCATTGGTGGGGCCGGGACCATGGGGCGCTGGTTTACCAGTTTCCTGAACTCTCAGGATTACGACGTGGAGATCGCGGATCCGGCCGGTCCGGTGGACGGGGTTTGCTCGCATGAGGACTGGGAGGAACTGGACCTGACGTACGACGTGATTATCGTCACCACCCCGATTCGTCAGACCCGGGAGGTCCTGTTGAAACTCGCCGAGCGCCGTCCGGACGGTCTGGTGTTTGACATCGCCTCCATCAAGGGACCGATCTCCGATGCCCTAAAAAAACTGGTCGACGCCGGGGTCACGGCAACGTCTATCCATCCGATGTTCGGTCCGGACAAGAAGCTTCTCTCCGGACAGCACGTGGTGTTCATTGACCTGGGTGTTCAGGAGGCCGTGGAGCGAGCAAAACATCTTTTCGGGGGAACGATGGCGCGGCTTGTCGACATGGATCTCGACACCCATGATCACGTCATCGCATATGTGCTCGGTCTGTCTCACGCCGTGAACATCGCGTTTTTTTCCGCCCTCTCGAACTGCGGGTATAACCTGGACGACCTTCAGCAGATGTCCAGCACAACCTTTTCGGACCAGGTCGAGGTGGCCGAACAGGTCGCTCGTGAAAACCCCCGGTTGTATTACGAAATACAGGCGTTTAACGAGTTCAATGCGGAAGCACTCGATAAACTTGAGTCCGCTTTTGACGCCATTCAGAACGTCGTCAGCGATCACGAGGAGGAAGAGTTCGTGTCGTTGATGAAATCCGGACGATCGTTTCTCATGGAGGAGGACGATACGTATTCAAGCTGACTCGTACCTCCGGATATGATTTGCTTGCCGATACGTCATCATCGGATGCATCTTTGTGACTGATTCTCCTCCGTCTTGATCCCGCACGGTCGATTTGTTGAGTTATGTCTGCACTCGGCATAAAATTGCCTTTGGTTCGATTTTCTTCATCGTTATGTCGATTCGGATCTCAACAGTTATACCCTGTCCGTTGAGGACAAGGAGATCCTCTTAAAATAAATTCACAACTTCCTGGTGACGTCCAGTAAGAAGGAAAACGCCGAAGCCATTGCAGCAGCATTTCGTGAGCGTGAGGAGATCACGAATGCGTTTATGGGCAAATCGTGGCCGGCCCGCTCAGTGAACGACAGGAGCAACTCGAATCTTCTGGCCGATTGAAGAACTTTTTGTTCTCTCCAGCAAATCGGATCCGATGTCGCCGGAACAGGCCGAGAACGCGCTACGCTCGTTCTTGAAGCGCAGGAAACCGTCGGCGCAGGACGGTTCCGTGTCGGACGCATAACGGGCGGAACTCATTTACAGAACCTTTCGAATCGGTGAACCAACAGGACACGGAAAAATCGAGCGGGGAGGACCGGGAGGCTGGTTCATCCGAGGGGGGTGTGCTGAGAGGAGCCGGTATTATTTCCGGCCTGACCCTTCTGAGTCGCATTCTGGGGTTGTTTCGAGAAGCGCTGTTTGCGGCCCTGTTTGAACTCTCCCTGGTCGCCGACGCGTTCCTGCTTGCCTATCAAGTTCCGAACCTGTTTCGGAAACTGTTCGGAGAAGGTGCACTGAACGCAGCGTTCATTCCGGTTTATACGGACTACCTTGAAAACCGCAGCCCGGAGGAACGGAACCGATTTGGTTCCGTCATACTGAACATCCTGGGCCTTCTCCTGAGTGTGATTGTTCTCGTGGGGATTTTGTTCAGTTTTTTTATTCCGGAGGTGTTTCAGGGCGTTGAATCCCGTGAGTGGCTGGAGCTGTTCTCATGGCTGTTTCGAATCATGTTTCCATACATGATCCTGATCTGCCTTGTCGCCGTGCTGGGGGGGTTGCTGAACGCACACAAGCATTTTGCGGCCCCGGCCGCAGCTCCGGTCCTGATGAACGTGATTCTCGTTTCCATCCTGTGCTGGTTGCATTTTACCTATCAACAGGGCGAACGTGATCTGTCGTATCTGGTCGTTTTCGTGGCCGTGGGTGTTCTGGTTGGAGGGGTGGTGCAGTTGCTCCTTCAGATGCCGCCCCTGGCCGCCCGGGGATTCCGGTATCGGCTTACGCTGGAATGGAATCATCCGGGGATCCGGCGTGTGCTGAAATTAATGGGGCCCTCCGTGGTGGGACTGGCGGTGGTTCAGGTCAATTTGCTTATGGACTCGGTCATTGCGATGGTGCTCGTTCCGGAAAGCGGGGCCATCACCGCTCTGTGGTTGGGGAACCGGGTCATGCAGGTCCCCTTTGCACTGATTGGCATTGCCATTTCCACGGCGGCCTTTCCGTATTTCTCCAGCCACGCCGCAAATGAGAAATACGAGAAGCTCGCCGAACAGGTGACGAGCGGGGTGCAGATCACCCTTTTCCTTGCCATTCCCTCCTCGGTGGGCCTTGCGATTCTTGCGGAACCGTCCGTACGCCTGCTGTTCCAGTACGGAAATTTCGGGGAGGCCGCTTCCGTTCGTACCGGTTCCGTGTTGCTCTATTATTCGCTTGGCATCTGGGCATTCTGTGTGTATCACGTGATGACCCGGGCGTTTTACGCGATGGAGGACACGTTAACGCCGGCTCGTGTGGCGATGTGGATGGTGGGATTGAACATCTGTTTAAACGTGTTCCTGGTCTGGCTGATGGGGTACAGTGAAACGGGGATCGCCCTCAGCACCAGTATTACCTCCTTCGTGAATGTGGTCGTGCTGATTACGTGGTTTACGCTCCGGCGTCATCCGTTGAACGTGCAACGTCTGGTGGCGTCGCTCGTTCGGTGTGCGGTGATTGCCGGGGTGATGGGACTGGGTACGTTCCTTGCCATGAACGCCATCCGAACGACTGCGGCCACGTCCATCTGGGGACGCCTCGCGAATCGACTGTTTCAGGTGGGGGGACCCGTTCTCGTGGGAACGGTGCTGTACCTGGGCCTGATGTATCTTATCCGAGCGGACGAGATGATCAAACTCGTGCAACGGCTGATCGGTACGCAAACGGAGTAAGACGCTATTATCAGCGAGAAATAACAACCGGGACGTTTTTCGAATATAAGTCTCAGCCCCACCCGTTCCCTCCTGCATGACAATGGGTCCGTTGATCGAAGGAGGAGAGCCGCGACCGCACGCAGTGCGATGGAGACCGTTGAATAACTCAAAAATCCGATTTTTCTCGCTCAACGTTTGAGGAATAAAGTGAGATTGAAAAAGCTCCGAAGGAGCGAAAGCAAATAGCATGGGGCGTAAGTTCCATGTACAAACGGGTCCCCAATCATGGAAGCCCCGAACGGGGCGAAACCCCGCAACACTTCTTCCCGCAGACAAAACATTCACCTATTAAATGTTCATCCGGGTTGTCTTATAGAAGATCGCTCACTTCTTCATCTTGATCGTAATCCGTATCGTAATTGACGGTCCCTGGTCCGTTACGTGTCGCCCTGCTGGGGCTCAGGTGAACGTTCGGTTGAATAAAGAAGATTGACGTTCGGGAATGCCACGTGATATCGTCCCGGGAAACGGTTCAACACGCCCCAAATTCTCGGCCGTTCAACTTCGAACGAATGTGTACATCACAATCGAGAATCGTTTTACGGCAATCAAAACGCGGGGAGATAAACCACCATGTTCACGTAGCAATAATGGAGCGTTCCATGACGATCCATTCTCTCGCTGCCCCTCGAGAATCCGTTCTCACGAATACGCTGAAACCCGGGCTGCACTACGTTTGCCCGGGGCTATTCGCTGCCGCTCCGTTCGGAGCTCTCTTGATCGTTCAGAACCTCGAAAGAGGGGATATCAAGTCCCCTGGGGCGTCAGTCCGAGGTTGACATGAGCGGAGGGAGAGAATGGCTTGCCTCGCGGGAGCGAGGTAATGGATCGACATGAAGCGCGCCATACAGTCCCAATGTAAATACGTGATCATTGCTTACCCGTTCGATTCCAATCATGACCTTCGCATGCGTGCGGTCAATCAGTTCTGTATCGCGTAGTCGGAGGGTTTCAGTCCTTTTTTGAAATCACCGAACCCGAATTTGTTTGGGTTGTACTCGCCCACAATTCCAACGTCCGTCTGCTGGGGGACCTTCTGGAAGAGGAGGAAGTACGCGGCATTGACCAGAAGCCGTCGGAACGCCGGGTTGAGCAGATCACGTGAGGCGCCCATGGTGGTGGTAAACACCATGCCGTTCTTTCCGTTCGGCACCTGATACGGTTTCCCCCAGGCCACCGGCATCATGGGATCATTTTTGTCCGGGTGAGGTTCACTGTCAGGCTTCATGCCTTTCAAAACCTGTCCGCGCACGAGCACTTTCCAGCTGTCCGGCACGGGAAGGTTGACTTCGTATACGTCAGTGGGCCCCCAAATCTGTCCGCTTTTGATGCCGTTTGTAATCGGATGGTTCCGCGCCTGTTCGGGTATGATGCCGCGAGTGGATTCACTTCCGTGATTGCCGTGGTGGGCAACCCACTTCTCGCCCAGAATCGCTTTGCCGAACCCTCCTTTCCAGAAGTCTTTCGAACCGGTGTATCCATTTGTGTAATGTTTGTAATTACTGTCGTTGGACATCTTGAATCCGTGTGTGGCCGTGCGAAGACCCATGACCGGTTTTCCCGCTTTCAGATACCGGTCAATCGGTGTCATCTGTTTGTCCGGCAGATCTCGGAAACGGGTGGCAATGATCATCAGATCGGCGGATTTGAGGGCGGCTGTTCCGGGAATGTTTTTCTGGTAATCCGGATTGATGTTGCCGGTGTTCGGATCGATCGGAAACAGCACGGTGCAGTTGAAACCGTGTCGTTTGGCAAGAATCTTTCCAAGTTGGGGTAATGCTTCCTCGGAACGGTACTCCTCGTCCCCGGAGATGAGCACGACGTGTTTGCCGGATCCGGGACCTCCAGCACCGCGATACTGGACCCAGGGTTGATCCTGCTGAGCGTTAGCGGTGTGTATCCCTGCCGTGATCACCAGCAGGAAGATGAAGAACAGCTGTGCGGGCCCTGATGAACGTTGAACGGCCGGTGATGTCTTTCGATGCGCATCATGGAGTGGGGACCAGCTCGTCACGGTGTTCATGGGCAGGAGCATATTTCAGAGGAAGTGAGTGATTTCAGGATGATTCCATGTAAGAACATTAAAACAAATCACGGCAATGAAGTGAATTATGGTTGATGATACGTGGGCTCAGGGCGGACGTTCCGCAGAACGGCTGTGTTATTCGGAGGCACGGTTCCGGAACGGCGACAGGAGGGCCATCTTAACGGCTTCCGCCGCGCCGCTGAGTAACGCATCCAGAGGCAGATTTACGGATGAATGCCCCGATGAAAGCGTGAACAAGAGATCTCCGTCCGACATGGTGCTGGCCGGGTGAACGACACGCGCGAGGCCATCGAAGCCGGAACCGGACACGTTGCAGCACTGTTCGCACGAGAGGTCCGCGTTCGTTAATATCGTTCCGACGATGGTGTTGCTTCGCGCGAATCCCGGTGCATCGTCCTCGTCGAGCGATCGAAATCGCTCCGCTCCGTCCATGAACTGATTGCGCTCGTCCCGAGCCCCGGCAATGATGCGGTCGTCGTCCGGATCGTGGAGGTCCCCGACGCAGTTGACGGCAACAATCGCAGCGATTCGTATGTCGCGTTTCAGTTCGATTACCGCAGCACCCATTGCACCGGGCTGGGCATGTGAAGGTCCGAACGCCTTTCCAATGGTGGCACCGGCTGCCGCCCCAACCCGACCGATATCACACTCGTTTGATGCGTTCTGACAGGCCGTTCGAGCCATTTCCGGACCCGGCCGAACGGATCCGTCACCGACTCCGAGGTCGTAGAGGGCCGCTGAGGGCACGATGGGGACGTGAAATGAGTCGGTCTCAAATCCTGCGGACCGTTGTTCGAGGTAGGACTGTACGCCGGCAGCGGCGTGCAGGCCGAAGGCACTTCCCCCGGTCAGGAGGATTGCGTGTGCGGTCTGAGTGAGTCGCCCGGGTCGCAGGGCATCGGTTTCCAGGGACGCGGGAGCAGCTCCTTCCACCCTCACTCCCCCCGTGGCACCCGCTTCGCAGAGAATGACCGTACATCCGGTCCGAGCCTCCGTGTTCGTGGCGTGACCGACCTGAAATCCGTCCATGTTCAGTGAACAGGAGGGCATCTGAGCAGGTTTCCAAATTTGGATGTCATCTGAAGCGTGCCGGAGCGATCCGGGGCACGTCGATCCGGGACGGACAGAGGTTGAGCCCTCGACCCTTCCCTTAAAAAACGATCACACAGCAGGTTCCAGTGAGCGCATCTCTGCAGTCGCCGGAGTTGCTCCGGCCCTCCGTTTGTCCAATGGCAAACCCCAGAAGCGGATGGGAAAATGGGGGCGGGAGGATTTGAACCTCCGGCCAACGGCTTAAAAGGCCGCTGCTCTCCCGGGCTGAGCTACACCCCCGAGTGTCGCAATTCGGAAAATACAGCGTCCGGCGAGGAATGGGCGGATAGAAGTGTATACTTTTTTACTACAAAGGGATATCAGATTCAACGGCGGCAGATGCCGAATCACTTTGACATGAGGTGAGGCGGTTGACGGTCTTGAGCGGACACAGGTTGTACCTCTCAGCGACGGGCTAGCAGCAGAAAATACAGCAACTGTGCAACCGCCGTGATCGTCGCAGCGACATACGTCAACGCGGCGGCGGAGAGCACGTCTTCCACGCCCTGCTGTTCCTGCGACCCCCGAATGATGTTGAGTTGCGCAAGCTGTTCCTTGGCACGGGAGGAGGCGTTGAACTCCACCGGCAGATTGATCAGTTGAAACAACACCACGGCGGAGAACCCGATAATGCCGACCCAGACCAGTTGCATCATCTGGAGCAGAATGCCAATCAGAATCAACGGAAAGGCGAGGTTCGAACCGATGCTGGCCAGTGGCACCACCGCGTTCCGTAGATTCAAAGCGAGATAACCTTCCGCATCCTGAATCGCATGGCCGGCTTCGTGACAGGCGACACCGACCGCGGAGAGGGTTCGTTTGTCGTGGACGTCCGGGGAGAGTGCCAGCTTCTTCTCCTGCGGATCGTAGTGATCGCTCAGATGGCCTTCCGAACGGTCGATCTCGACGCTCGACAGGCCCGCGTGATCAAGCATTTTTCGCGCCGCTTCCGCACCGGTGAGTCCGGACGACGCACGACGTTCACTGTTCGCGGAGAAGGCGGATTTGACCTTCCACTGGGCCCAGAGGGCGAACAGAATTGCAGGACCGACAATGATGAGGTAAAGCGGGTCAATGAAAAACATGGGCGTCGGAGCGTAATAGGAGTGAGGTATAATCTATCCAGCGCATGATCCGAGCATTAGCTGAATAAGTCATCGTATCAGATTCTGCCTGGTCAATCAATATTCGAAAGGACGTAAGAGGCATCTGGTTGATATGCCCCCGGTACACTGGAGCAGACGCCGTGGCGGCAATCGTTGAAACTGGGAGGAAGATGGATGAAAATTGAACGGATTCGTGCGGAGGCGAGGGGTTCATCAAACCGTGCCATCTTATTTACGTTTCAGATTGCTATGCCGCTATCCCAGAAACCGGAATGGTTGAAAGTCAAGGCGCCGGGAGGGGAAAATTTTTCGAGCATCAAAGAGGTGCTTCGCAAGTTTAACCTGAACACCGTCTGTGAGGAAGCGTCCTGTCCCAACCTCGGTGAATGCTGGGGCGGGGGAACCGCCACGTTCATGTTGATGGGGGAGACCTGTACGCGGGGATGTCGCTTCTGTGACGTGGACAGCGGGCATCCCGAGGAAGAAATCGACCGGTTCGAACCGATGAAAATCGCCCGAGCCGTTTCGGAGATCGAGCTGGAATACGTGGTTCTGACGTCAGTGGATCGGGATGATCTGCCCGACGGAGGCGCCGATCACTTTGCCACGACGGTGGAAATGATTCGAGAACTGGATCCGTCGATTTACGTTGAGACCCTGATCCCGGACTTTCAGGGGAACCACGATCACATGGATCGTATGTTTTCCTCCGAGCCGGACGTTCTCGCACACAACCTTGAGACGGTCGAACGTCTGACCCCTGATGTGCGTGATCCGCGTGCCGGTTACGAACAGTCCCTTGAGGTACTCGAATACGCGAAGGACCGCAACCCGGATCAGATCACAAAATCCTCGATCATGGTCGGCTGGGACGAAACGCGGGAGGAACTTCGACAGGCGATGAAGGATCTCAGATCGGTGGGTTGTGACATCCTGACGTTTGGACAGTACCTCCGTCCCTCGTCGAAGCACAAGGAAGTGGATCGGTTTGTGCCGCCGGAAGAGTTCGAGGAACTGAAAGAGGAAGGGGAGGAGATGGGCTTTTCCTTCGTCGCTTCCGGACCGCTCGTGCGATCGTCCTACCGAGCCGGCGAATTTTTCGTGATGAACATGCTCGACAAGGACGAGGACGGTTCGACGACGCGTACGGACAGGGAAGCCGTTCAGGCCGGTTAAATTTCATGTCCAAAGACCGCTTTGGTTATCACCCTGACGAGGACCGGTCGGCCGGGACCATCCGCATCGGGATCAGCAGCTGTCTGCTGGGAGAGGAAGTCCGCTGGAACGGCGGTCACACCCGTGACAATTACCTGACGGAAACCCTCGGGCGGTACTTTGACTGGATACCGGTGTGTCCGGAAGAGGAAGTGGGAATGGGCGTTCCTCGAGAGCGTGTTCGTCTGGTGGGTGATCCCGAGAACCCCCGGATGGTGGGCATCAAATCGGGTGAGGACTGGACGGACCGCATGCAGGCGTACGCGGAGCAACGCATCACGGAATTGCAGCAGGAGAACCTGCACGGCTACATTTTGAAAAAAGGGTCTCCTTCCTGCTCCTTTCAGACACAGCACGTGCTGGGTGAGGACGGGGATCCGGTTGGGGAGTCAAGGGGGTTGTTCGCGAAGGAACTGCTGAACCGGATGTCGTTGTTACCCGTGGAGGACGAAGGCCGGTTGCACGACCCGGACCTGCGGGAGAACTTCATCGAACGGATCTTCGCTTACGTGCGCTGGCACCGCATGGTCGAGCTGGATCCGTCGCCGGGAGACCTGGTCGCATTTCATACCGCGCACAAAATGACGCTGATGTCTCATCACCCGGATGCCAATCGAGAACTTGGACAGATCGTGTCGGAGGCGGGGAATGGAGATCTCAAGGAAAAACTCTCCCGTTACGGAGAGAAATTCATGCAGACGATGGAGATCCAGACCACCCGCGGACGACATGCGAATGTGCTGGATCACCTGCAGGGGTACGTGTCCGAGAATCTGACGTCGGACGAGCGCCAGGAACTGTCGGAGGAAATTGACAAGTACCGCCGCGGCGTTACGCCGCTGATCGTTCCCGTGACCCTGCTGAAACATCATTTCCGCAAGCATCCGGTCGACTGGGTCATGAAGCAGACGTACCTGTCTCCGTATCCCGAGGAACTCTCCCTTCGAAACCACGTCTGAATCTAGGAGGCTGTTGAAAAACCCTTGTAGCGTCAGTGCGGATGCATTTTTTCCGTCCGCAAGGAGAAAAGCACAGACGATGCAGAGGGAGCATCGTCGAGCATTTTCGACGCAGCGGACGTGTAAAATGCACCGCATTCGAAAGAACGGGAACGTTCATATTACCAGTTAATAGTGGGTGTTTGAAGGGATATTTAAATTTTCGAACGGTCCAATTTCGCGGCGCACCTCGGCGTCACTCGGCGTCGACGATGCACTCACGGCATCGCCTCCTTCTCGTTCCTTGATCTGCTTGGAAATTGAACCGCTGACAATACAAGGGTTTTTCAACAGCCTCCTAGTTGATATTCGAGTGGATCGGTCGTAATTTGATGTGTTCGATGTGCCGGATTCTGCTTGAGAATTGATCTTCGACGGATGGATCTCGAAGGTCACGCCCCCTCGAACGAACGTGTTCGTATACGTCGCATGCACACCCATTTGATGGGGGCACAATGAGTACACAAGTCGTCTGGTTTAAAAAGGACCTTCGGATCCGGGATCACCGACCGCTGGCCGAGGCCGTTGAACGGGGACCGGTGGTCTGCCTGTACGTGTACGAACCACACTTGTACGAGGATCCCGAATTTCACAGCGCACGTCTCACGTTCATCAACACATGCCTGAAGGAGCTGGACGAACACCTTCGTGAGCGGGGCGGTCGACTGATTCGCCGTGTTGGTCGCGTGCCGGAGGTGCTGGACCGATTGCATCGATCCCACTCGATCAAACACCTGTGGTCTCACCAGGAAACTGGCCGTTACGCCACCTACGAGCGTGACAAAGCCGTGCGAGACTGGACGGATCGGCACCAGGTTCCATGGACGGAATACCCGCAGAACGGAGTGGTCCGGGGACTGAACAGCCGGAACGGCTGGGCGGACCGGTGGGAGCAGCGGCACTCCCAACCGATGATTGATCCGCCGGACCAGATTCAGGCGCCCGACGACGTGAAGAGGGGCGAAGAATTAACGCCGTCGGACCTTGATCGAGACGATCCACCGAAACCGGAAGCCCAGGAGGGGGGTGTGGAACGGGCGAATGACATTCTTAACTCCTTCCTCAGCGAACGAGGTGCCTCGTACCGTTCCGGCATGTCCAGCCCGGTGACGGCGTGGGATGATTGCAGTCGCCTCAGCCCGCACCTGACCTTCGGAACACTGTCGATGAAACAGGTGTACCAGCGTACGTCGGACCGCCAGGAGGAACTGAAGCAGATGAAAGACCAGGGACAGGAGGTGGACGGGGAATGGCTGCAGTCGCTGTCGATGTTCGTGGGACGATTGCACTGGCACTGTCATTTCATGCAGAAACTGGAGGACGAACCTCGCATGGAGTTCGAGAACCTGGCCCGGTCCTACGACGGGTTGCGGGAGGGGTCGTTTGACGAAGGGCAGTTTCGTGCGTGGAAACAGGGCGAGACCGGGTTTCCGATGGTCGATGCGTGTATGCGAGCACTGCACCGGTCCGGCTGGATCAACTTCCGCATGCGGGCCATGCTCATGAGTTTCTCCTCCTATCACCTCTGGCAGCACTGGCGCCGGCCGGGTCAGTGGCTGGCGCGTCAGTTCCTGGATTTTGAGCCGGGCATCCACTGGCCGCAGGTACAAATGCAGTCCGGCACGACTGGGATCAACTCGATACGTATTTACAATCCGACCAAGCAGGTGCACGACCACGATCCGGACGGGGAGTTTATCCGCGAATACGTGCCCGAGCTACAGGACGTTCCCGGCGCATACATCGCGGAACCGTATAAAATGACGGAGGCCGATCAGCGGAAGGCCGGTTGTATCATTGGAACGGATTATCCCGAGCCGATCGTGGACGGCAAACAGGCCTGGAAACGCGCCAATGATCGCATCTGGGCGGTGAAGGATTCAGAGGAGGCCAAACGGGAGGCGGAAGAAATCTACGAAAAGCATGGAAGTCGACGTGGACCCGATTAATCGCGACAGGTGACACATGGCTGAAACGATACAGGAAATGAGGGATCAACTCCCGAAACCGCTTCGCGAGCGCACTCGTGTTCGAACCGGTGGATCTCTCCGTCCCGGCAAACGGGTGGTATACTGGATGCGGAACGCGGCGCGGGGCCACGAAAATCCCGCGCTGGAGGTCTGTCTTCGTCTGGCGAATCGGCTGGACCATCCCCCGCTGGTGCTGCATGCCGTCACGTCGATGTATCCGTACGCCTCGGACCGGCATCACCTGTTTCAGCTGCAGGGGGCCCGGGACGTGGCCGATGAGCTGGAGAATCGGAGCATTCCATACGCGCTGTTCGTGCAGAAAGAGAAAGAGGAGTTGCCTTTCAGGGAGCTCCTCCGCGACAGTGCCGCGCTGGTGGTGGAAGATCTGCATGTCAAACCGTTTTCACGCTGGGGGCCCGCGCTGGGTGATGTGATGGATACCCCGGTCCTTGCGGTGGACACCGACTGCATCGTGCCGGTGACCCTGCCGGACGAATATCACGATCGTGCTTACAAATTTCGCAACGCCACGGAAGAGGCGCGTGAACGACGGATTGATCACGAATGGACCGCGCAAACACCGGATCATAAGGACGTGAGTGTCGATCAGCTGGAGTTCCAGCCGGTTGAGCCCCGGGATACGGATCTGCTGGAGCTGATACAGGACTGTGACATCGATCACGGGGTGGGGCCCGTTCCGCACCGGACGGGGGGATCGGAGGCCGGGTACCGGCGGTGGAACGCGTTCCGGGAGGAAGGACTGGAGACGTATCACCAGCGGCGAAACGACCCCGCACAGCCGGAATCCGTGAGCCGGCTCTCGCCGTATCTGCACTACGGGCATGTGTCGCCGTTTCGCGTGGCGCGGGAAGCACACGAACGTGCGTCGGACGGATCGGACAAATTTATCGATGAGCTGATCACCTGGCGTGAGCTGGCTCACCACTACTGTTTTCACCACGAGGATTACAACAAATACAGCGGCCTGCCGAACTGGGCGAGGAAGACCTTGCGAAAACACCGGAACGACGATCGTGAGACGGTGTACGACTGGGATACACTGGCCCGGGCCCGCACCGGCGACCGGCTGTGGGACCTCTGCCAGCAGTCCCTTCTGACGCACGGAGAACTGCACAACAACGTGCGTATGACCTGGGCGAAACAGTTGCTGAAGTGGACCGATGCCCCCGAGCGGGCCCTCCGCATCGCAATCGACCTGAACAACCGCTACGCCCTTGACGGTCGAGACCCCAATTCCTACGGCGGGATCCTGTGGTGTTTCGGTCTGTTTGATCGACCGTATGACACGGACCGGAAGGTGATCGGTCAGGTTCGTCCCCGGACGACGGACTGGCACGCGAACCGACTGGACCTGGAGGGGTTTGAAACGCACGTGCGAAGACCGCTCACCGGCTCCAGTGTGTCCGTCGGCGTGGTTGGAGCGGGAATCACGGGAGCTACTGCTACTCGTATTTTACGTAATCATGGCGTGCCCGTCGATGTCTATGAAAAGGCCCGCGGCAGCGGCGGCCGGTGCTCCACGCGGCGGGTGGAGCGGGAGGATGGACCCTGGTTTTACTTCGACCACGGGGCCCAGTACTTCACCGCTCGATCCCCCGTTTTTCGTCGATTCGTCCAGTCCGCCCTCCGTCGCGAAGAAATCTCCGACTGGGCTCCGGACCTCGGTGTGCTGGAAAAGGGGGACATTCAGCCGATTCAGAGCGACACCCGCCGATTTGTGGCCGTGCCGGGAAACAGCACGCTGACGGATCTGTTACTGGACGACGTGACGCCGGCGTATGGGGAGCGCGTGCAATCGGTGCGCCTGCAGGACGACGCTCCTTTTATACGGGATGAAGACGGACAGGAAGCGTCGTACGACGCCGTGATCGTCACGGCGCCACCGAAACAAAGCGCAGAGATGGTGAAGCGGGACTGGCCGCAATTGAGCGATGCCTGTTTGCAGGTGAAGATGGTGCCCGTCTGGGCGCTGCTTCTTGGTTTTGATTCGCCCGTTCCGGTGGATCAGGATGCGGTGTTTCTCGAGACGAATGCACTGCGCTGGACGGCCCGGAACTCGTCAAAACCCGGTCGCTCCGGCGGGGAGAGCTGGGTGGTGCACGCCACGTCCTCCTGGACCGCCCGCCACCTGGAGGAGAACCCGAAAACGGTGGCCACTCACCTGCTGAATAGATGGAGAGAGGCCCTTCACCTGCCCTCGGATCTTGAGCCTGCATACGCCCGAGCTCATCGCTGGCGATACGCCCGCGCGGAGGTGCCGGGGGACCGGACGGTTCTTCAGTCCGGCGGCGGCAGAGTTGTGGTGGCCGGTGACTGGCTTACGGAGAACCGGGTGGAGGGGGCGTTTAAGAGCGGACGTGTGGCGGCTTCGCGCGCCCTGCACGAGGTTGTGGGAAGCACGGGTGGTTAAGGCAGGGTTGGAGGCTCCTCAGGAACTCATTGTATGCCTCTATTCCCGGCCGTAGCAGGTCGGAGGAATGTAGGTAATTTTCCGCAGGGCGGACTGGAGCTTGAGCTTGCAGGCGGTCGCTCATCCGGCGCTGAAGATGGTCATAATCTCAAAAGTTCTCCTCGCCAGACGTCGAGACGGACGTGGTTGGTCAGCGGACCTCGCACGGACCCGATTTCACATTCGATTCTCATCAGGGGACACATCGCGGTACCGGTGGTTGTTTGACGTGGTTGTCGGTTTCTCTTTCTTCGGCTCGACTGACAGACCCAAGCCCGGACGGGCCCTGGGATGGAGGACCCGAAGAACAGAGGCACGTTCGCAACGGGTTGCCGGCAGGACAGCGAAGATCGAATGCATCCGACATGGATCTTCTGCTCGCTTGAATGGTTTATAAGATTCCTTTGCAGTCGGAGACACGCCGGGCCCGATTCAGGGAGGGGAACAGGGCCGTTGGTTCCGCAGACGTGATGACTTAAGATTATCTGTTGTTCTGATGAACATCGAGCCTTGCGGAGGATCGTGACCATTCGTTCATTTTCGGTTTTCGGCATTTTACCATGCGCTGTGTCATTATCGGAATC
>CAZQNZ010000004.1:0-47519 GCA_964594615.1 uncultured Planctomycetia bacterium
TATAGCCCCGCCTCCCTAAGAAGGCTCCCGATGTGGTGCCCTACCTTAACGCACCACCGGGAGCCTTATTTTTTGTCCCATCCTGGCTCTCGAACAGGATCCTGTTCATGCCAATAGCCAGGTTGAAAACCAACGGATCATTTCACCATACACAGCGGATACAGGGGATGTTCGGAGGGGGTTCGATTGGTCATCGGTTTTTGAAAATTGATGTCCCTGTGTTGATCTCGTATATATCAACCAAAAGGGCGCAAAAAGAAAAAAAGAATGTCCCCTTTCACCGTATTGAAAAATCGCTTCGCGAGATCGCCAGCGGTTCGCCAAGACTGAACATAGAAAGAACATATTCAGGGCAATATAGATTCATCGATCATCTTTGATTGGCGCCCCACCAAGCTGGTTCTCTAGATGAATCGGATTGTCTTACGGTTCTCTTCGCCGGAACCGCCCCAATCCTCCACGATATGAGTATTTTGTCGGTATATCACGGGGAAACTCTACTCAATTCCGATGAAACCGTATATTCTTCCCTCGAAGGGTGGGGTAATTAATAAGAAAATCTGACTGGCGTATACGGTGGTGCGTCTGATGAAATTTAAAGAGGAGCTGGGAGAACGATCGAACCACTGCATAGAATAGGGGACCAAACATATTTTTGCCCCCCCATCACCACATCAAATTCATGAAACTGCTCCTAACTCACCACTATCTTTGGACTGACTGATGCTGGATAAACCGGGATCATAGCTCAGCATAGCGCGTTGTCCCCTGGTTTCGTGCCCAAAGTGGTGCGCTCCATTCAAACATGTGCTGTTCAGGTGATGGAGGGATTGGCTACCTGATCATCCGGATCCAGATTCTTCAGTGAATCGATCAAGTTGATAGGATGAAAACCAGATATTTGCAATGCTTTCAGCTCAACGTAAAGAAAAAACCACTCCAGCGATCCAACTCCCCCGCCAAAATGCAACATAATATATCTTATCGGACGTTATTCAATTCTGTATTATCGTCATTCAAGTAAATATGATGAGTGGGTTCTTTCAGGCTTGCGGCTCCCACTGCTCACTTCGAAACTTCGGGGTATGCTGGTGTTCGACTCGAGGCATCCGGTGGACTTGATCAGTGTCTTCGACCGTATTCATTGAAGGACTGTTTGTGGTAGCATATGTATTGTTGGTCATTGATCTCCCCTGGTTATAACCATTGACACTCGGGAGAAGAAGGTATTTTAGTCAATTTCCGATCGGAACACATGAAAAAACGTATTCTTTTTGTTTGTCAGGGAAATGCGTGTCGGAGCCCCATGGCCGAGGGGTTTGGACGCTCCCTTCTGGCCGATGATATATCGGCCGAGAGTGCAGGTATTCGCCCGATCGGGATTGACGATCGAGCCATTCAGGTGATGGACGAACTGGGTATTGACCTTCGCACTCAAACGTCTTCATCCATAGATGAGGTCGAGGAATTGCCAAACTTGACCGTTGTCATGAGCCACGCCGTACAACGAAAGCTCCCGGATCGATTTCGGAACACTGAATGTATTACATGGAGCATTACGGATCCTTATCATGCAAGTGGGAGTAAAGATCAACAACTAGAACAGTTTCGAACGGTCCGGGACCACATTCGGACCCACGTGCAAAACCTTTCTAGTGAACGTTGACAACTGCGGGACAGTATGGCCGATCACCCCGAACGAACGCCATGACTGGAGGAAATGATTCTTTAGTAACAACTCATCTTGTTCAGCACCGTATATCACGGAAAATATTGATACTTTATCGGACGAAAACAATATATACTATAAAACGACAACTAAAGGCCTCAAGTCTGGGTCCTATCGATTTGATGGATACATCCTGATGAGAATACGTTCTACCACTGTATTTTCCCCATTCTCTGGGGAATTGACATCACCTTCGTCATGGCATACACTTTCTAGTCGATGCATTTTGTGGCGAATCCGTAGTTTTATATTCCGACTCAAAAAATTCGTCGGACTGCTCATTAAAGAAAAATCAAGCAAACGACGATTATTTAATTACGCCACAAGAATATCTGTTATTTACTACATTCTGGTGGGGGATACACGATGGTGAAACAGGAAACGGAGGAACGTTCAGCAGAAATGGTTGATCTCCCTGAGAAACTTTCGCACAAGGAGAAGTGGAGGGCCTATCTTGATAACCCAAACGAACAAAATCGGAACCAGCTTGTTGAAGAGTATATTCACCTGGTTCACTATTGCGCTGAACGGTTAAACAAACGACTACCAAACAGTGTTGATCTTGAGGACCTCAAAAGTTCCGGAATATTTGGCCTGATCGACGCCATCGAAAAGTATGATCCGGATAAGGGGGTAAAATTTAAAACCTATAGCACCCTGCGTATTCGTGGCTCCATTCTTGATTCTCTCCGGTCATCGGACTGGGTACCTCGATTGATTCGTAAGAAAACACACGAATATCAGGATGCGGTCAACGAACTGGAGGCTGAACTTGGCCGGCGCCCTACAAACATCGAAATTGCCGATAAACTGGGCGTGACGTTGCAGGAAGTCGAGGAACTTCAGCGAGAAATCTCGACCAGTGCAATGTTTTCACTAACCCCAAACTGGAATGAGGATTCGGACGAACTCGAAAACATCGATCGTCTTCAACAATCCACGGAGCCCGCTCCGGATCGTGAACTTTACAAAAAGAATTTAATCGAATACATCACGAAGGATCTGGACAAAAAGGAACGACTCGTCCTCCTCCTATATTATGTGGAAGATCTAACCATGAAGGAAATCGGAGAAACCCTCGATCTGTCCGAGAGTCGTATCTGTCAGATTCACTCCGCGCTTCTTTCGGAACTTCAGGAAGAACTTTCCGACCAGAAAGAAAAACTACTTGGACAGATATCACAATCGTGACCGTGACCTCTGTTCAATTTTTCAGTTATCTTCCCCCCTCCTTGGTTGTGGGATTACATCAGCAGCCCTATGTGCAGGAAATCTCGATACCAACACCCTACAGTTCCATCCACCCTTCGTTATGACACTGGTGGTGTATAAACTGATCGCTAACGTGGTGAACCCGTACTGAGACCGCCACACCTTTCCTGAGATCGTCGAAAGGATATGATGCCCGATCCGTACTCCTACTTAAGTCATCGTTAGACGTCCTGACAGCCCGCCCCACGATTATTCTCCTGAAAGCCCTGCCCAATGTGAGGTTGGATTGTGGGTAGTTGTTCGAATTCCCAAAAAACCCCTATTTCTACTTCGGATAGGGATTCCAGGGCTCCTCACATTTAAACGGAAAACGGTGTCTGGTAGCCTGTCTGTAATAATGCCTTCCCGTTATTACTTTCTTTCGTTCCCTTCCACGTTCCCATGCCGAACCGCTTGATTGACGAAAACAGTCCTTATCTCCTCCAGCATGCCGACAACCCCGTAGACTGGTATCCGTGGAGCGATGAGGCCTTCGAAAAAGCAAAGGAAGAGGACAAACCGGTGTTCCTTTCCATCGGTTACTCCACCTGTCACTGGTGTCATGTCATGGCACACGAAAGTTTTGAAGATCCGAAGGTGGCTCAACAAATGAATGAGACCTTTGTCAACATCAAGGTGGATCGAGAAGAACGTCCTGATATCGATGATATCTACATGACGGTCTGTCAGATGGCGACCGGGCGTGGGGGATGGCCGCTAACGATCGTCATGACGCCGGATCAGAAGCCGTTTTTTGCAGCGACGTACCTGCCAAAGGAAAGTCGAGGACAGCAAATTGGGATGATGGACTTGATGCCTCGTATACAGGAGCTCTGGGAGGAGCGACGAGAAGAGGCCCTGGAGTCCGCCGAGCAGGTCATGGATTCTCTAAAACAGACCGGTAATGACGCACCCGGGGAACAGCTCACGGAGGAAACCCTGGATCGTGCAGTTCGCCGCATGCAAAGCCAGTTTGACCGGTCGCATGGGGGCTTCGGCGGTGAGCCAAAGTTTCCCAGTCCACATAATCTCTTGTTTCTCCTCCGATACGCACACCGAACGAAAGAGGAGGGACCACTGGAGATGGTGGAACACACATTGAAATCTATGAGACAAGGAGGGGTCTACGATCAAGTTGGATACGGATTCCATCGGTACTCAACGGATCGAGAATGGAAACTGCCTCATTTCGAAAAAATGCTTTACGATCAGGCACTCCTCTCTCAGACGTATCTTGAGGCCTACCAGGTGACGGAGGATCGATTTTACCGAAAGACGGTTGAGGAAATCTTCACATACGTGCTCCGGGATCTGCGTTCTCAAGACGGTGGATTCTTTTCGGCTGAGGATGCGGACTCCGAGGGAGGCGAAGGGGTTTACTATCAGTGGACGGTGAAGGAACTCAAGAATGTTCTCGGTGAAGAGGATGCACACATTGCCATCGAGTACTTTAACGTCAAGGAGGAAGGAAATTTCCGTGAAGAAGCATCTGGACAGCGTACCGGTAAAAACGTTCTGCACCCGGGTCGTCCAATCGACGAGATCGCTCCTGCTCTGGGCATATCTCCGGAGAAACTCAGCGAAAAAATGGCATCGATCCGTGAACGTTTGCTTGAAGCCCGGGATGAGCGACCGCGACCTCATCTCGACGATAAGATCCTCACGAGCTGGAACGGATTGATGATCTCCGCCCTCGCAAAAGCAGGAGGGGTCCTTGGTGAAGACCTTTACCTGAATGCTGCCAGGAACGGTGCCTCATTCGTACTTGAGCATTTACAGATCGACGATGCACGTCTCCTCCATCGGTTCCGGGACGGGGAATCAGCGGTTCTTGGACACGCGGACGATTACGCCTTTTTCATCAGGGGATTACTCGACCTCTACGAGGCCACTGCGGAGGCATCATTTTTGCAGACGGCCACGAACCTGAATGAACAGTTCCTGGAATACTTCTGGGATGAACAAGCGGGAGGATTCTATTTTACGGCTGAAGACGGTGAGGAGCTGATCACGAGAAAAAAATCAGTTCAGGATGGTGCCAAACCTTCTGCCAACTCCGTGGCGTATCTTAACTTGCTCCGCCTTGCTCGTCTGACCGGTAATCCCGACCTCGAGACAAGGGCCGTGCAACTGGAGGAAGCCTTTGCGGATTCAATTCAAAAAACACCGTTTTCACACACCATGTTTCTATGCGGTGTCAATCAGCGTATTGGAACGTCCCACGAGGTGGTAGTGGCAGGATCCCGTGATCATCCGGAGACCCAGCGTTTTCTGAAGGCCTTTCGATCGGAGTATCATCCAAACAGCGTGTTACTGTATCGCCCCACCGATGAAACGAACAACGA
The DNA here is from genome assembly GCA_964594615.1 of uncultured Planctomycetia bacterium. Lineage (GTDB taxonomy): Bacteria > Planctomycetota > MHYJ01 > CAYXQY01 > CAYXQY01 > CAYXQY01. Next base: position 5,326 of record CAZQNZ010000004.1, read on the forward strand.
AGACATCACTACAATCGCTCCATTCACGGAAGAACAGGATGATCTAAACGGAGAACCTGCAATCTACGTTTGTTCAGACTTTTCCTGCCAAGCACCAACAACCGATCTAGACGAGGCCCTGGACATGATGCGAAAGAATGGAGGGAGGGGCTAAGACGAGGCCATGACTAACTCCGAGAAAAGAAATGAAATGGACCCGAAGGGGCTCGAACCCTCGACCTCCAGGGTGCGATCCTGGCGCTCTCCCGGCTGAGCTACGGGCCCAGATTGATTCTCTTATTAGATTACAGGATCACCGGCTCAGGTAAAAGGGCCGAACAACCTCTCCAGGAGGCGAGAAAGAACAGATTTCCCCTCAGCTATTCGTTGGATTCACGGGATTCTCCTGCTACCATAAATCGTCCCATGTTCTTCAACCGCTGAAAGCTGCTTGATCACACCAATGTGTAAACCTTTTGAGATGGTTTCCGAGAACAAATTATTTATTTCTTTCACGTTGCTGATTCTGTTTGCCGGGTTCGGTAACGTACTCAGTGGCCAGCGTGTCACCGATCGTCGTGTTCAGGTGGAGAATCGAGAAGCACGAGCCCTGCTCAAGAACGCCAGGAACCATCGGAAACAGGGCCGATATTCTGAAGCGGCTGCTACCTACCTGAAACTACTGAAAACTCATCCATATGCGGCGTTACAAGAAAATGATCGTCGATATGTTGGTGTTCATGCCATCGTTCGGCAACACATCTCCAGCATGGATCGTGAAGCGAGGCGCGCAGTTCGGACGTTGTTCAGGAAAGAGAGCTCCAGACGGTTCGAACGGGCAAAAAACAATGGTGATATGGATGCCATTCGAACGATCGCATCTGTGTACTGGATGACGGAGCCCGGTCGGAAAGCGATCTTACAGCTCGCCAGACGAGCGTACAAACGTGGCCATCTCAAAACCGCTATTTACTGGTGGACGCAACATCTGAAGAGTAGCCCAGGAAAAAAACCCTCACGATTGACGAACGTTCGCCTCCAGCATGCCCTGGCACTGTCACCCGATGACATGAGGTTTCACGAGCTAAAGCAACAAAGGGAACAAAAATTAAAATCATCTCAACATTATGAAATTCGCAAGAACCGGCACAGATCAAGCAAGCCGTCTACTGAGAATCTAAAACGTGATTGGCCACGTCCGGGTGGGAATAACACAGGAACGGGCCGCGTATACTCGCTTCTGGAATCGTACACCGTTCCGGATCAGAAGACCTCAGGACGTCAGTTAATCGGTCTATGGACGGAACCGGCCACTGGTTCCGGTTCTACGGCAAGATCTTCGGGGAATGGGCTTTCGACCCATGCGCCCCACTCCTCTACCGATATGGAAACTGGACCAGTTGACGAGTTGCTCAACACAGAAGCCGATTACACCTTTTCACCCCTCCAGCCGATCGTGTACAGGGATAAGATCCTCATAAATGATGGATCGCATATTTTCGCTTATGCGTTGCGAGCTCAGGTATTCGAATCCTGGAAGGACCCGCGAAGTCGGTTGCTCTGGACGTATCCAGACGTTACCACGAAATTGGATCGAAACCGAGTAAAATCCCTGTACAGCGGGAAAGAGGGCTACCGTATTCGCTCTCTTGCCGGATACAATGGCTCGCTCTATGCCCACGTCCGAAACCGTTTACATAAAATCAATTTGTCCACCGGTCGGAGTCTTTTCGTTGCCCGACCTCCAAAGGTCAAAGGGGAATATCTCTCATTCAACGGGACGCCGTTGGTTACTGAACACGGTGTATTTGTTCCATTCATCCGAAAGACCGTTGGAGGTCGGGGCCAAATGTATATTGCTAGATACAAACACAATACCGGTAAGCGGGACTGGTGCCGCTTCGTCGGTGTCACCCAGATCGAAGATGACACCAATCCTCGGGGAAACTCTACGGATGACGATCGCCGGAAAGTGATTCACCTTCTCTCGCAGGGAAACGATGTGTTTGCATCAACCAACATGGGCGTCGTCCTGTCGATAAACGCTGTGACAGGCCATCTGAACTGGGTGTTCGACTACTCCAAAGGAACTCTGGATAGACGGGAGAAAGGTGATCAATCCACCGAATGGTCTCCATCAACATCAGACAGTAGAGGGATGAAACCGCCCCGCATCATAAAGGATTCACTGTATGTTTTACCCTGGGATAGTCCCTTTTTCCTGGGTTTTGACCTTCAGACCGGCACCCGTACATTACGGCATGCCATACCGGATGCAACGAGTTTCATGGATCACGGATTTCTGAATATGTTCAAGGGAAAACCCACGGCAATATTCACGAAAAAGAATCAGTCAGAGGAGCACATGACTGCTCTCCCGCTCACATCGGGGAAAATCAAGGAAAAGAACCTCGGTCTTTCATTCTCCGCACGTCCCTCGGTGTCCCCGGGAATCAATCGGTTCTTCCTCGGAGGACAGAAGAAACTCCGTTCGATACGGCGAGAAAACATCTTTATCAAGTACGATGTGTCCTGGCCCGCAAAAAACAAAGTGGATCAATTCGAGTTGATCGCCTCGGGACCACATATCATCCTCGTCGGACCGGGTGGGATCGCTGTACTGACCACCGGCGGAGCTGTGTTCCGATCGCTTGCCGCGGAGCGCCTCCGTACCGGATTTCCCGCATCGCCATTTCCATACTGACGTTTTTGCGATCGATATCGCTCTCAACCTGTATGAGCAGGAGGTTGTGACCTGGATATTCGGATAGTCCAGTAATCAAAGTCTAAAATCAAAATAAGTCATGTCACGCTTGAATTCCCAGTCGCTTGCGTTTTGTTCTTACATTTAAGAGAAGAGCTATGCTATATCACACGAACTATCAGACCCCCGAAGCTGTTACTCGAGAAGAAATGCAGAAAATTGATCGTCAAGCCATTGAGGACCTTGGGGTTCCCGCTATGCTGCTCATGGAAAATGCCGGACACGCCGTTGCGGAAGCCGGTCTTGAATTGCTGCAATCCAGAAGCCTTGATCAGGTGATTGTGGTGGCTGGCACGGGAAATAACGGAGGTGACGGATTGGTCGCCGCCCGGCACCTGAGTAACCTGAACTGCATTGACGACGTGAAGGTCTGCTACACGGGATCACTTGAAGAAGACCGAAACAGCGGAGAAGCAGGAAAAAACCTCGACCTGCTCAGACACTACGATGTTACACTGGAAGAAGTCGATCCGGGAAAAGCGGAGGAGTGGCTTCCTGAAACCGATGCCTCTGTGGTCCTGATTGACGCCCTCTTTGGCACGGGTCTCTCTTCGGAGGTCCGCTCACCGTACGATGAGTTGATTCGATCGATGAACCAGGCCCTCTTTCCCATCCTATCGATTGATATCCCGTCCGGTCTTGATGCGGACAGTGGACAGCCCCTGGGTGAATCAGTAGAAGCATATTTGACCGTGACACTGGGCGCTCCGAAGGAAGGACTTGTCCAGGACGAAGCAATCGAATATGTTGGAACGCTCCAGATCGTTGATATTCAGATTCCCAGAAAACTGCTTTCCTGAAAGGTCAACCATGACTGATTTATCCCGCTATTCCGCAGTCGTCACGGGAGGATCTCGGGGAATTGGATACGCCATCGCCAGGCATCTCGCCGAGCAAGATGTGGATGTTTCGATCTGTGCAAGAACGTCTTCGGACCTTCAAGAAGCTGCTTCCAAGCTTGAGGAGATCGGCAATGGTGACATCCATTTTATGTCGGCGGACGTCTCTGATCTATCCGATTGTAAAGCGTTCATTGAACAGACGGTCAACGAATTGGGCCAATTGGATATTCTTGTCAATAACGCCGGTGTAGGGGGGTTTTCCGACGTCAGCGATATGGATCCGGAAGAATGGAACCGGATTCTGGACGTGAACTTGACCGGTTCATTTTATATGACACGTCAAGCGTTACCCGAATTGAAGAAATCGGATCGCACCGGATACGTGTTTTTTCTATCCTCTCTGGCCGGGAAAAATACGTTCGAAGGGGCATCGGCTTACTGCGCCTCCAAATTCGGTCTGAACGCCCTTTCAGAGTGTCTCATGCTGGAAGAACGGCAGAATGGAATCAAGGTGCACTCCATTGCCCCCGGATCGGTCCATACCGATTTTTCAGACACGGACAAATCAGATTGGGCCCTGCATCCAGAGGACATCGGGAAAACCGTTCTGGATCTTCTGAACAATCGAACGGATGCACACACCAGTTACGTAGAAATGCGCCCGTTTCAACCCCCTGAATAAAAAGACGGGGAACATCAAACCTCCATGAAAAGCCAAGGAAGCTTCGGCCAGCACGGGTCCACGGGTATTATTGCTGGTCTGATTCTTCTTCGTCCACCAGATATCGCTTGTTGTCTTTGCGATATGTCAAACCGATTTGATCCAGGTATTCCAGTAAGGGGATGGCGTACTTTCGAGATGTGTCCAGGGCATCCCGAATTTCCCCCGTCTCCACGGATCCGTTCTTCATGATTCGGGATCGCACGATATCTTTGGCTTCTTCGATGGCCGATGAATGAAAGAGCACATCACGCTCGGGTTCGACAATCTCCTGCCTCTGGTTCATCAATTGCAGAAGGTGGTTAAACTCCTTGTCGGATATCTCGTCTTCGATTCGAGATTGTAAATCATCCCGAGAGGGGGTCTCAAAAGGGGTTTCCTGAAGGGCGTTCAAAATGACGTTCCGGGCGTCCTTGAGGTCCTCGGGTAATGAAGGATCGTGATCCGATCGGCGCACCAGCTCCTGATCAAGAACGATTTCGGTTTGATCGAAAAGAGATTCAAGGGCCGTATCAAGGACATCCGGATCCAGACCGGTGCGGTTCTGGAGATCATGTTTCTCGATGCCCAAAAGAATGGGATTTTGTTCGTGAAACGTTAATAACTCCTGTTCGACTCGGCGACAGGCCTCCTGCACCCCCTGTTCGGAAATGTATTTCCGCTCCGAGACGGGAATCCAGCCTAGCTCTTCTGTTCCTTGCTCGGAAAACCAGGACTCGAACTCCTCCACGGGAACGAAACAGGCGGTTGCAATGGTATCAAGAGTGAACGGCGTGACCTCCTGTGCTTCTGCCTCCAATCGCGCTCGATCTGTCCAGTCCTCACATTCGTTGGCATAGCGTTGAAGTGTGTTGAGATATGCTTCGTCGGATCTGGTTTTTCGATCTTCATGGACATCGAGAATCGTGCCGCCACCCAGCGTAATCATCGGAGACTGCTTTCGAAGAACAAACGGATCGCCCGGCACGGCAGCTACCGGTCGATCCAGCTCGAACTGGACGATCATTTCTTCACCTCGGGATATCAGTGGATCTTCCAGTGGAATGATCCGTCCGACACACTCGTCGGATCCCACGTGCAATCGAATCGGATCCCAATGTTCGATGACCTCCTGATCCGAGGCGTTGAAACGAAATTCAGCATCAATAACCGTTCCCGGCTCCACGTATCCCGGTGTGCAGATCAGGTTTCCTCTTCCCACCTTTTCGTGGTGTACCTCGGCGAGGTTCAGAGCGGTGCGATGGCCTGCTGAAGCCGTTTCGATATCCCGATGATGAGCCTGTATGCCGCGGACGCGACCTGAGGAGCCTTCTGGTTCAACCACCAGTTCATCATCCCGCCGGACCCGTCCGGAGACCGGAACACCGGTCACAACCGTTCCCAGACCTTTAACCGTAAACGAACGCTGTATTGGCATTCGGAAGATGCCGTCCGAAGTGCGACCTGATGTGTTCCGCACAAGGGATTCGAGCCGTTCTTTGAATCGATCGTAGCCCTCACCTGTACTTGAAGAAACCCGTTCGACGGACACGCCTTCAAGAAACGTCCCCTCCATAAGCTCGGTTAATTCATCCTCGACAACCTCAACCAGCACATCATCAACGAGGTCGATTTTGGTAATCACCGGAATTCCCCGCTCAATCTCCAGCACGTCCATAATCTCCAGGTGTTCTCTCGTCTGGGGCATCACTCCATCATCCGCTGCAACGACAAGAATAACAATGTCCATCGCCGTCGCCCCGGCCACCATGTTTCGAATGAAACGCTCGTGACCCGGCACGTCAATTATTCCCACTTCCGTGCCATCCGGCATGACGTATTCGGCAAAGCCAAGGTCAATGGTCAGATCACGCTCCTGTTCCTCTGGCAACCGGTCCGGGTTTGCATCTGTAATCTGCTGGATCAGGGCCGTTTTCCCATGATCAATGTGCCCGGCCGTGCCAATGACAAAGGGATGAATGGATTCAGGCATATCAGATCCATCCGGCAAATATTTGCAACTTTAGAACCCACGAGAGCAACCATAATGTGATTACCACGAATAGGTGGCGAAATCGCAGGTGACATGCGACGCTGGATAAGGGAGAAACGTTAATCGAGAGAAGTTGTAAGATGGCCTCGATCCCACTTATGAAGATGACGACGTATATCAGTACACCGAAGAGGTTTGCTTGTATTGCCTGGAGGAAATTGCCCGAGGACATGTGGGCGAAGGATGTCGTCATTCCGCAGGACGGACCGGGAATCCCTGTTATCCTCTGAAATGAACATGCTGGTAGCCCCAGCTGAGTATGGGTACCAAAACCTTTACCGGCGGGGGTCAGCCAAACGGATAAACCGATCACCGAGACGCAGAACACGAGCCCTGCGATATAATTCCATTGAGGCCACTTACGTACGCCGGGAGTAAGCTCTTCTACACTCATGCTGAAAAAGAGTCTTCCTCTGAATCAATGACAACAATACCTCATGTCTCTACCGTAGACGAACATCTCAATCTTATCAGATAAGTTGGTCCCCATGAAGCATCCGTTGTATGGGCGTAATACCGTGACTGGCACTTCTTCCTGTCGCTTTCAGGAATCCCCGTCAAGCGGGACCAACGAGGAAAAAGCAAAATAAGTCAAATTGTCCGTACATACATGCAAGATTTAAAATATCCACAATGTTGATATAATTATTTAATACCTTGCCAAAAATCTCGTTGGTGTGGCCCCCGATTGAGGTGTTGCTGAAGTAGCAGAATGCATTCGAATGACGATTTACATCATACATTCCCACAATGCAGTCATGGCCAATTTGCGAGAGAAATTCGGGAAGCGCTTAAAGTCCTTACGGCTTCAGAAAGGGATTTCCCAGGAAGCAATGGCAGACCAAGCCGATATTCATCGTACCTACCCTTCCAAACTGGAAAACGGTCTCCGGGGAGCCACGCTGGATACGATTGAACGTCTTGCCGACGTGCTGGATGTCGAACCGCGTGAGTTTTTTCACTTCGAGGAGTAAGTGGATCAAGCTCCAGTGTCGAACACAGCCGGTATCGCATGCTATTTCATGTCTACCACTCCCCATGGTAGATCGGATCACGAGCCGCTGAAAAAGCCCTCGGATCTCAGCGTCCTCCATCGAATGAGGACTCCTTGAAGTCATGACGACCCGGGGCGCATGCATCCCCGGGCCTTTGTTCATGACGTCTGCTTATTCTTCATCGTCGTAACGGGAAGTAATGATGTTGTCAATCAACCGTGCTTTCCCGAACTGTGCCGCCACAGCAATGAGAACGTCTCCACGAACTTCTTTCATTTCCTGCAGTGTTTCAGGCTGGAGCACCTTCAGATATTCAATGTCCGCACTGCTGTTTTCCTCGATGTGCTCCCGCATGATTTCACACAGTTCGTCGGTATCCCGAATTTTATTTTTAATCGCTTCCCGACCTTTCTGCAGGGCTTCGTAAAGGCAGGGAGCTTCCTCACGCTGTTTCGGAGACAGGTACTTGTTTCGGGAAGAAACAGCAAGACCATCCTCCTCACGGACAGTATCGAGCAGTTCAAGGTCAATACCAAATGACATATCCTCCGTCATCCGTTTGATGATGAGGTACTGCTGGTAATCTTTCTGACCGTAATATGCCCGGTGAGGCATGGTGGCGTTATAGAGTTTGCATACGACGGTCATCACCCCTCGGAAATGTTCCGGCCGACTCTCACCACACAGTTTTTCCGGTAGGTCCTCCTGTTCGATATACGTGGCAAAGCCTTTGGAGTAGAATTCCGACACTTCCGGATTAAACACAGCTGCAACCCCGGCGGATTCACAGAGGTCCATGTCATCGTCAAACTGACGTGGATAATCATCGAAATCTTCATTCGGGGAGAACTGCAGCGGATTAATAAAAATACTAACGATCGTCTGGTCATCCTGATCGAGGGATTCCCGGATGAGATTCATGTGTCCCTCGTGAAGAGCGCCCATTGTGGGAACGAGGCCAATTTCATCCCCTTCACAGCGGTGCTGCTCCGACCAATCACGCATTTGCTCCGTCGTTTTTATCAGTTCCGTCATTTGATTCTCGTCAAATGGTATTCAAGTTGTAAGCGAAGAGAACAGTTCTTTCATTGTCCGCCCGAGCACCGGATGCACAAACTCAGGAGCGATCTCAACCATTGGTTCAAGCACAAACGTCCGTTCATGTGCTTTCGGGTGTGGAATTTTTAAATCCGATCGATCAATGATTCGATTTCCAAAGAATAACACGTCCAGATCGATTCGTCGCGGTGCACCGGTTCCCTTTTCCGTCCGTCCCAGATCTCGTTCAATTTTTTCCAGCGTATTTAACAGAGAACCAGGAGACCATTTGCTGCGACACTGAATCGCCCCGTTTAAAAAACGACGTTCCAGAGCCTCACCAACAGGCTCCGTCTCGATGATTGAGGACGATTTCGTCCGTTCAATCTGCGGGTGCTCTGTTAAGATGTCAACAGACCGATCAATATACGACCTCCGATCTCCTACATTACTCCCGAGGCCAATAAATACATTCTTATTCCAGCGTTTGGACATCAGCGTAAGTTCAGAGCATCCATGGCCCCGAGAAGAATAACGGAAAGAGCCCGATCCCCCCCTTACGATTAAAATTGATTAGAAGGACCTATTTTATAAATCAAAAAAAGATTTGTCAAATTTTGAGGCTTTTAAGCACTGATTTCACCCAAACTTTACAGATCCACTCTCTCGTGCTCTTCCGAGTTGCCCACAACCTTTTCGAAAAATTTTTGTATGGAGATCAGATGTTATCGACAGAAAAGGAAATTCATTGATGCCGGCGTAACAACTCCTTTTCAACATCTGAAATCGAGACGTCCCTTTCGGCCATGGCCGTGAGAAGAAAATACATCAAGTCCGCCGCTTCCCATTGCACCTCGTCGAAGGAGTCGGCCTCAGCCAGTTCCCTGGCCTCCTCGAGTAATTTCTCCTTAAGCAGATCCGTGTTCTGAAACAGCTTGGCTGTGTACGAATCGTCCGGGGTGTTCTCACGTCGAGATTTAATTATTCGCTCGAGATCAGTCAGGTTCCAATCCGAACTCCAGCAACTCCAGGAGTCCGTGTGACAGAACCCGGGTTCGTTCTGTTGAACCCGGAAGCGAAGTGCATCCCGGTCACAATCCACGTCGATGGCCACCAGTTCCTGTGTTGCACCGGAGGTTTCTCCTTTGACCCACAACCCCCGTGATCGGGATTGGTACACCCCACGCTGTCGATCAACCGCTTCGCGCACACTTTCCGCACTGGAGTAAGCCAGCCCCAGCGCGTGTCCGCTCCGATCGCTCACCACCGTTGGCCAGAGATCATCCGGGCGGTCCGAGGAGAGGGGTGCGGTAATGGCATCTCCAAGATGAATCTGATCCGTGTAAAGCGCCATTCCCACCTGTGCATCCGCCCCCTGTTGATCTAACTCGGCGATCTCGTTCGTTGTAGATATGCCCCCGGCGATCGTGACGTCAGCTGACCCGGCCACGTTAACCAACTCTTCCACCTGATCCATGGCCGTTCCTTCGAGATGCCCCTCGTGTTCAACGAATGTGATTAAAAAACCCCCTACATACTCCTTCAATCGTTCCATGCGATCAAGGATCGTTTCGCCTGTTTTTTCCGTCCAGCCCTCAACGACCACCTCGCCATGTTCAGCATCCAGCGCAGCGATGACCCGTTCAGACGGAAGCTGCTTAAGAATCTCAGGCGTCGCAGCGGTTCCAAGGATAACCTGTTCAGCACCGGCATCCAGCCACTCACGAGCCGATTCAACCGAACGTATGCCCCCTCCTACACGACAGGGAGCCCGCTTAACAAGGTCTTTGATGACCTCCTTATTTTCACCTTCGCCGAGGGCCGCATCCAGATCAATCACAGCAACGTCTCCGGCAATGCCGTACTGATCAATTATTGGCCGTGGATCCCCCGCACGAAGGGCCACTTCCTTTCCTTCCACCATCTGTACCGCTTCCCCGTCTTTTACATCAACGCTTGGAATAATCATTTCGTAACACCCAGGAAATCAATCTTTTAACAGGAGATATTACCGTTCCTCAACCCCATCAGGAGCAGGACGGATCTGAATCCCTTTTTGTTTCAGAACCTCTTTCACTGCCCGCACGGTATAGTCCCCGAAATGAAAAATCGAGGCAGCGAGTACGGCATCCGCCCCATTTTCCAGTGCATCCACCAGATGATCCGGGCAATCCGCCCCCCCGGAAGCGATGATCGGAACGGAAACGGATGCGGAAACAGCACGTAACAAGTCCAGGTCATATCCCTCCCTTGTTCCGTCCCGGTCCCAGCTCGTCAGCAAGATTTCACCCGCCCCGTTCTCCGCAGCGGTTTGAGCCCATTCCACCGCATTCAATCCGGGACGTTCCGTCCCGGAGCGGACCACCACCTCCCATTCATCTTCATCATCGGTGGAGGCGGCGTCAATTGCCGTCACCGTGCACTGGCGGCCAAACTCATCCGCCATCCTCGATAGAATTCCAGGGTCCTTCACAGCCGCCGTGTTCACCGCCACTTTGTCTGCACCAGCCTCCAGCAAATCCCGTGCGTCTTCTACGGAGCGAACACCGCCTCCAACAGTCAACGGAATGGAAAGTTCTTCACGAACAGAACGCGTGGTCTCTACCTGGTGACTGCGTTCTTCCGGCGTTGCGGAAACGTCCAGTATGACAATCTCATCAGCGCCCTGTTCTTCGTACAGTACCGCACGTTCGACCGGATCACCGGAATCCTGAAGTCCCTGAAACTTGACCCCTTTCACCACCCGTCCATCACGAACATCGAGGCACGGGATAATTCTTGAGGTTAGCATAAACTGAGGCTCCTGTTTCTAGAACGGAAGCAAAAATAAGATTTGTACAACATTTCGTAAAGCTGTAGCGCGAGTTACCGTTCGATCTTCAGGTCGTTTTCCGGAACCAACGATCAAAGATGGCTTGACCCCACTTGCCGGAGAGTTCAAGGTGAAACTGACAGGCAAGCAAGTTGGCCTTTTCCAGCGCAGCAACGTAACGTCCTCCGTGATCAGCCGTTGCCACCGTCCAGGAGTCAGGTCGAGACGTAAGGCGGTACGAATTCGCAAAATAGGCAAAGCCTGTGCGAAGGTAGGAACAATGATCCTCCGCTTCGACGCGGTTCCAGCCGAACTGCGGCGTACGTACAGAGTCCGGATACCGGGTGACCGTTTCCTCAATGATGTTCAACCCTTCCGCGTCCGGGCTCTCTTCACTGCTCCTGCAAAGAAGCTGCAGGCCCAGACAGATACACAGCAGCGGTCGATCTGTTTCAATCCGTTCACGAAGAGGTGAAATCAGATCGTGCTCCTCCAGCATCCGCATTCCGGCACCAAACGAGCCAACACCGGGTAGGATGACATGTTGGTACTGCTCGATGTCTTCCCGATCCCGGGTTATATCCGGGGTGCCTCCCGCTCGACGAACAGCTGCTGCCACAGAAGCCGTGTTGGCAATACCGGTCTTAATGATACCAACCGTCTGGTTGCTCATTTGAGGGTGCCCTTCGTACTTCGTACACGGTCCTCTCCGGTTTGCTGCACCGCTGTGTTCAGTGCGAGAGCGAGAGACTTGAAGGCCGCTTCCACTTTGTGGTGATCATTTTCACCCTTCAACACATCCACATGAAGGGATGCCTTTGCCTCCACAGCAAGTGTCGAGAGTGCATGCGCCGCATTTTCCGTTGCCAGATCCCCCAATCGTTCTCGATCCGTCGCCAGTGCGATGTGGGGCGACGGACGGCCGGAAAGATCCACCACACTGCGTGCAAGCGCTTCATCCAGGGGGGCGAATGCCGAACCAAACCGGACGATTCCGCTCCGGCCCCCGAGGGCTTCATTGAGAGCGCGTCCAAGTCCGATGGCACAATCTTCCACCGTGTGATGATCATCGATCTCCACGTCGCCATCACAGGTCAGGTCAAGGTCAAACTGCCCGTGTCGACCGAGTGCGTCAAGCATGTGGTCGTAAAAACCAATTCCCGTATCAATATCGGTCTCTCCCGTACCGTCGAGATCGATTGTGACCTCAACGTCCGTTTCGTTTGTGGATCGTGTGATCTGGGACGTTCGCTCAGTCATGATCACATAAAATGAAATTGACACCATTAAAAAGATGCATCAGGCGGACCGATCAGATTAAATTAAAACATTCCGACAGAAGAATCGAATCAGTTTACACTTATTTCATTCAGACTTCCTGATCGTCCTGATGCGGTTGTCGATCTGATTGAGGAAATGCCCCCCTGATCGGGAAGTCTAGCCGTTGGAACACCTCATTCTCAATTTCAAGATCCATCCGAACGATCCGAGCACCCGGTGCTTCATCGAAACCGGTGACTTATTGTTTCAGACGTGAGGCGCGTGTGTTCTCCGGTTTTCCGACCAGCGGACTGTATACCAGTAATGGACTCGCGATGAACATGCTCGAAAATGTTCCGATGATCACCCCAATCATGATGGGGAACGCGAAACTGGCAACGTCCGTACCTGAACTGGCCGTCACAAAGAACAGGACGGCTGCCGCAAGAAACGTGGTCACCGATGTCAGAATTGTTCGGGACAGGTTCAGGTTGATGCTTTCATCGATGATCTCTCCCAGTGTTTTATTCCGGCTTTCCTGAATGATCTCCCGAATACGATCAAAGGTGACAATCGAGTCGTTCACTGAATAACCAACCACCGTCAGGAAAGCAGCAAGGGAGGACATCCCGATGTCCAGATTGACCCCCAGTTCGGGCGGCAAAAGCAGATCCGTTAACGCGACCAGACCCACACAGAGAAAAACGTCATGAATCAGTGCAAAAACAGCCCCCACGCCGTAGGCGAACTGGAACCGGAACGCGAGATAAAACAGAATGGCGATCCAGGAAAGTGAAATGGCCCAGAATGCGTCACGCTTGAAGGATTCGGCGACCTGTGCATCGATAGACTGAACTCGTCCACCGAACGGACCTCCACTGAGGGCTAATCCGCTGTGTATATCCGAAAGAATCTCATCGTATGCTTCCGAAATCGTAGAACGAACATCCGGGTGCGTCTCAACGACAAACTGACGGGCACGCACATTGTCCTGCTCGGACGCCCCCTTCTGATTCACCGGACGAACGAATGGATTACGTTCAATTCCACGTTTGTTAAACACGTCAACGAGCTGTTGACGAACCTCAGATATTGGCGTTTCCTGCTGCAGGGAAATCATAAACGTAAATTTCGGGGAACGTTCCAGAACAGACTCACGGGGAGGCGCGATCATGTCCCGAAACGTCCGAATCAGATCGTTTCGCAGGTATGCCTGAAATAAACTGTTTGAAAGCTCAATTTTGATCCGATCCGTGGTTTCGGATCCACCTGCATCCGGCTGCCCCGGAATGGTGATATCCTGACCGGAGTAAGGGGTGATGTACGAATCCTCGTAGCGAAAACTGTGTATTTTCGACCGAAACTCCTCCAGGGGACGGGGATCCAGATTGGAGAACGAAACCAAGACCGATTCATCACCGGGGTTTATCTTCGGATCGATTTCCGTTTCTCCGAAGATCCGATTGAGGTCTCTTGGGATGTAAAAACCAGCGACACGTTGAATCCGTGATCCTTTCAGACGCAGCTGAAACGTACAGGGAGAAGCGGGCGAGCATTCAGCGGGACCGTTTTTCGCCTTCGAACCCCCACCATTAACCGATGATGTGGATTTTTCTGAAGACGATTCACTGGCTCCTTCAAAGGTACGCTGTACTTCTGCCCCGATGTACGGATGGAAATTGTTACCCAGCGTGATATCCGAGAGCTTGTTACGGATCTGATTCGACGTCACCTCTTTTTCCATATTTAAATTCATCATCTGTCCACCGGTGAACTCCAGACCGAAGATCCGTCCTCCCTGCGACGCCCCGTATGCAAAGACGCCGATCGAACAGATCATGAACAGACCAGCAGTGATCAATCCGGCTTTGGCCTTGCTGAAAAACTTCCACTCCGTCCCGGAGAACAGATCCATCATACTGAGGTTGAGGACCCCCAGATCCATCAGGCCCTGAATCAATGCCTTTTCCGAGAAAAACACCGTAAAAAGGGTCGTAATCACACCGAGAAGCAGTGTCGTGGCAAATCCGCGAATGGCCTGAGAACCGAAGTAGAACAGGACGATGGCGGCAATCAGTGTCGTGATATTGGCATCAAAGACCGCCCAGAACGCTTTGTTCCACCCAACCTCAAACGCCTTTCGATCACTCTGGTTCTTCTTGGTTTCCTCCCGTATCCGTTCAAAAATAATCACGCTGGCGTCCACTGCAATTCCGACCGTCAGCAGAATACCGGCAAGCCCGGGCAGGGTCAGCGTCGCCTTCAGCAGTAGCAGCAGGGCAGCGAGAAGAAGCAGGTTGAACCCGAGAACGAACGAAACCACGATGCCGAGCCCCCAGTAGTACAGCATCATGAAAAGCACGACCACCGCCATAGCCAGCCCGATCGCAATCTGTCCCCTTTGAATGGAGGCTTGTCCGAGAGAAGGCCCCACCGAGTTTTCCTGTACGATCTCGATCGGAGCATTTAACCGGCCGGAATTCAGTACCGTGACGAGACGTCGTGCTTCATCCGGTTCGAAATCCCCTTCGATCTGAGCATTGCCCCCGGTAATCACTTCGTTTACCTTCGGTGCACTCTGCACCACTCCATCCAGTGCGATCGGAATTAACCGGCCCTGTTGTTTGGCCTCCCGGGTGGCCTCCGCAAACTGTTCCGCCCCTTCATCGTCCAGAGAAAGAGTGACATTATAACCCTGACCCGTTGGTGTGGATAACCCGGCCGTTTCGAGGTGCTTCCCGAGGACGCGCGGCTCCTCTTCCACGAGGTAAAACTTTTTGAGGTTTCTCGCATCCGAGCGACTCTGTAGCCACTTCGTCCCCGCGGGAGCGGTCTGGTTGTTCCCGGGCTGCCCCGCCTTATCCCGCTGGACCTGTGACGCCTGTATATAAAACTCCAGTGTACCGGTCGTGCTGAGTATGTTTCGCACGCGGTCGATGCGGGAGGTCTCAACTCCGGGAATTTGAACAAGGATCGAATCAACTCCGGTCTTCTGAATTTCGGGCTGAGTGAGCCCAAACTGGTTGATTCGACGGTACAGGATATCCACCGCCTGCTGGGTAGCGTCATTCTTTTCCGAACGTGTGAGGTCCTTCTCGCTGTAATCTAGCTGAAGGGTCATCTGCATGCCCCCCTTCAGATCCAGACCCAGCACAAACCCCTGATCACCGAGGAAGGGTTTATCCTCCCAGGGAATAACAATAATGACACTAACAACCAGCAATAAACATGTGAGAATATTTTTCCAGCGGTAATCCATAACCGACACCAGAAACTGAATTTAACGGAAGTTAACTATTTTCCTCATCGTCATCGTCCTGCTTTGTCAAGTTGTCCCGGATCGCCCAGCGCTCACAGTTCACGGTCACGTTGTTATCATCGTCGATCCGGACCGAAAGATGATCCTCATCAATGTCTGTGATCCTTCCACGAATACCACCGATCGTAACAACTTCATCATGGACCTCAAGGGAGTCGAGCATTTCATCTCGCTCCTGTTTTTCCTGTTGCTTGGGCCGGATGAATACGAAGTACCAGATCAATCCGATCCCGATGGCCATGGCGGTGCAAAGGAGGATTTGTTCCATGCTCCCCTGCTGTCCCTTCCCACCACCATTGGCCCCTTGCTGAGCAAGGAGGAATAGAAAACTGTTGATATCCACTTTCAGTGACTCCGTGAAATAAACATGCCACCCCGTGGCCATGAGCCGTGGCGAATGACCGTGTAACGGATGGTCACCAGCCTGTAGCTCCCCACAAGTGTACAAATTGATGCGTCATTATATCAAGCTGGGGGGAAGGTTCAAGAGTGATGTTCCGGGGGGATAGCGGGAAGTTACAATCCGGTAAGGAGTTCCGAAAGCTCGTCCAGTACGGCGGGGACCCCCCGGTTTTTGTAGAACTGCTCAAGTTGCTCTGTTTTGTTTCCCGGTGAAAGCTGATCGGTGTCTTCTGATCCGACCGCATCACCAGCGTCATCCGGTCGTGGTCCCCAGGTCCCAATCTGATTGTACTCCTCGTCAAACAGAACAACGATGGGGGTTTCCGTGACACCGTACGTCGCATAGTAATCCACGATGTCCCCGTGTTCTCCGGCAGGAAGCAGCGTCAGGTCCAGTTGCTCCACGTCGTCACAGAGTCGTGCGAGGGCAGGAGTGATAAACGCGGACTCGAAGTTGGTCAGTTCCGTAAGCGCCACCAGGTGAACGGCAGACTCAAGGTTCTGAAACGGTTCCAGTTGTGCTGATGGAAGAAACAAATTGTTATATTGATCTCTGTTGAAACGGGCAAATTTGCCGTCCTCTTCCAGATACTCCTCCCAGGTACATCCGCTCTGAAGGCGTGTTAACGGGTTGTTTTCCCACTGGCTCAACGAGTTAAACCGTTCTTCAGCTCGTTCTTTCTCCTCCCCTGTAAGATGATCGATGAACAACGTCCCTCGAAGGTGATCAATTTCATGCTGAATACACCGGGCCCACAGTCCCTCCCGTTCAATGGTTTCCTGCTCACCGTCCGGACTGAGGTACGACGCCCTGGCGAAGCGGTGACGACCCGGATTCCCCCAGATTCCCGGGAGGGACAGACAGCCCTCATGCCCATCCAGCTCCCCCTCCGTTTCTTCAAGCTCCGGATTGATCATGCAGATCAGTTCGGATCCGTCCCGTTTTTCACTGCAATCCATCACGGTAATTTGCAATCCGTGTCCGACCTGCGGAGCGGCGAGCCCCACCCCGTTGTGGGCATACATGCTTTCCTTCATGTTCTCAACAAGCTCAATTACAGTGTCGTCGATCTCGTCGATGGGGTTCATCTTCCCGCGGAGAACGCTTGCATCAAATTTTTCAAGGTCTAATACGGACATGTTTTCTACTGAGCAATATGGTCTACGCAATAACAATCCGAATGTCCAACCATTATAGTTTTGATTTTCTTTTTTTACAGGTGGAACCAAGCTAATTCTAATCCCTGGCTCCTGTGGCAATGGTAACGTTCTCAGATAATCTGCTAAAATGAGCTCACCGGTCATGATTTCATTGCAATTTCTACGGAGGCTTGTATGGATCCGACGATTGTGGTTCTGGACGGCTTTCGGACGCCGATGGCAACCTATTCCGGTGCCCGGAATGGCGGAGCATTCAAAGATATTTCGGCCGTGGATCTAGGAACCCGAGCCGCCGAGAAAACACTGGGTCATTCCGGATTGAATCCAGAGCGAATTGACCATGTGGTCTTCGGGAATGTCATACAGTCCAGCCCGGAAACGATTTATGCGGCGCGGCACATCGGACTCCATGCAGGCGTGCCGGAATCCGTCCCCGCACTGACGGTCAACCGACTCTGTGGCAGTGGAATTCAGTCCGTCATCAGTGGCGTTCAAGAGATCTACCGGGGGGATGCCGCCGTGATACTTGCCGGCGGCACGGAAAATATGTCGCGGGCACCTCACGTGATTCCGGGGGCCCGAACCGGGTTCTCATTCGGGAATGCCAGCATCGAAGACTGGTTGCAGCTCGGGCTTCACGATGCATATTGTGGAGATTATATGGCAGAGACGTCCGATCATCTCGCGGAACGCTACGACATAAGCCGGGAACAGCAAGATCGCTATGCACTGCGGAGTCACCGGTGTGGTTCCGAAGCCGTCCAGCAGGGACGGTTCGATGAAGAAATCGTACCCGTTCAGATTGATTCGAACACAACGGTCGAACGAGATGATTTCATCAAGCCCGATACGACGTATGAACGGCTCCAGTCGTTATCTCCCTCATTCGGTGATGGATCAGACGTGACGGCCGGGAATGCCAGTGGGATTGTGGATGGAGGTGCTGCAATCATTGCCGGCCGGGAGGAGGAGTTAAAACATGCGGATGCCTCACCGGCTGCTGAAATCCTGGAGTGGGCGACAGTGGGGGTCGATCCATCCCACATGGGAATCGGGCCGGCGTACGCGATACCGAAAGTACTCAAGAAGACCTCCCTGGAACTGGATGATGTGAACCGGTTCGAGATCAACGAAGCATTCGCCGGTCAGTATCTCGCCGTGGAACAGGAACTGGGACTGGATCGCGAGCGAGCAAATGTCAACGGGGGAGCAATTGCCCTGGGACACCCCCTGGGAATGACCGGTACTCGCCTTCTGATCACCCTCATCCGCGAGCTCCGCCGGGCGGATCTGGAAATCGGCATTGCTTCTGCCTGTATTGGAGGTGGTCAGGGAATTGCGATGCTTATCAAACGATTGGATTAATCAAAGGTTTCGATGCAGGACGATCGCCAGCAAGTCGGTGAGAGAGGAGAGGAGCTCGCACGGGAGCACCTGGTGGAGAACGGGTACCGAATTCTGGAAGAGAATTATGAAAATGATTGTGGTGAGCTCGATCTGATCGCGTACGAACCATCCGCGGAAATTTTTATTTTTGTTGAGGTACGGGCGAGGCGGGAACAGTTATTCAGAGCCGAACGATCGATCAACGATGAAAAGCGGGAGCGAGTGGTCCAAACGGCGAGTCGATTCCTCGCAAAGCGAAATGCCCTCGGCGTGTCCCATCGTTTTGATGTGATCGGGGTGACCATTCACGAAGAGGAACCACCGGAGGTCCGACATCACAAATCTGCATTTTCCCGTTGAGCCGATGGGTAAAATGCGTTACAATGTTTCGCAAAACGATGACTGCCCCGGTGAAGTACGTTATCTTTTTCAGGATCGGTACGAGGTTGTACTCATTCAATATTCAAGCTGGTCAGAACGTCTTCTCAAGGCACCACCACTTGTTTGCGTGACGACTTATTGTGATCGGGAGTTGACATGCCAGAACTGACGATTGATGGACAGAAAATTGAGGTCGAGGAGGGAACCACCCTTCTTGAAGCGGCCGAGCAGCTCGGCAAGGACATTCCTGTGTTCTGCTATCATCCGGGACTTCCTCCGGACGGCAACTGCCGCATGTGTATCGTGGACGTCGAAGACAATCCAAAGCTACCTCCCTCCTGTATCACGGAATGTCAGGATGACATGGTGGTACATACGGATAATGACAATGTCCGCGATGCCCGGGAAGGGGTTCTGGAATTTCTTCTGTTAAACCATCCCCTCGACTGCCCGATTTGCGACAAGTCCGGGGAGTGCATGCTGCAGGATCATTATTTCGATTTCAGCGCCGAACGGTCACGGACGGTGGAACCGAAAGTGCAGAAGCGAAAAGTTGTAGATGTCGGACCGCATATCGTCCTCGATACGGAGCGATGCATTCTCTGTACGCGGTGTATTCGATTCGTGGAAAATGTCTCGAAAGAACCGTCGCTCGGGATCGTGAACCGGGGGGACCGTGCGGAATTAACCACCTTTCCGGGGCAGGAGCTGGACGATCCATACAGCCTGAATACGGTTGATATTTGCCCGGTTGGGGCTCTGACCTCCAAAGAGTTCCGATTCAAAAACCGTGTCTGGTTCCTGGACCACACAAAAACCGTCTGCCCGAACTGCTCCCGGGGCTGCAGCGTTCGGCTGGATCACAAAGACGGTGAGATTCAGCGGTTCATGCCGCGGCACAATCCCCATGTCAATGATTTCTGGCTCTGTGACGAAGGGCGCCTCTGCTTCGACTGGGTGAACGACGACGATCGTCTCGAAACCCCCCTCCATGTCACCAGCGGGGAATTCAATGCGGTCAGCTGGGAACACGTCGAATCCAATTTAACGGCCGAGATTCAGGAGGCCCTGGACGAAGGGGCAGGGGTTACGGGAATCATGTCCACCCGCCTGTCGAACGAGGAAAATTTCCAGTTCGCTCGCCTGCTGAAGGATGAGCTCAACGCAGACACGATCACATACCTTGACGGACAGAAGGGATGGTTGACGGACCTGACGGAAGATGACATCCTTCGCAAGCCCGATAAAAATCCAAACCGTAAAGGGTGTGATCTCATTCTGGAGGCATACGATCTTGCCCTGGGCAGACCCTGGACCGATCATACGGATGATCCTCCAGGGCAGGTCGTGTTTCTTCTTGATCCGATGCCGTACCGGCATCTTGACGAGGACCAGGAAGCGTCTTTCAAAACGTTTTTGTCAGAAGCGCAACTCGTCATACAGGTGGGCACCCATCGTTCCCTCTCACCGGAGGAGGTGGACTGGGTGCTTCCCGGCCAGGTCTGGGCGGAAAAAGAAGGAACCTTCACAAACGTCAATGGACGGGTTCAGCATTTTAAACCTGCCGTACCGGCCCCGGTGCAGAGTCATCCTCAACTACAAATCCTTTCCGACCTCGCCGAGTGGTTGGATGTCGAACGGAAGGAACGCTTCGAAGACCCCTATCCAGATCAGATATTCAATGCATGGGCCAGGGAGGTCATTGGTTTTGACTGGGACTACCAGGAACTCGGCGAACATGGCCGCACCGTCGATGGCAAAGAAGACCCGGACCTCTCTCCAGATGTTAAACTGATCGAGGAAGCCGAGACGGCCATGGCTGGCACTGAGGAATAACGTTACACGCCAACATAATTATCCAACATGACAGATATAAGCTGGATTACGATATTCAAAGCTGCGTTTATGCCATTCACAATTCTCGCTGCCGTTCCCCTGTTGATCTGGGTTGAACGTCGCGGTAGTGCCTTCATCCAGGATCGACCCGGCCCGAATAGAGCTCGTATTGGTTCGTTCACGCTTCTGGGGCTGCCCCACGTTCTCGCCGATGCAATCAAGTTTGTGACCAAAGAGAGTTTCATACCCTCGGGAGCATACAAACCGCTATATTACATCGCTCCGTTCTTCGCCGTTGCCCCGGCATTGAGCACGATCGCTGTGGTCCCTTTTGCAGCTCCGCTGGACGTCAATGGTCAGACTATTCATTTCCAGGGCATTCCTCTGGAAAGTGGCCTTATATTCATCTTTGCCCTGACCGCCCTATCCGTATATTCCATTGTCCTGGGGGGATGGTCTTCAAACAACCGGTATTCGTTGCTTGGAGGACTTCGTGCCTCGGCACAGATGATCAGTTACGAAGTCTCCTTGATCCTCACGCTGCTCGGGGCCCTGATGATCTACGGAACGGCGGAGTTAAACACCATGGTTGAAGCTCAAACTCATCTTCCGTACATGTGGGGCTTTGTGCTCCAACCCGTTGGATTTATCCTGTTTCTGGTCGTCGGCGTTGCTGAGATTGAACGGATTCCGTTCGACATTCCCGAGGCGGAATCCGAAGTGGTTGCGGGTTATCACACGGAATATAGTGGGCTAAAATTTTCGATGTACATGTTTGGACAATACGTGACGTCGATTATTGTCTCAGCGATCGTGGTCACGATGTTCCTGGGGGGATGGCAGGTTCCATTTCTTTCCACTCAGATGCTGAATGACATGCTGGGCTCCTTCGGACGTGTAGTAGTGCAAATGGGGAGCTTCACGACCAAAATGGCCCTCATGCTCTGGTTTCTGGTATGGCTTCGCTGGACCCTTCCCCGTTTCCGATACGATCAGTTGATGCGCCTGGGCTGGAAGGTGATATTGCCCATCACACTGGTGAACATTTTCGTCACCGCCCTGGTCGTACTTCTCATCGATTCCTTCATGCTTTCGTAGCGCAGCGAACATCACAGGGCGAACAACCGCGCACCGTGTTACCTGGGAGAAGGCGTACGATCTACAGCACTCTTCCTGTCAGGTTCATTCTGTACATTTACATACCACAAGCCCCGGCTCGGATCGTCGAACCTCTCCAGAGACGGAGCTCCCTCATCTGCGGACGCCAACAACCCACCGCAGTCAGGATTTTCTGGATTCTGTGTTGAGTCCTTTCCATCCCCATCGACGACATGAGAAGCAGTAGATGGGTAGGCATCAGGAATAGAGGTTTCGGCGTGGTTCCAATTGATCAAGCGCACTTCCGAGGTGTTTGACACCGGTTCGGAGCTGATCGGATTCTTTGCCAAACCCAATTCGGATGAATCCCCTGGCCCAGAAGAAATCGCCGGGGACCACCAGGGTTCCGTATTCCTCCTTTAACGTGGTGATCAGATCCCAAACATCTATGTTGGCTGAGATCTTAAAAAAACAGACAGGCCCTCCATCGGGGGGAACCCATTCTACATCATTCCGATCATCCACCCACTCCTGAAGAATCTGCTTGTTTCTGCGAACCTGCTTCTTTCCCTTTTTCAACAGGGTATCCCGCTTGTTCAAAGCTTCAGCGGCGATTTGTTGAGCGGGAAATGTATTCCGGGGGGACATGTAGTTTCTGATGGATTCAATTCGCTGTTTCAAAGCGGGTTCACAGAATACCCATCCGATGCGCAACCCATCAAGACCATACGCTTTTGAGACGCTACCAATACTGATGCCATTGTCCGCGATTGAACATATTGGAGGAAGGGAATGTTCGAAAACACTTTCCAGATACGCCTCACCACAGACCAGCTGCGCGTTGTTCTCACGAGCAATTTGCCCCATCGTCTTTAATTTTTCAGGATTGGTGGCGACACCGGATGGGTTGTGCAAATTTGTAATGACGATTACGTCCGTTCGACTGCTCACCTTCCGTTCTAACTGCTCGAGACTCAGCTGAAAATGATCCTCAAACGAGCGCTCAAGGATCTTGACGCGGGCTCCAATCGCCTTTGCAATTCGGTAAAAAGGCTCATAGTTCGGGACTTCAAGAACCACTTCACTCCCTTCCTCAAGAACAGCGTTGAGGGTAAGGAAGATCCCCATGCTGGCTCCCTGCGTTAGAACAATTTTCTCACGTGTCACGTTGTATGTGTGCTCAAGACGCTCGAGAAGGGGGGGGTATTCACCAAAATCCGGTCCATTGATCTCAATCTCAGCGGGATCAATATCGATCTCTCCCAGCTCACAGGGAGTGAGGGACGCCGTTGCCAGATCATGTTCCACCGCTGGTAGATTTTCCCTCACCCATTCGAGGTATTTTATCCGCTGGAATTTCATGCGTTCCCCAGCACGAATGATGGTGGGTAGAAGAAAGGGAGAAGTGGAAGGACCTGTCCGGTTCATCATACGAAACCG
Organism: uncultured Planctomycetia bacterium; assembly: GCA_964594615.1. Taxonomy (GTDB): domain Bacteria; phylum Planctomycetota; class MHYJ01; order CAYXQY01; family CAYXQY01; genus CAYXQY01. The sequence goes on from CAZQNZ010000004.1 coordinate 28,792, forward strand.
GGGCTCCGATCCACCTTCTAACGGGTTAATTATACGGGGAGGAGGAAACGGTTGTCAAAACAGATCGGATGGAGTGATATGCAAATGATGAACCCTCCGGCCCCCGGTTTATCCCCCGCTTAGCAAAAACCAATCCGGTGAACGCTAGATCACTTTCTCGATGTTCTCAACGCGGTATGTGACTTCTCCATCAGGAAGGGACACAGTGCGTTCTTCCCCTTCCTTCGCTTCAAGGAGTCCTTCTGCCAGTGGAGATTCATATGAAATGATATCCTCCTCAGCGTTGGAGTCCCATGGTCCGAGAATGGTGTAAGAGCAGGTTTTATCAGTTTCCGTCTCCCGTAATTGAACACGTGTGCCAGGCTGGACCTCGCTATCCTGGACCGGCGCATCAGCCAGATTCCGTGCGTGTTCGAGTTCCTTCTTTAATTTCCGGGCTCGGGAGGTTAACAGTGACCGTTCCTCAAGCGCGGCATCGAGTTCCGCGTTTTCACTGACATCTCCCTGCGCCCGAGCTTCTTCAATCGCCTGCTGGTTTTCTGGCATCTTCTCAGACACAATTTCATCGTACGTCGCCTGTCGCTCCTCAATTCCCTCCTGAGTGCAGAAAATGAGTTCACTTTCCCAGAACCGCCCCACATCCTGCTCTTCCTTGGACTCCTCAAGGTGGTTCAGCATTTTGGCGCGGGTGGTGTCCTTAAAACCATGCATTCGCTTGACTTTGTTTCGTAACTTCATCGACTGATCCGTGCTGAGCGTCGTAGTCGCCTCTTCGATGATATCGTCGAAGTTCCTCAGAATCGTATCTTCGACCTGCTTGGTAAACTGCCGCACCGTCCAATTGGAGGGAAGGTATCGATCTGTGTCGAGCTCGGCAAGTTCGATCAGACTACGAAATAGCTCGGTGGAGGTGGGCAAAAATTCCTCGACCGGTTCCAGGAATGATTCATGTCGGAACCGAACCAGACTGAGGTAAGGTAAGGGATAGGTTCCCGGAACGCCGGTCAGCTCAAAAAGTGCTTCCTGTATGTATTTTTCACCACTGTGTTCAAGGAGATGCCGGGCGAGGTGTTTCCATGCGGCTCCGTGCACACGGGTCAGAAGCTTCTGTTCCAGGTGAGGTAGCTCCTCGTCATCGAAAGCTCTCTCCATCATGCTCAGAACCGTTTTCAGCTCGTCCCCGTGCCGGAGTGAATTCAGCAAATTACTTAGATCTTCAATCTGTTCGTCCCGCTCGTCCTCAAGTGTAAGGATTTTCGGGATCACGTCTTCAAGAAGCCCATCCGGTAAGTATGACGTTTTTCGGTCAAGAAACAGAAGGAGTGACGTAAATGCAACACGATGTTTGCCCTCTTCTGCCTTTGACAGGAAATAGGACGCTTTTTCGCGCAGGGCCTCCTTCATCTTCTGCTGAGTTTCTTCATGCCGTTCAAGCAGAGAAGAGAAATTCTGGATGGCTTTTTGAACTTCATCCGGGTGCTCCGCATAGCGAATGTTACTCATGAGTTCCTCTTCGGGGTTCACCGAAACATCCCGGTAGGACAGGTCGGGTGCAGACTGGCCCGACATTTCGATGTTCGGATGTTCCAGCAATTTCGTCTTCGTCCTGTTCCACCAGTTGGTCCATTGATTTGAGGAAAAGACCTGATTTTTTAGAAGGTCTCTGAGTTCTTTTAACGGTACGTCCGTGCCCCTGGACTCCAGGTAAGATCGGATGATTTTGGCGGGCCGTTCTTTCAGTGCTTCCTCTAGAACATCCGATCCTTCGTAGGCAAGGGCTCGCGGGTCATTCTCCTCGATAATGGAAACGTATTCCTGTGCCGCTTCGATGTCCATCTCATGTCCGCGCCTGTTCTCAAAATCAATGACCACGGACTCCAGCGTACCCCGTACCTCAACGATCTTCCCCGTACCCCACCCGCTCGAATGGTGTACGTAGTGGTCCGGTTTAAATTCAATGAACGAACGAAACTTCTCGTAGGATTCTTCACCCGGTGTGCCACTATTGATACCACTTAAACGGAGACTCAAATCGAGTGCGGGATGGTCCTCATATACCGCTTCAAGGACGTCTCTAAAATCATCCGCGAGTCCAGAGGGAAGCAGGTCGTTTTTGACCAGAGGTTCCAGGATATCAAAGGCTTCTTCGTCGAGATCCTGTCCTCGCCACGACTCCACCATGATGGAAGCCATATCCTGAATTCGACGTTTCTGGTCGAGTTCAATCATGGATTCGAGAACATCCCTGTACAACGGTACATCATCCGGAGTCAGGTCGGATAGCTCCAGCCATATGTTTTCTACCTGTTCCCAGTTCCCTTTGTTTGCCTGTACGCGTAACTCGTTTTCTAAATCACTCATAAGTAGATTACTTCACGTAACATGTGTCTGAAGACGTTTCATCGAATAACTCAAGCCAGTATTCGGAAGCCACCAAGCCAATGGTCTCCATGGCTCAGATCCGGGTGGAGCAATTTCTCCGTGTCCATCCCAAGCTGCTTCTCCCGGGCGAATCATTCATCAAGCAGGGAGCGATATTTCTTGAGAAGTGTTTTCGTCACCGTGCCAGGTGATCCATCACCGATTGATCGATCGTCAACCTCCACCACAGGCATCACCTCGGTCGTCGTCCCCGTCAGAAAAACTTCATCTGCACTGAAGTACTGGTCCAGAGATATTGCTCGTTCAACCATTTCGTATTGAGAATTCTCAACGATGTCAATTACGACATTCCTTGTGATTCCATCAAGAATATAATTGCTTGCTGGTGGGGTGATCACCTGATTTTCGTTAACGATAAAGGTGTTGCTGCTGGTCCCTTCCGTGATAAAGCCGTCTCGGACAAAAACGGCTTCGAACGCACCTTGTTTTTTCGCTTTCGTTTTCGCAATGCCGTTCGAAATGAGCGCGGTGGTCTTGATGTAACACCGTGCCCAACGGTCATCCGGTACCGTTATGACTTGTACCCCCTGATCGTAGTGATGTGCGGGATTTCCTTCGAATTCAGAAATTGTCATCACCACGTTGGGGCTGAGATCAGATTCGTACGCATGATGACGCTCCTGGGTCCCACGGCTCACCTGCAGGTACAATTTTGCACTTTGCCCCTCTAAACCGTTTTTCTGCTGCAGCGTAAACATGTCTTGCTCAAGGGCCTCAAGATCCGGCAGTCGTATATCCAGCTCCGAAGCCGAACGCCGCAGTCGGTCCATATGAGGCTCCAGGCGGAAGGGAGTTCCATCCGAGAAATAGATGACCTCGTAAATGGCATCGGCAAACTGATAACCCCGATCTTCAATGTCAATTGAGGCGTCTTCCCGGGGCATAAATGATCCATTCAAATAAACAATATCGGACATATTCTATCCAGCACAAATATGAGATGGAAAGATCTACAGAATCGTCAAATACCGTTCACCGGTTCCTTTCGTCAACACATATACTGACTGGCGAATTCTAAATTACTGACACGCGGAATTCAATGTTGAATGAAAAATGTCAGTCGGCAACCTCAAGCCATTAATTCCGGGGGATTGCTGTAGATGTCCTTGAACTGGTCAATTTTGCGAGCAGCGAACTCCAGCGGGTTCGGCTCATCCGCATCGGCTGCAAACTTGTATTGGTCGTCGTTATCCGGGATCGTCCGGAAGTTCACCTCCATGTGACATTCGAGGATATAGGAGTCCGTTTCATCATCATACCGGTATACGAACATCAACATGCCGTCGTTCTCGTGGGTATCACTTTCTTCAAATTGCAGAATCGTGACGAGTGCCGATCCCTCATAATTAATCTTTCGCACATTGTCATATTGATCCCGCAAACGTACGCATTTCTCTTGCAGTGCTTCGTTCAAGTCCACGAGATGATGCACCCGCTCGTCCATCGAAGAATCTGTCATGGTTTATTCTTCAAGAAATCCTATCCAAAACGGTATCATATTCTACTGGTTAAAATATCTGGTAAAAACAGATGCCCTACTCTGGCAAACCGTAGCGAGCGTCAAATTTTACGAGACCGAATTCCTCGACACCTTTAACAGACACAAATAAAGCAGCCATGAAAAAATGGACATTGTGCGTTTTTCATTCTGCACCGCCCTACCTAAAAAATCAGGAGGACCACCATGCAGGTTCGTCAAATAAATGAATACGAATATCCATCTTTCACTTTATTTGTCGAAGGTTTTTTGGGGAAATCTGAAGTTCGAGACGAATCGAACGATGGATTTCCTCAATCGAAATTCCGCCCTGTTCTTCCTACGATATACACTCTCTCAGGAACAACGTTGTATTGAAAGAAATGAATACCTCATTCGGTAGAACGCTATGTTCAAACAGATACCGGTTCGACCACAAACAAGTCGAAACTTTAGTTACATTGCCGGCTGTCAGGAAACCGGAAAAGCGATTCTCTTTGACCCGGCGTTCGAGCCCAATCGATTTCTACGTGAGTTAGAAGATAACGGATTAAGCCTCGATTGGATTCTAAACACGCATGGACATCATGACCATACCAGCGCCAATGAGGCGGTCAAACACAGCACCGGCGCGAAAGTAGCCAATCATCCCGATGATCAGGTCACATCCGACCGAGATCTGGAACATGGAGAGGAATTGTCCGCTGGTTCCCTCACCATACGAACCCTGCACACACCCGGACACACAGAGGGTTCCTGCTGTTTCTTGATTGATGAAAAGATGCTGATCTCCGGGGATACGTTATTCGTAGGAAAAGTTGGAGGAACCAGCAATAGTGGCACCGATGCCCGGCAGCAATACGAGTCCCTGCATAACAAACTTATGCAACTTCCTGATCAAACAACTGTTTACCCGGGTCATGATTACGGACCGATGCCCCATTCAACAATTGGGTGGGAACGGCAACATAACCCCTTTATTCAACAGGAAAATTTTGAATCGTTCTGTGAATTAAAGCGAAACTGGAAACAGGTCAAATCAAAATGGGAATCGTACTGGACCGAAGTCCTTGAAAACGGAAATAAACCCGATCTCCGTTAAGGAGCCAGAACTAGAGCGGTTTTGTACGCAGTCCAACTCATGCCCTGATCAAAGAGCCGACTGAAGAATCTGTTCACACAGATCCGGAAACGAGATGCCCTGTTTCTTTGCGGCCTTTGGCAAAAGGCTGTGTGACGTCATTCCCGGGATCGTATTGATTTCGAGCAGATATGGGGTTTGCTCATGGAGAATCAGGTCAGCCCGCGCCTGTCCTTCGCAACCGAGCGCCCGGTAGGCGTCCAGTGAAATACGCTGAATTTCCTCCAGAAGCTGCTCGGGCAGATCGGGATTGAGTTCGTACCCTGTTCGTTCATCCTCGTATTTTGCGGTGTAATCGTAAAAATCCCTGGCCAGCTCAAGCTGAATCACCGGCAGAGGTTCACCATTCAGTATCCCAACTGTCACTTCCGGTCCGGAGTACCGGGGTTCCACCAGCAGGTCGGACTCGACCTCGCGTGTCTGTTTAATGGCTTTGCTAATTTCCTTACGGTGTTCGACCATCGTGATGCCGATACTGCTCCCCTGCGAGCGAGGTTTAATGACGAATCCCTCCCCTTCCTGAAGCCCGGACATTAAACCACACGGAGGAGGGACCGGCCGGTCCCCTTCCGAGTACGTATGGAACGGGGGTGTTGGAATACTGTGCTCTCGAAAAATTCGCTTGGACTCGAACTTATCCATACCGCGTTCGGAAGCACTTGAACCGGAGCCGGTAAACGGAACACCCTTTTCTTCCAGAAGTGACTGAATCTGTCCGTCTTCGCCGAATCTTCCGTGTAACGCAACAAAAAACACGTCTATGGAGCCGTTGTCCAGTTCCGGTATTTGCGGGTCGGTAACGTCAATCTCCTGCACGCTATACTGCTTTTCGCGCAGTGCCTCAGCAATCGCCTCTCCCGATTTCAGAGACACTTCTCGCTCTCGAGATATACCACCTTTCAGAACACCTACGTTTGTGTCGGACGGTTGTGAGTTCACGGTCTCTCCCTGTAAACGTATGATTTCCTTATGGATGCGTTCATGATATATTTGGAACGACTCAGTTTGTAGTTTATGATTGTCCGATCACCGGATTGAGCGGTGCCTCATCATCAAAAATGGACTGTGGATGGGGAACAATCCAGATGTCATTCGACCGAATTCAGAATTCGTTTTGCCATGAACATGCCCCTTTCCAACAATTCTGCGGATGTTTTTGTACCGGATGATGCTGCCCGGAAAGAAGCCATCCATCGGACGACACACCTGGGTATCGGCGCCCATCCCGATGATCTGGAAGTGATGGCACTGGACGGAATTCTTTCCTGTTTCAATAGCGAAGATCAATGGTTCAGCGGAGTAACCGTGACGGACGGCTCAGGAAGTGTAAACCAGGGTCCCTATGCATCGTATCAAGAAACGGATGTAATCGAGCTGCGGCAGAAGGAACAACGAAAAGCGGCATTCATCGGGGAGTATAGTATGATCTACCAGCTGAGCCATCCAAGCTCATCCGTTCGTGAGAAAACATTTCAGGCCCATCAATCCGAGATACGTCAGATCGTGAACGAAACACGACCCGACATTGTATACACGCATACCCCGACGGATCGTCATCCTACACATGTTGCCGTTGCGGTTTCCGCCGTGCAAGCTTTACAGGCACTGCCCGCCGAGACTCGACCGGACACACTTTATGGTTGTGAAGTATGGCGTGATCTGGACTGGCTGTGTGATGAAGACCGTGTCGTCTTCGACATAAGCGGAATGGAACATCTCACGGATGCGTTAATTGGGGTATTTGACTCACAGATCCGCGGTGGAAAGCGCTATCACCGGGCCACAAGGGGCCGGCAACGAGCACACGCCACATTTCACAATTCTCATCAGGCGGACAAAGCATCCCGATTGATCTATGGGATGGACCTCAGCCCGGTTCTACAAGAGTCCGGAACAGATCTTTCAAATCTCATTCACACGTATACCAGCAAATTCCAAACGGACGTAGTGGAGAGCCTGAACAGATTTTCTGAATGAAGCCTCAGCGATATGAACCAAGCTTCAACAGGTACAAATACCCTTCGTCCGTCCCAAAAATCAGGTTGCTTTCACGAACGACAAGACCAGACTTCGGGATTCCGTATGGAATCTTTCGAGTCCAGAAGATTCGACCGGTCGGGCCATGAAATGCATGAAGATTCCCGTTCCGATCCGCTACGTATACCATCTTATCGGCGTGGACCGGAGCTGTGGAAGCAGGAGCGGGAAGCGGACGTTTCCAGACGGGTGAGTCGGATCCGAGCTGCCAGCGATAGAGCGTTGCGTCCTCCGTGGTGAAATGGAGTATGGAGTTAACGAGGTTGAAACCCGGAAACAGGGATCGGTCCAGACGCAAGACCGTCTCCGTTTCCTGCTTCAAGGGTCGTGCCTTCAAAATCTTCCCCTGGTTCGTGTGAAGGAACCATCTGGCTCCATCGGTCCAGGATGTGATGATGGACTCGTTCGACTCAGGAATGACCTGAAACGCATTTTTTGTCCTCGAACGCGCCAGATCGAGTTCCACGATTTGACGATTCGAGAGCAGGATGAACAGTCGCTCGTTTATCGTCCGCACCGAGCTGATCGGCGATGCAGAAAGTGAAATGGAAGACTGCACCTCTCCTGTTTCCGTATTTATGGCAAATAGCGTTCCCGACCTTGAAGGCACGAGGACCAGGTCCGATCTGGAATCTATCACAGGTTTCAGGAGATGATGGTCTGAAAATTTCTTTTTCCAGAGCACACCCTTTCCCATCGAAGGGGAAACACGCAAAAGCGTACTGTCTTCAAGCATCACATAAATGGAATCCTCCGTACCGGAGACAAGGTGCTGAATAGCAGTATCCGTTTTCAATGTTGTTCCCCAGATCTGCCTTCGATCATAAGAGCCACGCCAGAGGTACCCCTCTTCCGTACCGGCAATGATTCCTCCGGGTTGAAGCAGAGGGGGGGCCGTGATGCTGGAGGATAGATCTTTCTCCCAGGCAATCTTTTTCTGAAGGGTCAGGTCATATTGTGCCTGGTCGAGGGGCATAACTATCATCTGTTTCTTCTCAAAGTGGCGGCGTACGGCGGTTACCTTATGGTTTTCAAGTTTCTCAAATCGATGTGTTAACGGGGTTGTCCCCACAAGCTGATTGTTGATGTACAGTTTGACATTGGGAGGAAGACTCTTGAATCGGACCGGATAGAACAAATTAGAAGCGGTTTCCGTCCGCGAGTATTCTTTTCGGATCCGATCGATCAGCTCACGGGCTTCCCGCAAATTCCCTTTGTCAGTTGAGGATTTCGCCTGTTTCAGAAGAGAACTGGCTTCCCGACGACGCTCCTCAATCTTCCCAAGCATCTCCTCAATTTCTTCTTTATCCGGTCCTTCGCTTTCTCCTTTTAAAGCCAACAGTTCTTGTTCAATCGTACGGAGTGCAATACCTTCTCCCGGTGACAGGTATTGCTCCCTGATTTTTTCCAGTTTTTTTCCAACAGATGGGGCCTCCTTCGATCCATCCGTATCCGGATTCTTCGCCTGGGCCTTCTTTTCAGCTTTTTCCTGTTCTTTCAAGCGGCGTTTCAGTTCTTGAATCCGCTGCCTTGCAGCCCATCTCTTATAGGAAAAAGGGTTCTGTTCAATAAATTTTTCATATCTCTTGAGCCCTTCTTCAATCATTCCGGACTGAACATCCTGGTTGGCTTTCCGATCAATTTGAAAATACGTGAGTCGTGTCCCCATCTGAAACTGCACAAGAAAATACATTCCAGCACCCAGGCCAAGAACAACAAAAGCGATGACCATTTTCCTCATTGAGAAGAACGGACTGGAATAACCGACGGCCGCCCTGATGTTTTCATCCAGCTCGTCCGGATTTTGGGTGGACTTCTTCAGGTATTCGACCGCTTCAAGGGAACCTTCCGAGATGTTCTCAGGCAGTGCTTCGACACTTCGTGATAAATATGATTTCAGTTTCCGGGTTTGATCCCGCTGGCGGGCCAGATCTGCCCCTGTCATGAGCAGACGAATGGAATGAGGAAACCGGTTCAGGAGCTTGTTCAGAACCCGGCTTGCTTCCTGCAAATTACCAGCTTTCATCTGCGAATGAATAAGTTCTTCCCCGGTTTCCCGAATGCGTTTCGGATCGTTCAGATCAAGTACCGTATCAAACCAGACCTCCTGTACCCTCTGATTTTCCGGATCATGGTTGTAAGCTATTTTGAGTAGCTGATGAGCTTTCTGTTTTTCATGCTCTTTGAGATGCATTCTTGCCGTGTCAAGCAGTAATTCCGCCGCGTCTTCATCCTCTCCGGCCGCAATTAACGCGTCGGCAAGCTCCTCTCGAACCTGGAGATTCTCCGGATTGTTGCTGAGATACGTTTTATAAAGTCGGACACAGGTCTCCATCTCTCCGTCCTGATCCATCTTGTTCCGGGCAGCTTCAAGTACCTCCTCTTCCGTCATCGGTTGAAGCGCTCCGGACATCGATAAATCCGCGAGGATCTTATACGTCTCGAACACCGAAAAGTTCAGCTCGTGTAGAATTTCACCGACACTTTTCGCCTGCTCGATTTCATCGATGATGCGTTCCATCCGGGTTTGGTTGGCTACCTCCCGATGTTCCGGAAGGTTCTCCTCCTTCACCGTAAACCGCTGGGACCGATCGGAGATGAGGGTCTTTTGAGTTTCAAATTCGGAAAGGCGATTCTGTGCTTCTTCGAGCACTTCCTCATGGTCGAAGACGAATTTGAACGGGGGCATCAGCTTCTGATCGATGTCCGACCGGCGGTCTTCATCACGAAATTCATAGTCGACATCCTGAAGTAAAAATGCATCAAGCAGAATTTCCCACGCTTGATTTCGGGCCGCCTTTTCGAACTGGTCTGACGTGGCGAAGCCTTGTTCATTGATGACCGGTTTCAGATCTTTATTTGTCTCCTTCGCTATCCGCCGGGCTTTGTTTAGCTGATTTTCCGAAATGTACCCCCTTTGAACGAGGAGGTACTCCTCCTCCCACCGGGAACTGGAATCAGCAAGCAACTCAACACCTTCTTCCGTAATATGGATCAGGGTCTTGTGATCCTCGGAATAAATAAACAGAAGACCCCATTTACGGGCTGTGACATGATCTCTGATCAGGGAGATTAATGTGCCTCGCTCAAGAGTACCCTCTTCTTTCATGGTGACTCAGGTGCAGGAGGTGTTTGAATAACGTCGTCGTCCGAAACTGCACTAATGGCCGTTATATTCACGATTTCATTTACAGTTGAATAATGGTTAAGCACATTCACAGGATGTTTCATACCCATGATGATGGGGCCAACAAGTTCAGCATCCGCCAGGTGCTGGGTGATTTTATAAGCGATATTACCGGAGTCGAGATCCGGAAAGATCAGGATGTTGGCATCCCCCTGGATCGCAGAATGCGGGAACGTCTCTTCGGCAATATCTGAGACAAGGGCCGTGTCTGCTTGCATTTCACCATCAACCCGAAAGTCCGTTTCATGATTCTTCATCAGTTCCGTCGCACGGGCCACCTTCTCTGTTTTCTGATTCTGGGAGGACCCAAAATTAGAAAAGGACAGCATGGCAATGCGAGGACGAATATCAAAGAAATGATCCACGTACTGGCCAGCCATGATGCCCACCTCGGCAAGCTGTCTGGCATCCGGATCGATATTCACCGTCGCATCCGCATAAAACAACAAACGGTCGTCAAACACCAGCATGTACATTCCGGCCACTCGGGTAACCCCTTTTTTAAGACCAACAATCTGAATTGCCGGACGAATGGTTTCGGGATACGACCGGTTAATTCCACACACTAACCCGTCGGCATGCCCCTCTCGAACGGCCATCAGCCCGACGTAATGAGGATCGTTAAGTTGCATACGTGCCCGGTGACGGGTCATCCCCTTCCGTTTACGAAGATCGAATAACCGTTCCACGTAACCACGTTCTTCCACCGTCTTCTCCGGGTTGAGCACTTCAATCTGTTCGAGGTCCAGTTCCAGTTCGAATTCGTCAATTCGTTCCTGAATATCGGAGCGATCTCCGATCAACACCGGCTCTGCAATATCATTGTCCAGGATAATCCGACAGGCTCGTAATATATTCTCCTCGCAGGCCTCCGGAAAGAGAATCCGCGTATTTCGATTTTTTGCCTTGTTGATGATACCCCGCATCACTTCCCGGGACCGTCCGAGAAATCGCTCGAGGGAATGTCTGTACGATTCCAGATCCTGAATTTCTTTCCGGGCGACCCCGGATTCCATGGCGGCCTTGGCAACAGCGGTTGATTCCTCCAGAAGAATTCTGTGATCAAGCGGTTTTGGGATTAAATACTCCCGTCCAAAACTGAGGTGATGATGACCATATGCTTCAAGAACGTTTTCCGGGACGTCCTTGCGAGCGAGTGCGGCTAACGATTCGGCAGCGGCGACTTTCATTTCCTCGTTGATATCCGTCGCCCGCACATCCAGTGCTCCTCGGAAGATAAATGGAAAACCGAGTACGTTGTTGACCTGGTTCGGATAATCAGACCGCCCCGTTCCAATGATCACGTCATCCCGCACCGCACGAGCCTTCTCCGGCAAGATTTCCGGATCCGGGTTTGCACAGGCAAACACGATTGGATCGGAGGCCATGGACGCAATCATTTCTTCTGTGACGATGCCGCCGACGGACATCCCAAAGAACACATCAGCTCCGTTCATCGCCTCAGCGAGCGTACGATTGTCCGTTTCCCTTGCGACCTCCTGTTTATAGGGGTTCAAATCTTCCCTGCCGGTATGTATGACTCCGGTGGAGTCTACCACTGAAATATAATCTTTCCGGATTCCAAGAGTTTGAAAGAATCTCGCACAGGCGATACCGGCCGCTCCGGCCCCGGAGATCACAATTTCGGTACTGCTGAGATCCTTTCCAATGAGCTCAAGGCCGTTCAAAAGTGCAGCCCCGGCGATAATCGCGGTCCCGTGCTGATCGTCATGAAGAACGGGAATATCCATACAGTCCTTGAGCTCGCGCTCAATATAAAAACACTCGGGCGCTGCTATGTCCTCCAGATTGATGCCTCCGAAGGTAGGTTCCATCGAGCGCACCGTTCGGATAAACTCATCCGGATCATCCGCCTCCAGTTCCAGATCATATACATCCACTCCTGAGAAACGCTTGAACAGCACACCTTTGCCTTCCATCACCGGTTTGCTTGCAAGAGCCCCCGTATTCCCCAATCCGAGTGTCGCAGAACCATTCGAAATCACTGCAACCAGATTCGCACGATTCGTGTATCGGTACGAATCTTCCGCATTCTTCTGAATCTCTTTGACGGGCCAGGCAACACCGGGGGAATAAGCAAGGGATAGATCCACCTGGGTAAGACAAGGTTTCGTGGAACGGACCTCTAACTTTCCGGGCCGCTCACCAGCGTGATAATTTAAAGCGTCTTCCCTGCTTTGGTTCATGAGTCATGGATATGGATGAAGATAAGAATACTCATGTTAACACATCAACACCGTCACACAAGTAGACGTTCCGCAATATTGTGTTGCTAATTGGCTCATGTGCATGTGAATGGTGTGAAAACATCCCTCCCGGAAACGGTTCCGAACAGTTCAACCGTGATTCAGAAACAACGGGGTTTAAGATTTGAGGAAATTGCAGTGAATCCGGATGAACAGTACAATCACGCTCAATGAGGAGGCGAGTGAAACCAGATCCACAAAAATCCATAAACGGTCTATCCCACGCCGATTTGGTAGTTGAAAATCCTGAAACGTTTGGCCCTTGTGAGGACTCGGATTCAATAACACCACTATGAGGAAGAGACGGCCAGTTGATAGATCACGAACCCCGCCGTGAATCCGAGAATCGCAAACAAGAGGAGAAGCGGTGCATCCGGAAGAGTCAGGTGAGCAAGCATTGAAAACATGACAGTCACGCGAAAAATCACAGTGAACATACGAGAACGAACACGCCAACGAGCAACGTCCTACCCGAGGCTCAATGTTTTTATTCTAACCATCCCTGCGATCTGTTCAAAATGAACAACACACTTGACATGGAGAGCCCCTCCCCCGCTTTGCCGCCAAAACGAAGGCGGTTTACTCGAGTTAACGTAGAACTGGTGGTTCATTATACGTTTGTTTCATCCTCAGGAGCACCCCTATCCAATTCAACATTTCAGGGAACCTCCAAGGACATCAGTGGTGGAGGATGTTTGCTCCAGGGTTCCATTCCGCAGCTCGGGTGGATCCCGGATCTGTTGACGGAGGAAATGAAACTGGACCTCAAGATCGATTTCCCGGTCGACGACTTTGACCTGAACACATCCGCGCAGGTCGCCTGGATCGATCCGCAGGACAAAGGGGAAGATCAATTCCAGCTGGGTCTGGAATTCGAGGATTTACCGGATGACAAACGCAAGCGGATTGTTGATTTTGTCATCCGTGAAACGACCCGGTAAACCTGAAAGTCTGCAAAACCGCGAAGATCCTTCTGAACGGACTATGGGAGAATTCATTCTTAGCGTCCTCTCCTGAAATCACCAGCCCTCGACATCATTCCGTCAGTTCTGTGCGGTCGAAACCAGATAGAGAACAGCCATTCGAGCAGCCAGACCGTTCGTCACCTGCCTCAGGATGACTGAACGAGGACCATCGGCTACCTCCGGTGTCACTTCCACACCACGGTTAATCGGTCCCGGGTGCATTATAAGCACATCTTTGTTGGCCTGCTCCAGTCGTTCCTGATTCACCCCGAATAGACGGGTGTATTCCCTGATTGATGGGAACAGGTTGGCGGTCTGTCGTTCAAGCTGGATCCGGAGCAGGTTCAGTACATCCACCGACTCAATTACGTGGTCGAGGTCATGGGAAATCTTGACCCCCATATCCCGAAATGAGTCCGGAATCAGAGTTGAAGGGCCGCAAAGCACGACCTCCGCTCCTAATTTTTTGAGTGCATGAATATTAGATCGAGCCACCCTGGAGTGGGTGATATCCCCCACGATTGCCACAGTTAACCCGTCCACGGTCCCTTTCTGTTCTCGAATGGTAAACACGTCCAACAGTGCTTGTGTCGGATGTTCATGACTTCCGTCCCCGGCGTTGATAATGCTCGCGTCCACGGCACTTGAGATGCGTTCTGGTGCACCGGGAGAAGCACTTCTGTGAATGAAAATATCTACCCCCATCGCTTCGATGTTCCGGACGGTATCCCGCATGGATTCCCCTTTTTTGACACTGCTTTTTCCCACTGAAAAATTAACTACGTCCGCACTCATTCGCTTCGCAGCCAGACTGAACGAGGATTTCGTGCGGGTCGAGGGTTCTTCGAACAGGGTTACAACCACTTTCCCTCGCAAAGCAGGGACTTTTTTAATGTTACGGGTGGATACTTCTCTGAAAGACTCTGCGGTATCCAGAATCAGTTTCAGCTCCTCCTCACTCAAGCGTTCGAGGTCAAGCAGATTGTCATGTGACCAGTTGAGATCTGGGTTTAGATCTAAATTGGTATTTCCAGAGGGAGGTTTGGAGGAGGACCTCTCCCCGGAGGAGTTGTTGGGGACTGAATCCGATGTCATGATCCGTTCGTCGTTTGAGTATGTTCAATCATGATTCCATGCTCATCATCAATTTCGTTCAAACGCAGTCGAACCATTTTTTCCGGACGTACGTCGATTTCCTTTCCGGTCAGGTCTGGTTCGATCGGTAATTCACGATGTCCGCGATCCACAAGAACGGCCAGTCGAACTTCGGAAGGACGGCCAAAGTCAAAGAGCTCATCGAGAGCAGCGCGGACTGTACGCCCGGTAAAGAGAACATCATCCACCAGAAGGATGTCCCGATCATTTACGTCGAACATGCATTCCGTGCCTTCCACGCTCGGCTGTCTGCCGGAACGCAAAAGATCATCACGATAAAGCGTGATATCCAGCAACCCAAGAGGTATGTCTTCATCCTCACGCTCGTCATACGCGGATTTAACCATGCGCCCCAGCGGCACACCCCGTGTACGAATACCAAATATGGCCGGATTGGGCCGGCTTTTCAGAAAGGAGACCAGCTGGTCCTTCCAGGCATTTAACAGCTGGTTCAACTCCGATCCTTCGAGTACCCAGTTGATCGGTGTGTCAGTCAAGGTAGGAGATCCAAACAAACTGAACGGTGGATTTTGCGAATGAAACAAAGTAGATTGGAGATTATAAAGAACTCATTTCATAAAAATAAAGCAGGTTGTAACTACGAATGCAGGTTTTTTATAATCGGTTCAAGTCTTAAGAATAGAGACGCCTGTAACTTTTTTTATTATCAGGAAGGAGACTGGAGATGATCAGTTTTGAAGAGTTCAAACAACTTGATCTTCAGGTCGGAACCATTGAAGACGTTCAGGAACATCCCAATGCGGACAAGTTGGTCAAGTTGTCTGCGGACATCGGTGAGCAGGATCCCTTACAGCTGGTGGCCGGAGTAAAGGGGTATTACGACCAGGACGAACTCATAGGAAAACAGATTGTCATACTGACGAATATGGAACCGGCAACCATACGGGGTGAACGAAGCGAGGGCATGTTACTGGCGGCGACCACGAGCGATGACGTCGCTTTAATTGGTCCGGATCAGGACGTTCCACCAGGCACGGACATCGAATGATTCGCCTTCGCTCCTTCCTCAACATGACGCCCCCCTATGACTGATATCGACGAACTTTCACACATCATCAAACTTCTCGACGATGATTCGGAGGACGTTCGGAAAGCCATTGCCAGCCGGCTTTCTCAGTACGGGGCTTCTTTAAAGGACAAAATCGAGGACCTTGATTCCCCTCCGACACCCGAACAGCGTCGCGTCCTCCAGAGTTTGATGGAAGATCAATGCAGAGACCATTTGCAGACGGTCTGGCCGAACTGGGTGGAGTTTCAGACGGAGCAAGAGAAACTGGAAGAGGGATTTCAAATTCTGGCTGATTATCAAACGGGTTACCTTTACCCGGATTCGTTCGAATCATTACTTGACGAGTACGCGAATGACTTTCGGTCGGAAGTGGGAACGAAGGATCCGGTCGCTCTGGCTGAGTACCTGTTTTCAAAACGAGATATTTCCGGTAACGAAGACGATTATTACAATCCTCTCAATAGCAATTTACATTTCGCAGCACGGAAAAAGAAAGGTATTCCGATCACACTCACTGCCCTCTTTAAACTCGTGGCAAAACGATTGGACATACAGGTGCAGGGATGTAACTTCCCCGGACACTTCCTGGCCCGTACTCAAAAAGATCAAGAGACGTTAATGATCGATTGTTTCAACCGGGGAAGAGTGCTTGATCGAGCACAACTGATACGACACGCGCGTAAAGTCCTCGATCATCGATCGATCCAGCGAATGCTTGACTTTGAAATGAGTGCAGAGGATTGGTTTAAGCGAATCCTTCGAAATTTGTCGAATGCATATCGCCGGGTTGGTGACTTTCGACGAGCCACATTGATGACCATGTTGCGAAAATACATGAATCGCTACGATCATCGAACATGCGATCCCGTTCCGGTGACCAAGGACTACTTCTCAGAACTTCGACCCGGGTTCGTCATCGGACAGATCGTCCGACACCACCGCGATAAATTCAGGGGGGTTATTGTCGATTTCGACCTGAACTGTTCCGGAACGGAGTCATGGTATGAATCAGAACGTCCGCGCCCGTACCGGGAACAACCCTGGTATGTGATCCTTCTTGACGGATCAGATGAGTCAAGGTACGTTGCCAGCTCCGTGCTGCGTTCGGATTCAACCGGAATTCGGGTTCGAAACGATCAGGTTGATGAATACTTTCACACCTTCAAAGAGCCATACTACGTTCGCAATGAACGGTCATGGGTGGAGCCACGACCATGAACATTACAATCCTTGGAGCGGGCACAATTGCGTCGGCGCTGACCATCCCGATTTCTGATAATGGTCATCGTATTCACCTCTGGGGAACCGAATATGATCAGAAGATCCTTCGGGAACTTTCTGCCGGCAGAGAACATCCTCGCCTTCAAAAAACGTTATCAACCACTGTTCGAGTGTATCAGCCTGATCAACTGGAAGAAGCACTCTCCGATTCAGAGGTGGTCATACTCGGGGTAAGTTCACAGGGAGTTGTGCCTGTCTTACGAAAAGCAGCCGAATACCTGCGTGACAATCATATTCTCCTGTCCGTAGCCAAAGGGGTTGTCGAACGAGAAAGTGACGTTTTCCTGATGGGCAACGGGGTCAAGCAGGTACTGCAAGACAATGGCCTGAACCAGTTGCCCCAACTTATCTTGATGGCCGGTCCGTCGATTGCCGGCGAACTGGCCAATCGGTCCTGGACCCCCGTTGATTTCGCTGGCGAGGATCAGGATGCTGTCAACACCTGTGCTCGAATCGCGAAGACGGATTACTTTCGGATTCGTCGCTCGGACGATGTAGCGGGAACAGAAACCTGTCTCGGCCTGAAAAATGTATATTCAATTGCATTATCATGGCCTTCAGGTCTTGCTGATACGCAGAAGAAAACGTCCATGAGTAATGCTCGGTCATTTTTATTTATGGTCGCCATGAATGAGCTGGAGCGGCTGGTTCGAGCGAGGGGTGGAGACCCGGAGACAGCGCGTGGTCGTCCCGGCCTCGGAGATTTTGTAACCACCTCCGATTCCGGCCGCAACGGCATGTTTGGGCGATTGCTGGGGAAAGGATATGATCCAGATGAAGCTTACCAGGAATTACAGGATCAAGGAGTGGGTGTTGTGGAAGGATACGAAACCGGGAAAGCGGCCCGTACGCTGGTGGAACAGATTCCGGGTGATCAATCAATTCCAGAAACGTATCCCCTGCTGGACGAAATTTGCAACGTCCTCTACGGAGGAAAGCGAGTGGATCAAGCCATGAGTGATGTATTCAACAGCGTTGAAACATCTCCGCTGTACTACTGAGTGGGCTGGTGACTCAGGCACACCACAAACCAGTATGCATCCGGGTTACTAACGCCGGCATGCCCTGATCAGTCCCTTTATCAGGTGGACCACACGGCGTATGCTCTACCGGAATTCCTCTCGAATCAACCGCAGTGCTTTCTGATTCGCACTGGTCTGGAAGATCACCTTCGACTCCCCTCCTTTGACCGTACCGAAGGCAGAGACGATATCAATCTTTGCTTCACTGATAGGTGTGGTCACCCTTGAAAGCTGGCCAACCCCTTCCTCAAGATCGACGACGATGTACTCCTCCTCCCTCACATCGAAGTCGAACGTTTCCAGTGCTCTGCGGGTCCCATCGGGATCTTCCGTAAACACACGAATACACCCCGTCTCTTGCTGGGAAGGGGTGGTAAACCCTTTGATACTAATACCCTCTTGAGCAATGGCATCCGCAATCCGAGAAAGGACACCAGGTGTATTCAGTTCACGAACAGAATGTCCGATCTCAAGTGAAACATCCATGGTTGAACACCTTGAAAATATGTGAAAGGGGGTTCGGAGAACCGGAAGAGTACAGAAAGCAGGCAATAAAACAGAACAGAGATACCGAAGTAGAGAACATCGGTTCGGAGGAAGGGAAAAAGAAAAGAGGGAAGCTGCACAGGGCAGAAGTGAAGAAGACCGTATGTAAGGTTCGTTGAGGAAAAAGTTAAAGGAGGTGATCCAGCCGCTGATTCCCCAACGGCTACCTTGTTACGAC
>CAZQNZ010000005.1:0-24026 GCA_964594615.1 uncultured Planctomycetia bacterium
GGATTTCATCGTCGAAAATCCGTGCAGAGCACACGATGAGACGCACTGAGTGCGTGACACCTTTTCAGACGAGGTCTAACTTGAAAGTTCTTTGAGAACGGGTAACACATCGGAAAAAGCGGGATGATCCGGAGATTTCAGCCACTCGTGTGCGGTCGTTTCCAGGGTGGTGATGACGGCCCCCGCACGTTCCATGCGCTGTAACGCCCACCAGTGGTCTTCTTCTGATCGTGCGGCGCTACCATCGGAGGGAATGTGTACCTCATAGCCGTTACGATACGCATACATTGTGGTTTGCAGGATACATACATTGGTCATGATCCCGGTCAGAACAATCTGCTGAACGTCATGTGTCTCGACCCATTCCTGTACTTGCTCATTCTCCAATGAATTGTACGTGGATTTCGGGATGATTTCGGCTTCCGGAAGGGCCTGGCGGATCGGATCGACTGTAGCTCCTAATTTCTCCGGGGTTTGTTCGGTTACAAGTACCGGTATGTTCAGTTGTTTCGGTATCTGCAGAAGTGAGCACAGACGTTGAATCCACGCTCGATCCTCCGGCAGTATCGGGAGAAAAGATGTTTGGATATCCGTAACGATTACTCCTGAGCGTTCCACCTCGAGAAGCTTTCCTGATGGGGAGACAGTATCGGGCTGCTGAGAAGGCATGAGCGTGTGATTATTGACCAATGAAGGAAGATACGAGCATGATTCGAGGATACCTTTGAAGAGAAGGTTCCTTTCCTCAAACGGATTGATTGGACTCTATTATAGCACGTCCCGGATGCGGCTGAAAAACTGAAAACCTTCCGCCTGTCCGACCAATGGATCGGTCGATTTTGTATTTCAGAATCCCTGGGCTGCTCAAATATGGGTGAACAGGTGAAGGTTCCTCTCCCTTTTGATTAGTATTGGAATCAGCGGATCTGTGACAGGGATGTTGAACGAACTGGACGTCCGTATGACCGATCCATAAATATGAACTGTTTATTCAACACCGAAAAAGATAACAATTCGCATGAGATGTGAAATTATAGAGAAATCTTGTGTATAATATAGGTTCAGCTTCTTCGGGTAACCATCCACCTTGAATTTAAGTTAACAGCCCAAACCCATGATATATCACCGCTCATTGCTTTCCGTCTTTGTGCTGTTCAGCGCGCTGGTGCTTTCGGTTTCCCTGGCTCACGGGGATAAATTAATCCTGAACAATGGTAATTCAATTGAGGGAATCGTCGAGAAGGATGGGGAGACGTACGTCGTGGAATTTTCAACGGGGAAAATGAAAATCCACGAGTCGGAAGTGAAAAATGTGATCAAGCAGGAAACGGACCTGCAGCGGTATCGGGCTCGTCACGAACAGATTGATGAGGAGAATGCGGATGCGCATTACAAACTTGGGGTCTGGGCGAAGACACGCGGCCTGTATAAACAATCGAGAAGAGAGTTCCATCATGCCATCCAGCACGATCCGGATCACACCCGTGCCCGAAACGAACTGGGTTTCGTAAAACACAATGGTCAGTGGGTGACCCGGGATGAAAAAATGAGACGGGAGGGGTACGTCAAATATCAGGGGGAGTGGATGACCCCGGAGGTCAAACAGTCTCGGATACAACGACAGAACCAGCTTGAGGCGCAACAAAAGCAGATTCAGGATCTCAGGGAAGAACTCCGGCGATCCAGAAATCAGGTTAATGAACTTGAAAATCAGGTCAGTAACCTGAAACAGGAGCTCTATTACGAGCGAAAT
The DNA here is from genome assembly GCA_964594615.1 of uncultured Planctomycetia bacterium. Lineage (GTDB taxonomy): Bacteria > Planctomycetota > MHYJ01 > CAYXQY01 > CAYXQY01 > CAYXQY01. The sequence continues at coordinate 1,754 of CAZQNZ010000005.1, forward strand.
TACAACCGGCGGATCCGGTATTATCCCATTTATCCACGGTCCCAACCTCATCACAGCAATCCTCATTCAAATCCGCACAACAATCACTGGACCCGCAAAGACAACGGAAACACGGTGATCACCGAACAAACGAGCCAGGGGGAAGTATGGAAAGAGGTGCTGCCGAATGGAGAGAAAAAGGTGATCCACGAACCGGGTGATGGTCATACTATTCATGATGAGAAAGATCATTCGAAAGTGCTGAAGGGACACAAGGATCAGGGAGGGAATAAAGACATTGAGCTCATTCATCCGAAGCATCAGAAGTAACGTTCATTCCCACCCACACGGATTCAGGCCGGGAGGCTTTGGCTCATCTCCCCGGAATCTCAAAGCCGTGACTGGACTTCTTCAATAAATCTGGGCACCGTCTCAAAAAGATCCCCATGGATGGGGTGCACGAGTGGGGCCGGGCGATCCTCGTTCAGGGTCATCAGCGGGGCATCCTCGTCGATGTTAAATGAGAAAATTGTGGTGCGTTCACCGATGTAGTCGATGTGCTGAGGAGCTCCCGAGACACCCAGGGCAAATAAAATTTCCGGTTCCACCCGTGTGCCCGTTTGTCCGATTTGTCGATCATCAGGCAGGAGTTCCAGGTCCTGTGTCACCTTCCTCGTGGCTCCCACCATAACCCCGTCCAGTTCAAGTTCCTGCTCCAGCAGTGTCTTCAAGGGGTCCACTACGGTTTTCATTCCTTCAGCATCACCGACACCATAACCTACGTCAATGATCATCCGTGCCTGATCAAGATCGTCCAGCGATCCGTGTTCGTCCACAGGCGTAAAGAGGGGAGGGTGAGTTCCAGCGGACTCACGATCCGACAATTGATCAATACGATAAAGGTCTGGCCGGGGTTGCGTATCGGAGTCGTGATAAGCCGATTCTGGACTTCGTACCTCGTTTTGAAACGTCATCAATTGTGGATGATCCGATGGAAGGTGGGCTGACGCTTCCACACGATTCTCCAGAACAGTGGTTCGGAGATCGAATGTTCCATTTTGTCTGGAAATCATATCCGTGTTTAGCCAGCTTACCGGTGACTGGGGCATCTCATGATCATGATCTCGTGAGAAGTGCACCTGAAGACGACAGAACACGTCATTAAATTCGTCGGGACCCATCCAGAGTTCCGGAGGGGACTCGAGAGCTCCGGTGATGTACGTAAACAGGCGGAGATAATCGTGCCAGGAGTACGAGAGCAGGTCCGGATCTTCGTACAATAGAATTTCCGGCGCACCGAATTCGACGATGCGGTTCAAGGTGTTCTGGAGGACGTCCGATTCCCCGTTAGAGGGAAGAAGTAGACCCAGGGAGAGTTCCTGCTGCGAACAGACGTACCGGGCTGCCGACAACTGTTCCGCCGATGGGGTGGTGCCTCGTTCTACGATAGGGGGGGCGACGAATATACCGAGGGCCGCATCTTCCCGAGCTGATAAGGGATCAGGAATTTTACCGTGATCGAATGTGGAGTCGCCGGAATCCGCATCAAATGATTGCTCCTGATCGATGTGCTCAAGAAACGTCTCGGCTGCGGATGCCGAATTTTTTGCCACGGTTTCTTTCGTTGTTTCACCGGTCCGTTCACGCTTGTGGAATGTAACCTCAAAGGATGGCCTGTCGTTTGAGACCGTCAGACGCTCGATGTTTGAGGACCATCCTCTTACGGTATCCTGAATGGTATAATCGTCCGTCGGTTCTCTACGTTCAAAGCAGAAAACCCCTCGTCCTGCGTCATTCAGACTTGATTGAGATTGATGGGTGAATGAAATCGTCCAGGTCATGTCATCTCCGGCATGGTGTAATCCCTCAAACTGTTCGACGTCATTGTAATGTGGAAGGTTCAGAAGTGCTCCAAGCGACGGCCCGGTTGCGCCTTGACCGGTATCGATGGATTTGTTGCCGAGAAATAGAAGATCAGGAGATGATATGACCGATCCATATGCCTGATTGAGGGCCCGAGCGACGGATTCGGAAGAAGCGAAAGCACTGCCACTGATCTCAATTGTTTTTGCACGATCAGCACCGAGTGCGATGGCTTTTTGAAGGATAGCTTCGTGACGCGAATCGGGATCAGAGTACACAAGCACGGCCGAAACGTCGATCAAGTCCGGCTGCCGGGACTTGATTCTCAAGGCCTCATCGAGTGCGGTCCGATCAGCAGGATTCATTTCCAGCAGTGGTTCAATGAATGTTCCCTCCTCCAGCCGCGGTTCCGGTGCCGTTTTCGGAACGGGCTTGATCGGCACAGAAATTTGGATCGATTCAGAAAGGTCAACATCCAGCTCGGCCGAATTACTTGATTTTTTTCGAGAAGGGCGGTTCTCGAGACTCTGAAAGCCTAATTGGACCTGGGGGGGATACCGGTTGTTGGTCAGGAATTTGAACCGCCGATCAAACTGTTTCGAACGAGTACGCAGTTCGCTGAGAGACCGTTGAATGAACAAGCGCCCCGCGTGGTCAATGAGGTCTGTGTAATTCGACTGCTTTCCTTGACTCTGCTTTTGCACAAGATCCATCCGCTGGAGTGTGGAATACGCAAGCTTGAGCAAACCGGCCATTTCAGATAGTCGGAAAAACACAGGTTGATAGGAGACCTGTTTCCAGACCTGGTCGTTAAAACGGTCAACGGACGCATCCAGACGATCATGAAAATCCTCCCTGCAGTTCTGGATGTTACGGAGGAGCTCAGGGTAGTTTGAACTGTCCGGATCAGCGTTATCGTATGGTGTTGTCAGTTCGTCTTCGTGTATGTTCTGAACCAGGTCTTTCAGAAGCAGAAAACGCTGTACTTCGTTGGTTCCTTCGTAAATGGTAATGACCCGGGCATCCCGTCGTTTCTTCTCGATGTCATGACGATCCGTCTGACTTTTAAGGCCCCGGAGGTGTTCTCCGCAGCGAATGGATTCATGAACTGCTTCGGACGCAAAATATTTGCCGATTGCTGATTCCATCCGGATGGAATCCGTCCCATGGTGATCCACGTAACCCACGAGGTTATACGCAAGGGATTCCGTCCCCATGATGTTCTCCGCCACATGTCCGAACAGTTCCTCCACCTGTTCCGTTGATTTCCACTCGTCTGTGTTTTGATCATGAACGTAGCGGGTACCGCGTTCAACAATGTCCTTCATAATTCCGGCGGAACAGTAGGCAAGCCCAATCCGACCGGCGTTGAGGGATTCAAGAGCATTGACTTGCCCACGTCCAAGAATACCAATCACGTTTTCACGTGGGACGCGGACATCTTTCAGGGAGAGTTCATTCGTGGGGGACCCTTTCTGCCCCATTTTTTCTTCGTCCTGACCGACGACCAGTCCCTCCGCATGACGGTCCACCATGAACCCCGTGACACCTTCTTCCGTTCTGGCATACAGGTTAAACATACGGGCGAACCGGCCGTTCGTGATCCACATTTTGGAACCATTTAACTCGTAGTACTCGTACCATTCGTTACCGTTTTCGTCCGTTCGCAATCGGGCGATGTCATGGAATTCGTAGGTGGTTCCATCCACCTCCAGATACCGCACCTTGCCGTCGGGCTGATCCGTTTCATAATCGTACCGGTCAAATCGGAGTTTGACCGACTGCTCCTCGGACCAGAGGTATCGGGTTTCCAGTGTATCCGAATCAAAGGTCAACCTGGAGGCGTCGAGAACCCTTCTGCGTTCTTTCTGCTCCTCCTCATTTAGAAAGAAATACGGCAGGTCGTTTTGGTCCCGGTAAACGCGCCGTTTCTGTAAAGAAGCACGTGTTTTGACACCACCTGAGTCGGAACCGGCCGTTGGTTCCGTGAGGGCAAATGCGCTGACCCATCCGGCGGAGATCATGTTCAGATGTCGTTTGTGAGCCTCTTCCCGATAATCGTATTCGTCAAGTTTTTGCTGTATATCGGATTCAACGTGCTGAAATTGTTCAAGGGCCTCCTTCAGATGTGATTCAAACCCCTCAAGATCCCGGTTCTGTCCGGCTTGAGCCGCTTCGTAAAACGACCGGAGGAATTGTCCTGCGATGTACTTCAAAACACCGGTATTTCGAACGCGTTCTCGCACCAGTTCTTCACATTCTTCAAAGTCGGAGGTCAATTTCTGGATATCCGGGGAATCCAGCTGTCCGATAATGGATTCGATTCGGGATTTGATCTCTGTGAGTTGATCCGGTTGATCCAGTAAATTCGAGAGTTCGTTTCGGGCATCCGGGAGATCCTGTTTTAGACCGAGTTGGATCGGCGTGGTTCCGATGCTTGTATTCACCATAATGCAGAGCGCCATCGCGGGGTCAGCGTGACGCATGAACGTGTCACAGAGTTGATAATAGGTTGCTTTCAGGTGTCCCTCACCCCCGTATTCTTCGTCTATCGGTATACGCATGTACCCCTTCTCAAGGAGATACGACAGGTCTTCATCTGGAAGGGTATGGATTTTCTCCAGATATCGCGGGTAGCACAATCCGTCAAAATTCCCCTCTGTGTACGTCTCGCTGTAGTATTTGTCACGCACTTCTTGCTCAAGTGCATCGGCAAACTCATGAAGGGATGCATCCCCCCCGGCAATCTCTGGTGAGTGAAACAGGATAGATGGGTCGTAGGGGTTTACAAGGGACTGCCCAGATTGATGCGTCTGATCGGATTGGAGGAAGGTTTCATAGGATGGGGGATCAAGATCGGGCACCGGTTCCAGCGGACCGTAATTCAGCAGTTTTTTTCCGGTGACTTGTGTGAGCGCTCGTCGGTTCAATCGATCACGGGACGTTTGAAGATTGGTTTGCAGATCCATACACGACTTTTCGCAAGCTTGGGACTCTAATTCCGTGTTGGACCCCTTCACGGTCATCACATATGTTCTTAGAAGCAATCCACGAACGGCAAGAAATTCCGAGAGTCGTTTTCCTAATTCAATTCGAGTTCGCTGTCCCGGCGAGTCCTCCAGACTGCGGATGTCATTCACATATGATTCGAGGTCGCTCCTGGCATTCTGGAAACGGTCATATACGTCCGACATCAGTGGCTCATCAGAAATGTGCTGGTACAGGGTGCGATGGAGATCGGACGGATCTGAAAGAAAGGAGCTGAAGGGAGTGGTTTCATCCATCCAGCGATCGCCGATCCATTGCAATAGCTGATCCGGGTCGGTGATGAGGAAACGGGTTACGGAACTGTCCCGATAAAATTTCGAGATAAAGTCGTCCTCTGAAAAGGCAGTGCCTCCAAAGATCTGTCCCGTGTTATACGATATACTACCGAGTTCAGGTCCGAAACAAGTTGCGGAGACACACCGCTTCGCGGCTCGTCCCACGGTGGGACTCGATGGGCAGAGTTGCTCAGCGGACAGGGTAGAGAGGGTTTCAATGGTCAGGTACTGCTCCTCGATATCGGCAAGCATTTCCTTGACGGCACCAAACTTCGCAATCGTGTCTTTTCCCGCCTCATCCTGGAATTGTCCGGGAAATTGCACCCGTGAATCTGCGTGCTCCTTCCCTCGCTTCCGTAAATAATGACTGGCCCCCCGGATCATGTCCGTAAACAGGGGATCCAGGCACTGAAGATGCTCGGACCAGATCGGTTCCTGCCCATTGGGTGTGGTGTCCCAGACGGAATTCGTTCTGGTCTGATCCAGTTGTAATTTGGATGGTCGACACCCTTTCAAACCGCACGGATTCTCCTGCACTATGCTTACCGCGTCCTTCTCTGTATCAAGCAGTGCCACGTGCTGCTCTCCGATCACGACGAAGTGATCTGCCAGGGCAGTGGGAACGAATTCGGCAGTACCGGTCAAACTGACGACGTTGTCCTCTTGATCCTGTATAGTTGTAATTTGAATATCGTGTTGAGCAGAGACGGCCAGCCACTGCTTCGCCAAATAGAATGGTTCCAGTTCTCGATCCGGAACCTCGCAATGATTTCGAAGGATCTGAAGTCCCCAGAGATGGTGACTGATTAACCAGCTAAGTGAGGGGTCCCGGCGGCCGAGTTCCTCAATCAAAATCCGACTTCGTGGATGTTTGATCCGCTGCTGTAGTGGCAATCCGTTCACGAGATCTCGCAGCACCTGCTTCTGGTCATCGCTAAACGTGGAGTTTCGGTCAAATCGTTTTACACTCTGGTGATCGAACGCTTCGTCAAGGCGTGATCGAACGTTTTGCCTCCATGAATCCTGACGTTCAGCGAACACGTCCGGAGAAGAATGAATGCCCTCAAATGCTTCCGGTAAAATTCTGCTGTGGTTCTGAATATTTTGCAGGGAAAGTAGAGGTTGCAGCGCTTGTTCGAACTGAGGGAGATGGTGCTCGAGAAGTTGGTCACCAATCAGTGAGACCCAGTGTGGTTTCTGGTCCTCCATGGCCGATTTCATACGTTGTATTTGTTTCAGGAGATCCTCCCAGACACTGAACAACGTCTTCCGATCGGTTCGCTGGAGATCCCGCCGGAGTTCAAGCAGTGTCTGTCCTTTCAGGACGAGATCGATTTCATCCGCGATCCGTTCGATGGATTGTACGTGTTTCATGAACCATCGTGTGCGTCCCTGTTCCAGTACGGGGGGAAGGTCATCCAGATGCGCCGGGAGTGTATCGATCCGTAGGCGAAGTCGTTTCAGATTTGCAGGGATCTCTTCAATTTTCTTGATGGTTTCATCGTCTGCCTGGAGTCGACGATCTTCGCAATATCCATCAATGACATCCGTTTGACGGGTGATCCAATCGGATGCCTCATCTGAGGTGCTGGCCGGTAATTTTCGGCGTGGTACTGAGCGGCTCCGGAGATAATTTGCCAGGTCATCATGAGCGGAAGAGTATGTTTCATAAATCATCCGGTGTTCCGTTGCGCGGCTCCAGTGGACATCCTCCGTGGCACGCCAGCAGGTTTCACACTTGATACAGTTTTCAAAATTCACGACCACCCCCGGATTCCCGAGGAACTGCTCATGCACGTCATAGACCCTTGCCGGACAGACATGCCACAGCGGGGAGGATTCCAATTCTTTGCGGTTGCGGAGATCATCCGGCCAGAACACTTTGATATTGGAACGCTCCGTATCGGTATATGAGATCGTTCCGAGTTTTCGATCTTTGGTCACCGTTTCCTCCTCCTGTTTCATATTTCCCCGCTCGCGTCGCTTACGAAGATATTGTTGTTCCGGACGATCCAGAAATTCCGAGACGTCCTGATTCATGACTCGGAACGAGATGTAGTCCTTCACCGTCTCGGTGACGAGGAGAAACCCGATCAAAACAAGTGCTGGCAGAACAAGCAAAAGATCCAGAAAGGATAGGGCGGACATCATTGATTGAGTGGCGCGCTTGATCTTTCGGCGGATCGGTGTGTCATCGTTTTTATACACTTCATTGAGCGCCTTCTTCAGTGGCTCATGAAATCGCTGTTCAAGCCAGCGAAAAAGGACTGGAACGTCTTCGGTGGAGGGATTTCCTCTCCCGGTTCGGACGGTAAGCTGAAGTTCGCCAGGGTCTACTGCTGGATATGGAGATCCGGGGAGCAGTGATTGAAAGGAGTTACATAACCAGTTTCCGAGCATCCCTGCGTCGATGTTTGCCCAGACCTGTTGAGGGAGTTGAAAGATCGAGAGGAGCTGTTTGCGGTCTGCCAGAATTTCACGCCATCTCCCGCCGCTGAGTAGTGAACGGACATATCGAACCCATGTGCGTAATTTTTGTCCGGGGAGTTGATCTGGATCCGTTGCTATTGATGCGGTGCCGGAAATAAGATCAATCTGTCGTCCGAAAAAGATCCGGGTTTTTTCCACGTATGAGGGGAAATCGCGCAGATACTGGACATTTTTGTAATAATGTGTTTCCTTCAACGGATCGTGATAGTGCTCCTTCAGGGTCTCCCGATCCGGCTGGAGTGATTTTTCCTGAATCCGATGATACGCTTGTCCGAACAGGAGTCCCATTCGCGTTGCGGGACCGGTAAAATTGGGATACGGGAAGTCGATTCCAATTCCCGTAGCGGCTCCACCGATGGCGAGTCCATGGTCGACGATTTGAGGAATTTCGTTGTATCCCCCCCCTCGAATGACTTTTGTTCCAAATGACGAAAGTTCTCCGCCTTGAAGTAGATTCTGGATCTCAGGGAGGCCCTTAAACCACTCCATCAAATCGTTATGATCACCATTGAATTCGTGCTTGAGATTGTGGACCGGGAGAACAAGGCCAATGGAAACGCTTTCCCGGTTTGTATAGATAAACCCACCCATATTCAGTCTGGCGGTTTCTCCACCGATGTTTCCGTTGCGGACAAGGACTTCCGAAGCCGATCCCTCTCCGGGCTGCACATCGAAGCGTTCCTGAATGACCTCAGGAGGAAGCTGAATGACTTCTTTGATGCCCTGGAGGAATTCGGGACGATCGTCTTCGACCTGCTCGTATCCCTCCTGAGTGGTAAGGTGGGAGGCATCACCCTCTGCCAGGAACACACAGTCTGCGTAAACCGGACCTCGTTCCGTCTGACAACCAATGACGCGATCATTCTCGTAAATCAGACTCTGAACCGTTGTTTCCGGTAATACGGAAACCCCCCACTCCTTCACCCGCTCGGACAGATAATGATCAAATATCGGGCGCAGGACGGTGTAACAATTCTCGAATGTGTTCGGATTTCTATATGAGCCACCGAACTGTGAAACACCGTCGTATAGTGAAAAACCACGCTTGACAAGCTTGCGTTCGTAGGGGGCGTGATCAAAGAGATCCGCCCCAAAGGCCTCCGGATGAACGAGATTTTCACCGAAGTACACTGTGCCCGACCAGTTTTCGGCTCCCGGATACACCGCAGCCTCAAGGACAATGACGGAGTATCCTTTTTTCCCGAGCGTTGCCGCAGCGGTAATTCCTGCGGGCCCACCTCCCACGATGGCTACGTCGAATTCATTGTCCATGCTGGAACGAGTAACTGGAAGGCATGAAGAGGATGGAGAGTATTAGCAGGTTCAACTCGATGGGCTCATGCTTTTCCATAGAACGCGTTGATCGCTAAGGTCGATCGAAAATATGGTGGTTTTCATCTGCTCGATTGTAGAAGGCAGAAGTGAAAACCATCATGAATAACATCGGGGCGGTATTCAAAACGAATTACGGATTGGATTTCAGTACTGAGTTGTTGTTTTCCGAAGAGGCGGATTCTTCGAGTAAGCGCAGCATTTCATGTTTGAGTCGGGGCAACCCCTGCTCGGTGATGGCGGATACCGCTACGACCGGCACATCGAGTGATTCGTGCAATTCTTTGACTCGTTGATCAGATCCTTCCATGTCGATTTTTGTGGCCACGACCAGTTCGGGTTTCCTTGCAAGTTTCGTGCTGTATGAAGAGAGTTCTTCCCGGAGAATGTCGATGGCCTCCAGGGGATCGTGATCCGCGTGGGGAGAAACATCTACTAGATGGACAAGAACGTTGGTCCGTTCAACGTGTTTGAGAAAGCGGTCTCCCAGTCCCTTTCCGTCGTGCGCACCTTCGATCAATCCGGGTAAATCAGCGACGGTAAACGTTTTATAAGCATCCGTTTGAACAATCCCGATAACGGGGTACATAGTGGTGAAGGGATACGACGCCGTTCGGGGGTGTGCATCGGAGATGGTACTCAAGAGCGTGGATTTACCGGCGTTTGGCAGACCGATGAGACCTACGTCGGCGAGGAGTTTGAGTTCTAATGTAATTTTTCTTTTTTCCCCCTCTTCACCGTCGGTGGATTTACGGGGGGTTTGGTTGGTGGATGATTTGAACTGGGCGTTTCCGGTTCCTCCCTCACCCCCTCTGGCAATCCGAAGTTCCTGTCCATCTGTCGTGAGGTCTTTCAGGACATGTCCATGCTCATGATCGCGGACGATCGTTCCCACAGGCACGTCAATCCTGCAATCTTCACCATTGGCCCCGGTACGTTCATTGGCCCCTCCGTTCTCACCGTGTTCGGCCCGAAATTTCCCCTGGTTCTTCAGGTGACCGAGGGTCCGGTAATCGTCGTTAGCGCAAAGAATGACGTCACCGCCCGTTCCTCCATCCCCTCCGTCGGGACCGCCTTTCGGGTTGTGCCGCTCCCGTCGGAATGAGACAATTCCATCCCCGCCATTTCCGGCTTCGACCTGAATTTGAGTTTCATCAACAAACATTCTATTTCTTCATCTAATTGGTTCCATTATAATCATTGTAGGCATGATCACACGTATTTTACACCTCGCATTCTTCCATCCATCTCATGAAGATCCTTCACGATCTCTTCGAACAAGCTCGCGGTAAACCGTCGCGAGAAATCATTTTTGGTGATTCCGGTCAGGGATGGACCTACAGAGAACTTTGCACTCAAGCACACGAGATTTCCTCTTGTATGAAGGAGATGGGGAAGGGCAGAGTCGGGGTGTTGATGCAGAAAACCCGGCCATTTGCCGCTGCATTTTTTGGTTGTTTGATGGCAGGCCGTGTCCCGGTTCCCCTCAACTACTACTTCGACGCCGATGCTCTCAGGTATATCTGTGAGGCATCAAATATCACAACGGTAGTCAGTGATGGAACCTTGCCTGATCAGGAAGAGGCGATTGCAAGGGATGTGTATCGGTACTCAGAGTTGCGTAAGCAGTCCTCAAAAAATGTGACGAGGTCCTCTTCCTTCCCCTTCGAATGTGACGTCCGTGAGGTCAACGATCCGTTTTCCGTTCTGCTATTCACTTCCGGAACCACCTCAAATCCAAAGGGGGTCAAGCTCACAGAACAAAATATCATGAGTAACCTGAAGGGAAGTCGTTCGGCAATGGAGCTGCAGCCAGGAGACCATTTTTTATCGTCACTTCCACTGTTTCATTCGTTTGGATTGACGTGCGGTCTGCTTCTTCCCTTACTGAGCGGGATACCTGCTACGGTCGAATCATCGTTTTCACCGGGCCGTGTGCTCCGGACGATTCCGAAGCAAAATGTCACGGTTTATCTTGCGGTTCCATCACAATACCGGGCGCTTGCAAAACGAGCGAAACATGAATCGGATCTTACTCCGTTTCATGATCAGCATGACTCGATTCGATTTATTAGTGGGGGAGAACCATTTCCAGGCCCGGCTCGAACACAAATTTCCCGTCTATTCGCTCAGCCGATTCTTGAGGGATACGGACTTACTGAGACTTCTCCTGTTGTCTCCGTGAATCGTCTGAACGAGTTTAAAGAAGGAACCACCGGTCGGCCCCTGGAGAATTTGCAGATACGTATTGCATCCACCGAGGATTCGGAATCAGCCGTCAACACCGGTGTTCGTGGAGAAATACAGGTGAAAGGGCCTTCGGTCATGGACGGATATCTGAATGTCGATCGACAGCCATTCACTTCGGACGGCTGGTTTCGGACCGGAGATATCGGATGCATAGATGATGATGGATTTTTGGAGGTGACCGGTCGGCTAAAGAATCTTATTATTTCCGCCGGAGAAAACATATCCCCCCTGCGACTGGAAGAATTTCTTCTCAGTCAACCGGGCATCGAACAGGTTGCAGTGGTCGGTGTACCGGATGAAAAGCGTGGTGAAGCCCCCGCAGCGTTTTTGAAGTTGAACGATGGTCAGAACCTTGATCAGGATGAACTTCGCCGCTCCATACGTGATCATCTGGGAAGATTATACATTCCATCCGAGATGCATGTAAGGGATGAATTTCCAATGGGGCCGACCGGAAAGATCCTCAAGAGACAGTTGAAGGATTCGATCTCGAAAAAATCGCCATAACATTAAGATCTGGATGACTCTATGTCACTCTTTGATGACGGTGAAGGTGATCAGGACCAGACTCCTCCTCTTGCCGAACGCATGCGTCCGGAAACCTTGAATGAGTTTCTCGGACAGGAAGACCTCGTCGGCGAGGGGAAACCCCTGAGGAACTTCATTCAATCCGGTAACGTTCCGTCACTGATTTTCTGGGGTCCCCCCGGTACCGGTAAAACAACGCTCGCGCGGATCATCGCACGCCAAACAAGCGCTGAATTCGTTCCGTTCAGTGCCGTCACCTCCAGCGTTTCGGATGTGCGAAACGCTGTGAAAGAAGCCACCATGAGACAACGGAACCGGGGAAAGGATACCATCCTGTTCGTTGATGAAATCCATCGATTCAACAAAGCTCAGCAAGATGCGTTTTTACCACACGTGGAGGATGGAACCGTCACACTCATTGGTGCGACAACCGAAAATCCTTCATTCGAGGTGAATTCCCCTCTTCTTTCCAGATGCCGGGTGTTTACACTTGACCAACTGAAACGGGAGCAGATCCAACAGATTTTGGAACGAGCGCTTTCTGATGCTGATAGGGGGTTTGGGGACAAGAACGTCGATGTCACGGAGGAGGCAAAGTGGACGATCGTCGATGTTTCTACAGGGGATGCCCGCGGCGCTCTGAACTTGCTCGAAATGTCGGTGCAGTCCGCGCTCCAGGGGCAAACAGGAGAGGAGCCGGTGACGATAAATAAGGACCTTGTAGAGGAGACGGCTCAGCACCGGACAACAAATTACGACCGGGAAGGGGAGAAACATTACAACTTCATCTCCGCATTTCACAAATCCCTCCGGGGTTCCGATCCAGATGCTGCATTGTACTGGCTTGCACGAATGCTGGAGGGGGGAGAAGATCCGCTGTATATTGCACGTCGTATGGCGCGGATGGCGGTTGAGGATGTAGGGTTAGCAGATCCAGGGGCTTTACGTGTGGCCATGGATGCCAAAGAGGCATTTGATTTCCTCGGATCGCCGGAAGGAGAACTGGCTCTGGCTCAAGCCGCTATTTATCTCGCTTTATGTCCAAAGAGTACTTCCGCATACAATGCATTCAAGAGAGTGAAAGACGCTGTCCGAAAGGGAGACGAGCCAACGGTTCCTCTCCACCTGCGGAATCCGCAGACGGAACTTATGAAGGAAGAAGGATACGGCGCCGCCTATCGTAATCCACATCATGATCCGGCCGCAATCGATGAACAGACATACCTGCCGAAGTCAGTGCAGGACACCCGTTTTTATAGGCCAGAGCAAAGCGGTAAAGAACAGCGACTCATCGACCGCTTCAAAAAATGGCGGGAGGAGATGAGAGATAAAGAAAGCCAGTAGGAGTTCCTGTATCTGCCTCCGTCACATCAGGACGTTGCTCCCCCGAGAACCCTGACTCCTCATGAACACGGGGAAGGAACGATTCCTCCAGCTACTGGTAGTTCCTATTTAAACTGACGGAGACGATTAATGAGAAAGTCGATCTCACCATGAACCTTCGAGGTCTGATTTACCACCAGTATGCCGTTCGCCATTCGCATTGAGGCTTTTCCCTGCCAGTCTTTCTGGGAGCCGACGTTGTTCTCAATTAATTTCATAAACTCTTTCTCATTTGTGATGATTTCTTTGTCACTGCTCCCCCCTTTACTACCGAACATCTGGTTGTTGAGGAATTGTCCGGAGGACGAACCACTTTTGCCACCTGACTCTGACCCGGATTTGTAGCCACCACTGTGGTGAAACTTGGTCACTTTAGACTTGAAGTCTTTAAGCTTGTACTGCAGATCCCGAACATCGTAGAACCGGATATCGTAGTTCTGTGCTTCGTCTTTCGGGACAATGTGGACCGCACCGAGTTTGAATACGGCCGTCAGTCGCTTCTGATTGAGAATCAGTTTCAGGGCCCGCATGATCGTCACATTGTCAAGCTTAATCGTCACTTTGTTGTCCAGTTTCACAGGCTGTTGCCCTCCAGCGCCGCCCCCTCCGCTTCCAAATCCGGACGATCCGCCACTGCTTCCAAACCCACCACCGGAATTACCACCGCTACTGCCGAAACCACCTCCCGAATCACTACTTCCAAAGCCTCCGGACGAACTGTTCCCACTACTTCCGAAACCACCGCCTCCGCCACCGGAGCTGTTACCAAATCCGCCGGAAGAGTTTCCGTCATTACCACCACTGCTTCCGAATCCACCTCCGCTGTTACCACTGGAACCCGAACTTCCGAACCCACCGCTGTTGCCCCCGGAGCTCGAGCTGCCAAATCCACCACTGCTATCACCGGAGCTTCCGCCAAATCCGCCATTATCCCCCTGACTGTCGCCACCGAACTGGTTTCCTCCCTGATTGTTTTGGTTTTCGGCATTACCTCCCTGGCCGAGGAGCTGATCTACTTTGTCCGATATAATAATGTTAAAGGATACTTGCTGCCGTATTCGGTTGATCACTTCCCGAAACTTGGTCTCTTTAAAATCGTATGAAACCGTTTTGGATGACAGTTCGGATTTGATCTGGTCAATGTCATCGTTGCTTTGTGAGTCTTCTTGAGTGAATGTTATTCCCTGTACAGCAGCCATCAAAGCCAATGCGAGGAATACTGTTACGGAAGTGAATATCTTCTGTTTCATGGGGCTCAGTGGGATTCTATGAATTTTTCATATCGAAGCTTAAGGGTACTCGATGTGATCTGGAATATCAAGATCATGAACATCCAGTTCAGTACATATACCTGAATTTATTGATGGTTATGTTTCCAGCGGTAAGAATCCCTTATTTGTCGTCTTCTATGAATCCCCTCTGGGAAGTATTTCAGTAGCTGCCGATTCTCTTCCGCTAGTTGCTATATTGCTACAGAGAGTTTGGAACAGTTGTTTTTTGAACCAGATTAGTACATAATATGCATTGATTCTTGGTTATCATCACTGGTTCACATCACGGGTTGCAGATCCACTGAGGTTCATTTCTTGTTCCGGGGGAGGTTTTTGATTCTTGATCTTCCAGGTTGCTCACATTCTATACTGCAGCTGGCGTATGTTATGAGTTGATCATTCAGAAAGCATGACAAGTTATTCTCTATCTCCAAGCATCTCGTGACTGAGGCGTGCATTGGTCATTATGAAAGAAATCAAAATTCTTCAAAAAATCGTTCGCACCGCTACAGGCATGCCCATTGTTGATCGACTTGCCTGGAAAGTTGCTCCTGTTATTCGAACGTTTTTTGGGCGACGGTACAATGGTGAACAGTTGTTGACGACGTATGACGACGACCTCAAGATGTGGGTTAGTCTGTCCAACTACATTGAATCAAATATTTTCTGGCAGGGGGTAGAAGAAGAGGATCGAGGCCAGGTGAAATTACTGAAAAAACTTCTCAAACCAGACCAGGTGTTCTTTGACATCGGAGCGAATATTGGTGTGATCACCTTAATAGCTGCGAATCTGTTGACGGAAGGGGATGTGCATGCGTTTGAACCCTCGAATCACCACCTTGAGAAGCTACATCGTAACCTGGAGGTGAATGATTTTCAGAACGTGAAAGTCAACCCATTCGGTCTCTCCGATGAAAACGCTGTTCATGAGTTGTATCTTCCGAATGAGAAAGAGGATCGGATTCGAAATACCGGACGGGCCACCGTCAATGAAATTCAGGCTGAAGACGAGGAGTTCAAAAAGGAAGAGATTGAAACCAGATGTCTGGACTCCTACGTGCAAGAGCAGAATGTGAACCGCATCGACTTCCTAAAGATAGATGTTGAGGGGGAGGAACTCAGTGTTTTGCGGGGAGGAGCTGATACCATCCAGGAATACCAGCCGCGGGTCACAATGGAGTTGAATCGACATCACCTTGATCGGGCGGGGGTGTCTCCAGGGGATGTGCTAGAATACTGGAACAAACATAATTACTCCGTCTACCGGATTGGTTATGATGGAGAAGTCATACCTATATCGAATGCGGAGGAGTTTCACGAGCACCAAAATCTTTACTGCTGTCCGGAGCCGGAGATGTAACTCCCCGTTTCAAAGCGTCCCAATTATGAACCGTGATTGGTGAGTTGTTTGATGGCAATCTCAAAATCTTCCGGGTGGGGTACTTGGATTGCCTCCGAATTTCGCCGATTCAGGCATGCCCAGTGAAGACTGATGCGTTCGATGAGAGGTCGCTCCTCCTGAAATGGTTTCTCCTGATAGTCCTCTTTGAATTCCGAAAGATTTAGCTCTTCACGGTAGCCATAGCGCGGGTCAACGGAAAGAGGATGGTGGATGAAATTGAGATGAACTCGGACCTGGTCCCAGACCGCTGTCTCCGGATGGATCCGAACATGTGAAAATTTTCGGAACACCGTTGTCGGCTCTATCGATGTAACCGCATTGGTCCCCTCTTCTCGAACTTCCTGTTTTGTTCGATCGTGTTCCGATGACCCAACCGGTTGTTCAACTCGTCTGGGCTCTTTGATCACACCATCCACAATGGCATCCCCCTGCAGTTGAAATTCATCGCTGCCAAACTTCTGCTGGTATTCATGAAGTGATTCCCTGGAGACCGTCAGGCAGACGACTCCACTCACATCTTTCGGAACGGGATAGATTGGATACACCGTTTGATCCTCCCCAAGCGGGAGATCAGCGCGTAAATCATTCCCAACATCCATCTCCGAAAGTGCATTGCCCTGGGGCCGGGTTCCAATTTTTTGGCCAGGATATGTTGATAAAACAATCAAATCTTGCTCCGCCGAAAGAAGTTCGGGGTCCGGGTAGTTGCGTTTGCGTTCGGTGGAACCCTCGCCGATGGTGACCACGTCTCCTGATTGTAGCATGAAGTTCAAAGGCCGTGTGATCCCGTTTACCTCCACGACTCCCCGGTCCACAAGCTTTTGCAGCTTGCGTTTGGAGTCGAACGGAGTATAGGCCCGTAAAAATTCTCCGAGAGGGATATCTTCGAAATACGGTTCAACCGTAAGTTCCTGACCTTCTTCAAATTTTTCCATGGTTGGTATTGAATTCAGGAATCCGAGCATGCTTACTGGAGCACAATGGTAAGCAATTTGAGTGCTGTATTTGAAGCCGGACTCATCTGGTCGATCTTGAATTTGTGATACAGTCGTCAAAAATGACCCTGGATGAATGATACAATAGGTTTCGAAGACGAGTTTGAAGGTGATGGGAGTTCAAGGTCTCATTGCTAGCGCTCGAAACACACATATGTTCGGTTTCCCAAAAGGAAGATGAGAGGCCTTTTTTTTACGGATCTGGATGGAACACTTCTTGATCATGAAACGTATGAATGGCGGCCGGCCAGAACCGGACTTCAATGGTGTCGGGAAGAGGACGTGGATGTGATACCCTGCACAAGTAAAACCTGGGAAGAAGTCAGACTGATTCGAGAACGTATTGAGCTGGATACGCCGGCGATCATTGAGAACGGAGGGGCCGTGGTGCTATCACGCGATCATACGTTTGCTCACGAACCGGCACAGCGAGTTGGTGATCGATATCGGTTTCAGGAATTCGGTGATGCTGCGGCACAGATTCAATCCGAGTTTCATGAGATTCGTCAGCGCGGGGACTTTAAGTGTCAATCCGTGTTGAAAATGTCACCTGAGGTCTTCGCAGGGAAAACCAACCTTGATCGAGAACAGGCGGAACGAGCCTTGAATCGTCAGTTTACGGTTCCTGTGCTCTGGCTTGAATCCGAACAGCGGAAGCAAGAGTTTATTTCCTGGTGTGTGGGCAGTGATATCGAGGTACATGAAGGAGGACGATTCCTTCATCTCCAGAGAAACTGTGACAAGGGAAAGGCGATTCGCTGGCTCAATGAAAAGTACGAAGAGGAACACGGAACGTTGCTCACAGGTGCGATTGGAGATAGTCAGAATGACATATCGATGCTGGCCACGGTCGACCGTGCATTTGTCGTACAACAGCCGAATGGCAAGCATGATCAACAAATTCTGAATCATCTGGAGCAAGTACAAACCATTGACCAAATTGGTCCGGAAGGGTGGACGGAAGGGGCAGATCAGTTTCTGGAGTGGCTGGCAGATCAGCTTGACGAATGATGAAACACTTCAAACATCTGGATAACCTGCAGTTGTGGAGCGAATATTGTGAATTGTCCGGGGAGAAGCCTGTACTCCTTTTCAAACACAGCACCACTTGACCGTCTAGTAGATGGGCCCGGCGGGCCGTTGAAGAGTGGTTCTCCGAGGAAGAGCCGGATCTTTATCCGGTATGGCTGAGGGTGCGTGAGGACCGAGGGGTGTCAGATGCAGTCGAGGAAGAGCTTGGGGTCAAGCATGAGTCCCCCCAAATTATTCTCATGTATGAAAATACTCCGCTCTGGCACACCTCCCATGGAAACATCACACGGGAGAACCTTGAATTTGCAGTTCAAAAAGTGCAAGAGGACGATGGAAGAAACACTTGAGGAGTTATTACACCTGGGCAGTACGGATCCAGTTCCTCGGGTGACCGAACAGTCACTGAAGACAATGCATGAGTCTCTTGTATCCCGGCTTCGCTTTCCATTTGATGCGATTTATTCCGAACCAACGGGAGAAGAAACAGATAATGAGTTCTGCGTGCGTGTACAACGCTTGTTGGACATTTCCGAGCATCCGGTTTTCAGCTCATATTTAGGCATACTGTGTGAATCAAAAAGTGAGACCGATGCGGAAGAAATTGTGATTCCATTGTCACGTATCACAGAGGTTGAGGAAGAATCCACCCGAGATGTGGTAGAAGCCTATAGCACTTGGTTTTGGGAATGTCGATGACCGTGATCTCCATCTCATTAATACGTTACCGATATGGTCGCACAACAGAACGATCCGGAGGACTCTGAGGATGAAGAAAACACCTCTTCATTCTTCGATGAACAGGTCTTAAACAGGGTTCGGTCCATTAAAAACAGCAATCGGGAGACCATTGATGGCATGGACACGTCCATTGCTGGTATACAAAGTGAATTGGAATCAATCAAAAGCTCACTGAAGTCCCTGCCGAAAGAAGAGCGAAGGTTGATGACGGTGCTGGTGGCCAGAAGCATAAGGCGGTCACTTCGGGAGATTCTCCTGGAGCAGGTTGATACATCAGATTGAGGGGGTATGATGCGTTTGATCTCAGCGCTCGAGTCCCATCTGAGCACGTTTCTTATTACCACCGTCTGCCGAACCATTCATGTGGAAGAGGAAAATACCTGGTTTGTCCGCAAACGGCTTTTTCGTGAAAAGAACGGTGCGGTATTTTGTCTCTGGCATAACCGGTTGTTCTATCTAACGTACTACGTTGCTTCACGGTTTTACCACAACTACCCTCATGTAAGTGTTCTGGCAAGTCGCAGCAGGGACGGACAGAAGATCGCCAATGTAGTTGATGTGTTAGGGGGCACTGTCATTCGAGGGTCCTCATCCAGGGGGGGGCGTCAAGCCTTACGAAAAGCAGTCCGTCAGGCCAGACAGGGACAGGCGTTATTCCTCACGCCGGATGGACCAAGGGGACCACGATATCAGGTCCAGGACGGAATCGCATTTGTTGCTCGAATGGCCGGTCAGCCCATTATCCCGGTGACATATGGTGTATCCGAATACACACAACTACATTCCTGGGATCGATTTGTTGTTCCCTATCCATTTACAAGCGGGGTCGTTCGTTTTGGAGATCCCATCTGGCCGGACACGAATGCTCGTTCAACAGATAATATCAAGGAAAGGGTTTCGAGCGGTATGCAGAATCTGGATCAATCATTGAAGCAACGAGGATATTCCTTTGCCTGATTTTCATATTTGAACCTTGAATTCAGTTTTGCTATAAAGTTTTCTACGTTCCATTGCTTAAGCTTAATCGTTGAAGAGCATTTTTGTTTTCAGTTGAAAAACGAGCAGATGAGGCCATCACAAACGTTCTGGGTGCGCGCACAAATTCTGTTTTCGATTACGGTGTTGGTTGCTGGTTTCGCTCATCTTACTCATGCTCAGGAGGGGAGCCAAACGAACAAGGAACAGGTTTCGGAAAAGGAGAAAGGCAGTCAGAGTCAAGCTGACAAAAGCGAAGAGAAGAGTAAAAAGTACCCGGTTAGCAAGATTTCATTCAGTTATTTGAGTCAGCATCCCAACCTTCCTGAATTGACACCATTAAAAGATCTCAAGGTACCCCTGAAGAAAACGAGCTGGGGTTACGATGCTCCCAAGACCATGGAAGGGGCGGATTCATACAAGCTTTCAAATATACTTCAGGGCCAGGAACCGGTGAAGTTTTCTTCCGGGGCCATCCGTGTTCTGAACAATTCCGTCGTGAATTGGTTCAATGATCAGAATCTCATCTCCGTTTATGCGAATCCCGATCCACAGGACATCAGTAAGTCCGGAGAAGATCTTAGATCATCCGATCAAACCAAGCTGAGAATTGTTATTCACGTGGCCTCCGTCGGAGCGGTAAAAACGATTGCAAATGGAGATCGTTTTGCGGGTGATCAGAACATTAATCTACCGGCTCATGCCTGGATCAGAGATCAGTCTCCCCTTCAACCGGGGAATGAATCCGAGCGGGCCGATCTGATTCGAAAGGATATTCTTGATCGTTACATTTATTACTTAAACCGGCATCCCGGTCGACGAGTTGAAGCAACGCTCGGCGATGCGGGTGAAGGGAAAGCGTCACTGGGCTATCGAGTAGTTGAATCGAAACCGTGGACGGTATACGCGCAGGTGTCAAATACAGGTTCGGAAAATACCGATGATATCCAGGAACGTGTGGGTTTCGTGCATAATCAATTGACCGGCTCCGATGATGTGCTGAGTCTGGATTATACCACCGCCGGATTCGGGGATGACTTCAACGATGTGCGTGGTTCGTACGAACGTCCCTTTTACCCGGGAAGCCGTACCAGCTTCAAGCTGAATGGTTTCTACAATGAGTTTACCTCCTCGGATGTTGGTATCTTCAACATTGACTTCGAGGCCGAAGAATGGGGCGGTGGAGCATCACTCATCCAGAACGTGTATCAGAGTCAAAGGTGGTTTCTGGACCTGGAAGCAGGGGCCGAAGCGGCTGAGGAAACGAACGCGAACACGACCCTGGGCACGGAATCCGAGGCCAGCTTCGTCCGACCGTTTCTCACTGCTTCTCTGGAGCGGTCCGGCCGTACGGCGAATACAACTGCCAGTACGACGGTAAAGCATAACCTCGATGACCTTGCCGGAACTGAACAGTCCGAAGTCAATGGACTTGGGAGACAGCAGGCCAGGACGGATTATACGGTGGTCAATGCTCGTTTTTCTCAAAATTTCTTTATTGAACCTCTCATTTACGGAAAGTCCTGGGAAGATCCATCCACACCTGGGACCTCTACGCTTGCCCATGAGATTGAATTTACGGCGCGAGGGCAATATGCATTCGACGATCGACTGATCTCGAATGAAACATTTATTGCCGGGGGATTCTACACCGTGCGTGGTTATCCTGAATCCGCCGTCAGCGGTGATCGTGGAGCGGTTGGCACCGTTGAATATCGGTTCCACATACCTCGGGTGCTTCCGGTGAATAAAGATCAGGAACCGGCACGCTTGCTTGGACAGCCCTTTCGTCTCACACCGAAGAGTGTGTATGGTTTTCCGGATTGGGATTTCGTTGTGAGTACGTTTTTTGACTACGGTACGACGTCAAACAACGATGCTCAGGGGGTCAATCCGGCTCCTGATGAAACCCTTATGTCAACCGGTGTCGGAGCGGAACTTCTACTCCGTCAGAACCTGCGTATCGAAACGGCCTGGGGGTACGCTCTCGAAGATCTTGATAATGGGGAGGCAGAATCAGGTGACAGTGAATTCCATTTCCTCGTTCAGTTAAGCTACTGAGGAAATCCGATCGACCTGCCGCTCCTCTTTTGAGTCGGTCCGCATACTCGTTTGCTGCTGTCTCAACACGAGTTGAACAAGTGATTGTCCTGGCGTCAGGAGCAGACTGTACGGATCGCTGAAAACTAACGGACATGAAACCCCAGTTCCCTTCAGATTCCGTATCACTGGATCCTGGAAGAACAGGTCCCTCTACGCGTGCATGAGTGGGAGGGCTGTAAAAGATTTGTAATTCATGGCAGGATCTCTCCCTTCAGATGCAGTCCGTCGATGGGTGTTTACTGTGTCCTTAGATGAAAAACAGACGGAGGCCGGTTCTGACGAATAATCCGGCTGAAGTAAAAAGGGGGTATATGAGGTTCGGACGTTTGGTTGCTTGATGATTAATAAACGACGCCTACCCCCCTCTCCCTGATCTCTGTAGGTTAAGTGATCAGTGATAGAAGGTATCTCAACAATTGAGAATTGCTTCCCATATCCTCCAGGGTACGATCCCCCACGATTTCCTGGTGGAATAGATCTCATGGTGGTCGGGGAACACGGCATATATTGGATAAGGAACTAGTGAGACCTCGTCTGAAAAGGTGTCGCGTTCTCAGAATCCGATTTTGGTGCTTAACAAGGCATTTTGAAGAGGCAATGCCGCACAAA
>CAZQNZ010000005.1:24074-47504 GCA_964594615.1 uncultured Planctomycetia bacterium
GTTTCATCGTCGAAAATCCGTGCTGATCTCACGATGAGACGCACTGAGTGCGTGACACCTTTTCAGACGAGGGCTAGTGAGAACGCTGATAAAACAGTTCCTCTGGTGTGGTCTGCTGGATGACGATGTCAAGAAGATATACACTAACCGGGACCCCGAGGACCAGTCCCCAGAGACCAAAGAAATGCTCGGCTACCAGCAGGACGATGAGCACGACCAATGGATGCATGCGGAGGTGTACTCCGTAAATATTCGGGTTTAGTATGTATGTTTCGATGGCATGAATTGCGAGTATTAGGACGATGACCCCGATCAGAGGCCAAATCCCTCCTTTCACCAGTGCGATCAAACCAATTGGGATCGTCGATATGATCACTCCCAATACTGGAACGAAACTGCATACGAAAACGATAATGGTGAGAACGGCAAGGTATCTGATGAAGTCGATGCCTGTAGCAAGACTCATCAGATAAATACCGGACATGGTCAGAATTGTATTGAGCACGGCAATCATTGCCTGCGCCTGTAGCGTGCGCCCCATAACTGTACCGAAATTAGCGAGACTCGGAGCGATTTCAAGATAAAAATCCCGTAGCCGTCCTTCTTCAAACTGTGAAAGTCGTTCTTTCAGGTTAGGGATGTCAAAGACGATCAGGAAGCTGAATAAGATGGCAAGCAGGAAGGTGAAAAGGAAGTTACCGAGGTTAACAAGGATAATGTTTGCATATTGGGTGATGTGAGGAATACCGTTTTTCCATATTTGATGGACTTCAACAAGGAAATAATCATACAATCCTCTATTCTGTACCCAGTTCATCCAATCAGATCCGATGTTTTTTCGAAGAATGTCGTTTACGAAATTTCGTATATGGTCCGGAACGTCCTCCGTACGTTTCAGGGAGCGTTCAGATACAGTTGGACCGGGACTTCTCTCTTCGTTCGTCCGATTTTTTATTGTATCAATTTCCTCATTCAGGGCCTGAATGCGATATTGTAGTTCACGAATTCGCCAGGTAACGCGTTCTGATTCACTGTTTTGACCCTGGGGCCCAACTTTCGATGAATCAGGGCGGGGGGTACCGTTCTTCCCAGCGGACGGATCTGGACCATCATCGGGGACAGGTTCTGCGGCTTCTTCCTCGCTTGTTTCATCGGAAGGGGTTTCGCGGGGTAACGTAACCTCCTCCTGTTCCTCGCCAAGTTTGCGGATAAAAGTTGCTGCATCCTGCGCGAGTGGACGACCCTGTTCGACAACCCGATTTGCAAACCATTGACCCGGTCCTAGAAACAGTCCCAGGAACAGGACATATATGAGTATGGTCAGTGACCGGCGATCCACTTTCAGCCGTCCGGAAAACGTGGAAACAATCGAATTTGTAATGTATGAGAATACGAAGGTAAGTAGAATGAGCGTAAAAAAGTCTCGCAATGTCCAGAAGAGAAAGAGAAATATTGTCCAGATGGAGACTTTTTCCCAGGGAACCTTACTGAGGAAGCCAAACGCTCGTTCAAAGGAAGACAGTCCCTTGTCCCGTTGTCGCCTTTCCATAAACGGACCAGCTCGTCTGGTCGGGCCTGGATTGTGCTCTCGGTTCCTGGATGGTTCATCTGAACCGTTCATGGTTTCTTCATAAGGAAACGTTTTCTATGAGAATTGTCACAGTAAGATCATATTCTAATTGTTGGGAATTAAACACGAAAATCAATGAAAAAACACAACAGTGAAGTGAATGAGAGTGTTCTTATTTCCCTTTGAATGGTTGACAATTCATTCCGTATTGAATAAACTACGCCCATACTAATGTCAATTTGAGCATTTTTTACTCGTATCCTTTCAACACCTCAGTTAGGGATCAACGTGCAGGAAGATGGCATATATAATTACTGAGCCCTGTGTGGACGTAAAGGACCAGGCTTGTGTGGACGTCTGTCCTGTTGATTGTATTTACGATGCGGAAGAGTGGATCGATCAGCCGGAACCCATGCTTTTCATTCATCCAGATGAATGTATCGATTGCGCGGCATGTGAACCGGTGTGCCCTGTGGATGCAATTTTTGAAGAGAGTGAGGTTCCCGAAGATCAGGAGATGTTCACCCTCCTGAATTACGATTACACGGAAGAAATGGAAACCAAGCGATAAGTGTATTTCTTTTCTCAGATAGGTCCACGATAACGAAAGGGAGGGGTAACGTTTGTCCAATCTCTCGTTGGGATTACCTCCCTTGATCTTTTGATTTCTTTCTGGCCGTGCCTCAGTTAATCAGGCGTAGGTGATCATCACTTGAGCCCATCGTAGGCGGCTGGTGGACGGCTCATTTCTGTTTTTTCCTTCTGTCACTCCTATGACCTGTGATACAGGTATCTATGTGAATTCCGGGTTACGGAAGCAGTTATATTACTATGAATGATCAATTCTTGTCATTTTGTCAACGATATGAGGGTGCATTTGAATCATCCAGGGCAGCAAGTGATTATCGGGACCAGCATCCTGAGTCCAGTCTTACGGATGATGAGGCGATACAGTGCCTTCGCGGTTCGAACCAATTTAAACATTCAGACAATGAAACCTTCGAATCGCTGGCGTCGATCTTTTCGGGTGCCTCTTTCTTCATCAACCCTCTACCGGTTGAGCGGCAGAACAACTTTCTGCTTCTGGGCCATCGAGCCATCCCGTATTATGACTCCCGTTTGACAAATGATCAGTTAAAGCTACTGGATGAATTTGGTGACGAGTTATCAACTTCCATCCGGACCCTTCCATGGCATGTGATCAAAAAATATAATCTTGGGGCTCCTTTCGAATATCAGGTTCAGCCGAGAGGACTCAATCTATCGGAGGAGTGTAAACAATTCGTGGAGGGACAAGATCTGGACGGCATCTCTTTATTTCCCGAAGTTGATGAAGGAAGAGGGAATGAAGATGTGGCTTATCAATTGGATATGCATCTGTCTGACAAGGAGTTGGAGGTCAAGACGTACACGTATCAAATTCCTCAAGATCAGTTGCTTCAGGCAACAGTGAAAGATTATGAAAATGGTATTATTTCGATTCGACCTGCGAATCCGGCACCGGAGGCTTTACAGACCCATACCGAAGAATTTCACTCGATTCTGGTCGAAGCCATCAATGATTCCGAATTGACCAACCACCGGGTCATGCCGTTTTTCACAGAGGTTTTCTCCCGACATCGAACGTTTTTAACAGATCCCTGTAATCACTGGGTTCATGTTCTTCTGGAGAGTGAGGAGCTGGATCTTCGCCAACCGGGAGTGGATCCGGTGGTCCAGGATCACACTGAAGATAACGGCATCCGTACGGAACTTGCGGAGTTTCTCATGAAAGCTGAGTTCCAGGATCAACTCGAGGACTACAGAGCGAATCCAAACATGCTGATTGAGGATGCCTGTGAGGCATACCACTCCGGTGGTGAACCCGCGGAGCTGTACCTTTGGTTGATTGAGCAAATCGGTTCGGACTGTCATGATCCGTTGCTTGACTTGCTGAAATCCGACTCAGAAGAGGAGGTGGTTTTTGCGGTTACGGCTCTTGAGGCCATCTGGTCGGAAGACCTTGAACAACCATTGAAGTTCATCGCCTCGGATGATCGTTTGACTGAGGAGACAAGGAACGGAGCCATGTACTTGCTCGTTAACTATGGGTCCGATTCTGCCCGGGAATACACGTCAAGAATGGTGCAAGACTCCGGAATGGGACAGGCTGATTTGGATACGGAGGAACTTTTTCAATCCTTCATCCATACGCCGGATGCACGTATGGAACTGCTGCACAGTGAGGAGCCCAATCGGGAAGCGATGCTTCGTGAACTCATCAAAGTAGATGACCCGAAGTTGGTATTTATTGGGGCTACACTTCTTTACAGTTCTCGTCAATCTTTTCGAGAAATTGGTCGTGAGGCATTGATGCGATCGGGCGTACCGCTTGTACGTAACTTTGTTCATGATCTGAAGGATTCTCCGGTCGAACCGATTCGACGAATGGCAGGTACCCCGATGGTCGAGGGAGAAGAGTACGATGATGAGGAGGCCGGAACGATGGAGCATGTATTTATGAGCAACTATGAGTCCGACGGTTCGTTCATGACGGTTTATCAAACGAGGGTGGATGAGGTTGATCACCTCCTTTTCCTTCAACAAGGGGAGGAACGGGGCATTCTTGATGCTCACTACGTGACTGCTCACCCGGATGAGGAGCAGCCGGAGCAGTTAATTGACCAATCAATTCAATCCGGAGAAGTTGAACCCTTTGAAGTCGACGCTTCTTATGCTCGGAAGATTACAATTAATTCGGAAGTTCGTACTCTCGATCAAGTTCAGCATCTGCGAGACGCATACAAAGCCGGGAAGTTGTTGATGTACCTGCCCGGAGGACAACCGGGTGAACAAGAAGCCTTCAAACGGTTTACCAGGGAGTCCTCGTCGCGATCCGATGATGAGGTATATTCGTTCTGCCGGGGAGAAATGCTTTCTTCAATGTCGAATTACATTCCCCTGTGTGCGTTTGAGGATCATGATCCGGGACGTGCTCAAAAGGAGAATCAACCCATGCAGCTCTGTGAATCGTTTCTTGACCGTCTGAAACGTCGTTTCCGCCACATTGGGTATTTGCTGTTTGTCAATGGAAACAAAAACCAGGCAGAGATTGCCATGGATGCTTATCGACGGATCTCATCCTCAGCGGATCGAAATGCCCCGGTCACCGATGCACTTGGAGAGAACCTGCGGGATTTCCAGAAGGCGTTTCAGATGGATGCGGAAACGGTTCCCGATCATCTCGTTCAGCTCTTCGATACAGCGAACGAATCCAGCTGACGACTTCAACGTCAGGAGTTACAGCGACGAATTGATCCTGTTCACCTCTTCTGGATCGAGGACGATTTCAGCTGAAGCCACCGATTCCTGAAGGGTTTTTGTGCGTGAGACGCCGGGGATTGGAACAATGCAGCTAGATTGGCTGCGGTGCCAGGCAAGTACTATCTGCTGTGGGGTTGCCTCATGACGATCAGCCAGGTCCTTGATGGCGGTCAGTTGATCAAGCTGATCCACACGATGTCTTCCGCCCAGGGGACGATAGGGGAAGAAGGTCATATTTTGTTCCTCACAGTATTCGAGAACTCCGTTTTCCGCCGGTTCACGGTGCCAGGGGTGGTATTCATTTTGAACGGAAACAATATTTAGCAGTGATTCCGCTTGTTCGATCTGTTCAACCGAGAAATTCGATACTCCTACGTGGTTGATCAATCCGTTTTCCTGTGCTTCAGCAACCGGTTCAAGCGATTTGGTCACTGCATACTCCGGATCCGGTGCATGGAACTGCCATAAATTGATGGCACGTCGCCCGTTCAATATTTCGTAACTCTGCTGTATGGCATTTCGAATATGCGCGGGATCTCCGTTCCGTTTCCAGGCTCCGCTGGGGCGCATGAGTCCTCCTTTCGTTGCAACGACAATGTGATTGGTAGAGCCCTGGTAGGAGTCGATTGCTTTCTGTACTAGTCGTTCATTGTGGTGTTTGTCGGACTCATCAATACAGTAGGAGTCGGCGGTGTCAATGAGACGAACGCCCAGATCAAAGGCCTTATGGAGTAACGAGATCGATTCTGATTCAGAGGGACGACCAGAGAGTGAAAGGTGCATGGCCCCAATTCCGATGGCACTTATTTTATCATCAGTGTCATTGAGAAAAACCGTTTTCATGGATAAATAATTGTGAAGTGATGACGTGTTCGGGGAACGGGAAATCAGGATCAGGTTTGATCCCTGTCATTCTTTTCTGATTCGTTGTCCGTATCTTCGTTTTGGTCCGACTCGAGCTCCTGATCCATCCGATGAGACTCGAAACCTTCAGGTGGCTCGGCGGAATCCCGTGCCTCCTCATTCAACTCTTCCTGCTCTTCGGGCGCTAAGCGGTGGCTGGAAAATCCCCCCGGCCTTTCCTCACTGATTTCCTGAATGTCGTGCGATGCAATTTCATCCGTGTCAAATGTATGGGACCAGAAGCCAGAGGGTCTTCCTTCTCGGTTTGTGTACTTTTTGAGTGAGTCGATCAGGTTTGGATCGTCCGAGGCGGATGAAGGTTTTTTGTCGTGTCGATCATCTTCTTCTGGTTTCTCCTCATTTTGAGCTTGATCCTTCTCTTTCTCCTTTTTCTCGCGTTCCTTCTTGAATTGTTCAAACGGATCAGTGGTGTCATCGGACATGGTGGGGCCTCTTCAAAGAAGCACACATTTATCAACGGTTATTTATTTTAGCTTACTGAATCTCAAATCTCATATCCTGCAGGAAAGGATATGAGGATCGAATCTCCTTCAGACGGGACCTGTCGACCTCTTCAGTGAGAATTGAATCCTCTTCCTGAAGAACATTAATGACGGTTCCCCAGGGATCAATCAGCATGGAATGTCCCGGATATTCCAGGTCATTCCCCTGCCCCGTGCGGTTAGCTGCAGCTACATAACTCTGGTTTTCAATAGCGCGAGCTCTCAGAAGCGTTTCCCAGTGATCAAGTCTAGGCGTGGGCCAGTTTGCGGGGACCAGGAAAAGATCCGCACCGTCTCGAACCGCTTTCTGAAACATTGAAGGAAACCGGAGGTCATAGCAGATAACAGGGCAGACCGTAAATCCCAGGATATCTACAGTGACCACCGTGTTACCGGGTTCGTAATATTGATCTTCGTCTGCATAAGAAAAAGGGTGTATCTTCGCATACTGTGCTATTTCCTCTCCTTCGGGGGAGAAAATGTACACCATGTTTTTCCCACGTTTACCCGCCTGCTGCAGGCTGGATCCCTGCAAAAAAATGTCATGTTCATCCGCCATTTCACGAAGGAATTCATAAGTAGGGCCCTCTGGAGGCTCCGCAAGATCGTCTACGTTCATCGTGAAACCGGTAGCAAATAGTTCCGGTAGAGAGACGAGATCCGGATGATCTTGCTGACACGTGGTCTCCAGCAGGTCCTTCACCAGTTCATAGTTTGCTTCTGGATCTTCCCAGATTGTATTCCACTGAAGTAGTGATATCTTCATGACGTGGATAACTTCTGCAACCGATCACCTGCTTTCTTGAGCGTTTCAACGTTTTTACAAAATGCGAAACGCGCGAGTCCCTTCCCGTGTTCAGGATGATCGTAGAACGCTGAGGGGGGTATGGCAGCTACTTTCAGTTCCTGGGTGATGTATTTGCAGAATTCAACGTCGTCGGTGAAACCAAACGGAGTGAAGTCTGCCAGTACAAAATACGTCCCCTCCGGACGGACGACGCGAAATCCAACGTCTTCAAGAATGTCACAGAGAACATTTCTCCGCTTCGTATACTGCTTCTGGAGATTTGTGTAGTACGAATTTTTGGGAGCTTTTTGAAGGGCTTCGGCTACTCCGTGCTGGAATGGAGTTCCGCTGCTGAACGTCACAAACTGATGTGTGCTGCGGATGGCATCCGTGAGGGCAGGGGGGGCACAAGCCCATCCAATCTTCCAACCCGTTACGCTAAACGTTTTTGCGGCGCTTGATATCGTGATTGTATGATCACGCATTTCCGGAATCGATGCCATTGGAACATGCTCCCGGTCAAACGTAATACGTTCATACACCTCGTCCGTGATGACCGTAACATCATGTTCCCTGCAGATCGTACCAAGGCGTTTGAGTTCCTGTCTGGTAAACATCTTCCCTGTCGGATTCATCGGGGTATTTACGAGGATGGCCCGGGTATTTGAATCCACCGTTTTTTCAAGTTGCTCAAACGGGACCTCGTAATCAGGGAATTTGACAGGCAGACTTGTTCGTTTTCCACCGGCCATCGCAATTGCGGGGGGATACAGGTCGTAATAGGGTTCAAAGAGGATGACTTCTTCGCCATCACGAACCAGGGCCTGCAAAGTGGAAAATACCGCTTCCGTCGCCCCGCTGAACACCGTAATCTCATCGTCGGGGTCAAATGAAATGGAATGTTCACGTTCATACGTCTCCGAGAGAGCCTCACGCAAAGCAGGAACTCCTTTGCTCGGTGCGTACTGATTTTGCCCTCCGTTTAGTGCATCACTCGCCGCGTTGATGATAAAATCCGGACCATCATAACTCGGGTATCCTTGAGATAAATTGATCGCATCATGATCCAGCGCCAGCTTCGTCATTTCTGTAAATATCGAGACCCCGAATTCTCGCATCTCCGGGATAAGCGGACGTTCCTCAGGATGATCGTTCATTTGAAGGGATGGTGGAAAAGAAAAAAATCTGGATTATCATCTACCAAACAGAAACGACAATTGTAGATCAAATAGTGAAACGTTTCCAGAATAATAGAGTAACTTCGAGGTGAGATGTACTGGATTGGTGCAATAAATTGAAATGTTTGAAAAGTACGGTGGGTGAACTATAATTCAACTTCTTATCATACTTTTTGACCGTAAATACAAATGCAACAGGTTCAAATTGACCTTTCCAGTATCACAGAAGAAAAGAGATCTGATCAAGACTCGATTCATCTTGTAACAAGACCCACGGGAAAGCAGGTCCGTCGACAGTTAGAGGATCGTCTTGAGGAAGCGAAGGAGCCGACGGCATTTGTGCTTTCCTTCAAAAATGTTGGCATTATTGACTACTCCTGCGCCGATGAAATTTTAGCAAAGTTGACAGGGCGGATGAAGCAAGGAGAATACGAAGATACGTTTTTATTACTTGACGATCTAGACGAATCAAATATTGAAAACATAGAGGTCGCTCTTGAACGTCAGGATCTCTGTCTCCTGGGGCGTAAGAACGGATCTCCTGACTGGCAGGAAGTGGGAAAGCTCGATCCTTACCTGGCCAATGTACTTGATATCATCAAGGACAAAACCGAGCTGACCGCTAAGGAACTGGCGAAAGAGCTTGACCTGGAGCACAACACTGCATCAACTCGACTGGGCAACCTGCACAACATACGCCTTGTTGTGCGGCAGCAAGGACCGATTGAGGAAGGTGGACGTCAGTTCGTGTATCAAACCCTGTCCGACGCCGTATCTTGAAGTCCCTGAATTGGACGGATTAATTCTGATCGGTCCGACCGGTCTCACCTTCAAACAGGGCGATACACGCGGTATAACCGTGTATGAAATTTTTTCCTCCGACCGGACCAAGTTCCCCCTGAGCGAAGAACCCCGCCGATGGAATGCTGCCGAATGTGTCCTGGATGAGCCCTGCATCGTGGTTTTTCTCATCGAACAGACGAGTTCCCCTGCCGTTACACGTGAACAGCAAAGCGGATTGGACGGGTGATGAAGAATTTTCTCTTCGGTCACTCAGTAGTTCTCTCAATTCTTCATCCGCGGATGACGCGTCGCGCACCTGAAACTGAACGGTTTGCCCCGGTTGGATCGGTCCACCAATTTGTATGACACCGGAATCCTGATCGATCCCAACAACATTCCGTATTAGGAAATCACCACGATCAAAAGATTCCTGTTGTTCATCAATCACCTTACCAATATGAAGCCCTTCCTGTACAAGCTGCTGATCCAGAGCAGGCAAGTCATTGACAAGGTTTTGTAGTTGTTGCAGGGGGGGCTCGCCACCCAGCTCCTGAATGACATTTCCCTCAGAGCGGGTCACCACAAAATGGGGGCCTATGGGGCGGCATCCCTGTGAGACGATCGTCTTGAATTGAACCGGCCCTGATAGCACGGCAACAGCAGCTCCGTCCCGATATTCATCATCGACGAAGAGTGCATTTTGACCGGGCGTGCGTCCTCCGCTTGCCATCCCCCCGATCACGTCAACGCCCGGAGATCGCTCGTTCATCTGATCCAGGAACTTTGAGGCTGGAAACGTAAATGGATCACCAAGCAAAAACATTGTCGTCTCCTCAGAGGACTCTTCGGAAATGGGGTCCGGTAATCCAGTAAACGTTTCTTGATCCGGTGAGGATTTGAACTGTAAGTGCGTCGTGGTGATGGAGACATTCGGTAGATGGCCCAGCCAGAGTGATATTGCCGGTTGCTGCTCGAGTTCTTTCCCGTTTCCGACAATACTTTCCCCCGTACACCCAATCAGATGATCGATGTCCAACTGTTCCCTTATTGAACGGGTGATGTTCGAGAAATCTGGACCGTGGTGTGAGGATATAAAGACCATCGCCAGATCCGCGGGGGCATTAAGTTGTTCATCTGAGGTGGTAATGACTTCATTTAGTGCTTGCTGAGTATCCGTTTCTTCAGAAAGGGCCGACGCAAATTCCATGAGTATGTTCGACGAATTCATTGAGACGAAGCGCGTGTTAATAGCGTATGTGAAGGAAGAAGGCTAAATCAAGAAATCAATGGAAGTTTCCAGACGAACGGGGACGATAAGGATTTTGAATGATGTTCGTGTTTTGTTAGTATCCGAACAAGAGTGATGTGATTCATGTATTAGGGATCTGTGAATAAAATGAAAGAACAAGAATTGTACCGGTATTGGGAACGGAAGGCAGATGAGGAGATATCTTTGCAAACAAACCGTGGAGAATCGGTAAGAGTGATCGGAAGTGGAAAACGGAATACCGGATCCGGACCGGATTACGTTGGATGTATACTCGATGTGGAAGGTGAAATATGGACCGGTGACGTGGAAATTCATGTTGATGAGGAGGACTGGATGAAACACGGTCACCATCTAGATACATCATTTGATGACGTGGAGCTTCACTTCTTTTTGCATCCAGCATCTCGATCAATTGCAGAAGACCAGGTCCGTCGAACCGTAGAAGTCGACTCGACTGGTTTAGACAAACCGAAGGATCGATATTGTCCGTCAGAGGGTTCTGACTCTCTTACCCTCTGTCCGGCCGGCAACAAACTACAATCGAATCCTCAGCGCGTTTCGAGTGCCCTTGAAGTGATCGAACGAGTTGGATGGGAACGTATCCAACGACGGAAACAAAGGGTCCGATCTCGCTGGGCACCGAATCGAAGACTACAAACCTTTTGCCGTTTGCTTGGCTCTTCTCTTGGACTTCACAAAAATCGGGAGCCAGCTGATGAGCTCGTTGAGGCGTTGAACCTTCGTTGGTTGCGAACGTCTCTTCAGGGGATCGATGACCCAACTGAGTCTCAACGATTTGCAGAAGGGGTACTTCTTGCTCGTTCCGGGTTGTTGTTCAACAATCGTCCTGCGTGTACCGGTTCCGAATCATCCGGGGAGTGGGTGACCTATAAAGAGCAAGTCCATGAACTCATTCCAGAGGTCAATATCATGAAAAGTGGGGCAGCATGGAACCTCTCGGATGTGAGGCCGGTCAATACGCCATTCCGCCGTCTGGCCGGGTTCGCTGCACTGTTTCGCCGTTTCTTTGTCAAGTTTTCGATTGATCAGGTGGAAGCGTTTCTCGTCAATCGTATTGGGAACATTCAAGAGCGGAAACGAGAGAATAATTCGTATCACGCATTGGATCTGATCGGCACTCTCATCCTTAAACCTGCACAGGTATCTACCTACTGGAACGAGCACTGTCAACCGGATCAGGCTTTGTCTCAGCCGATGGCTCTCATCGGTGCCCACCGGGCGGCTGTTCTTTGGATAAATGGCATTTTTCCGTATTTGCTCGTTCTTGCTGAGGAGCGGAACCGGAATGAACTTCAGGCGGATCTACGTGAACTCATGCATCACGCTTCACTCCCTCTGGGAGATCAACGGACCCGACGAGTCAAGCATCAATTGTTTGGCTCCGGTGCGGAGGGGGTCCGACACACAGGTGTGGTGGATCAGGGAATGCATGAGCTCTTCCGTTCGTATTGTCGCTACGGACCGGGCGGCTGTTCCCGGTGTCCGGTTCAGGATCGGTTGGAGTAATCTGTGATATCGAGTAACAAACGGTTTATTCTCCGGTCGAAGAGGAAGCCGGGACAATGGACACGTCCCCGGAAGCCCGGAGTGAGACCCGGTATTCCTTCCCGGCTGCTGCTTTGATGTAACCGGCTGTGCCATGGGCTGCTCGTATGCCCATTTCCTCCTGTAACGACGGTTGATTGGCCACTTTCCAAAAGTCGGCAAAGATGGATTGAATCAGTGACATCCCCTGTTGGTTCTCTCGATATGGAAGAGGGATGGATCCGGCTTCATCCAGTTGATAACCGGTTTCAGGGGGTTGTTTCTGGCCATAGATTCGATGGAACAGGATGACGGACGACGAACGTGGCAGTTGTGACCGCTCAACGTACTTGTCCTCGAATTTCACAATCCATCCATCCACATACACAATTTCTCCTTGAATTGTGAACGTCTTTGGTTCAGCTAAAGGTTTTCCGTCCCGGTCCACTTCGACGAATTGGACCCGAGTTTCATATATGCCGGTTTTGGGATTCTGGGTCTTGGAGAGTATGCGAAGGCGAGCGACCCGTCGATTCACCTTCAGAAGTCGTATTTGCGTGAGCAATTGCTGTATCTGTTCCTGTTTCTCCTGTAAAGTGGCCTGTAGTTTTTCAATCTCATCGGCCTTTTGTTGAATCTGTTTCTGCTTGTTCTGAAGTTTCTGGCGCTGTTTTGAGATGAGTTGTTGCTGTTCCTCAAGATTCTCCCGTCGCTGCTGGTATCCACTCCAGATCGAATAACCCAGCCAAAGCAGACCGAGTAAAAGGACGGAGAACAGAAACAGGAGACTGGTCTGAATCGTTTTGTTAATCATGTTTAAGGAGGACAGTATACTTTTCATAATATTCATGATCGGGAACAAGGCCGTTGATACTTAATTCGAGCTACTTTCACCGAGTGCACATCCATTCTCTGGTTTTCCGTGATACGAGCGATACCCGGATGAAATTAGTCTTCCAATCGATTAGACTTAGTCTAAACTTCCTGTATTGAATAACTGTATGAAATCGGTCCATTTCTGGATCGATCTCGGCCTCAGTCATTCAGTTCGATCGTGCATTTCTTGACGAGTTTTGGGCTATTTCTATGTCAGGAGAGACATCAGAATTTCGACTCCGGGATACGTTTATACACGAGATAATTGAAGCGGATCTCGAGGACGGAACGCATACAAGCGTCGTAACACGATTTCCCCCGGAGCCTAACGGATACCTTCACATTGGCCATGCCAAGTCCATTGTACTCAACTTTGAGCTGGCTCGCCAGTACGACGGACGTTGTCATCTCCGTTTTGATGATACCAATCCGGAGACAGAAAGCATGGAGTACGTGGAGTCGATTAAGGAGGCGGTAAAGTGGCTCGGATATGATTGGGAGGAACATCTCTATTTTGCTTCCGATTACTTCGACAAATTTTACGAGTATGCCGTCCGGCTTATCAAAAACGGCGATGCGTACGTCGATAGTCTGGACGAAGAAACAATTAGTGAATACCGTGGATCCGTAAATGAACCGGGGAAACCAAGCCCCTACAGAGATCGATCCGTAGAGGAAAACCTCGAGTTATTTTCCGCCATGAAAGAAGGGGCGTTCGAAGAGGGTGAGCATGTACTCAGGGCTCGGATTGATATGTCCTCTGAACATATGATCATGCGGGATCCCCTGTTGTTCCGCATTCTTCACAGGGAACACTACCGGCTTCAAGATGAATGGTGTATTTATCCCATGTATGATTTCGCCCATCCCCTCGAAGATGCCATCGAAGACGTGACCCATTCCCTTTGTACGCTGGAATTCAATACGAACCGCGTCCTCTATGACTGGGTATTGGAACACTGTCTCACGGAGGAGGAAAAGCAGGAGCGACCCCACCAGTACGAGTTCTCAAGACTGCACCTGAACTATACGGTGATGAGCAAAAGTAAGCTTCGTTATCTTATTGAAGAGGGGTTTGTTAATGGCTGGGATGATCCCCGGCTTCCCACGATGATGGGACTCGAACGAAGAGGCGTTCCGTCTTCAGCTGTACGCTCGTTCTGTCGTGATATCGGTGTATCCCGCACCCAGGGTCGAGTGGAAATAAGTCGTTTCGAACATGCTGTACGAGATGAACTGGAAGAAAAAGCACCTCGGGTCATGGGGGTGGTTCATCCGCTTCGAGTGACCATCACGAATTTCCCGGAGGATGAAACGGATTGGATCGAAGCCCCTCACTGGCCGAGAAATATCGATCGTTCAGATACCCGGGATCTGCCGTTCACAAAGGAACTTTACATCGATCGCGATGATTTTCGTATGGATCCACCGGACGGATATTACAGACTCGCACCCGGTCGAGAAGTTCGCCTGCGATACGGTTACTTCATCACCTGCGATGAGGTGGTCCGAAATGAAGAGGGTGAAGTCGTCGAACTGCGTTGTACGTATGATCCTGATACCCGGGGAGGGGAGGCACCGGATGGGCGCTCACCTGCTGGAACACTTCACTGGGTATCCGTTCCCCATTCTGAACCTGCTGAAATACGTTCCTACGACCGTTTATTCCGTGTGTCCAATCCAGTGGAAAAAAAGGAGCCGTTTGAACAGTATTTGAATGATCATTCGCTCGATGTGTCGAGGGGATACGTTGAACCTGCACTAACGGATCTACCGGACGATCAGCGAGTACAGTTTGTGCGAGTAGGATATTTCTGGCAGGACCCCGAATTGTCCACAGCAGATGATCTGGTCATGAATCAGATTGTTTCACTGCGTGATTCATGGGGCGAGGGGGACGAAGACGCCAAGGACATGGAACAGAAGCGAAAAGAAAAACAAAAGTGGAAAGAACGGCAGCGAAAGCGTTCTCTTGAAGGAGAACGAGATCTCGTGGAGGAGCTGGATTCGAATGAGAAGAATCGATTCGATCAGTACACGAGAACGTACGATGTCGGACGGGAGGAAGCGGTGGTCATTGCCCGCGATACGGATCTGTCGAACTTTTTCGAAGCTGCCGTAAAGGACAATGCTGAAATTTCGGAGTCGATAGCCAACTGGATCGTGAATGACCTCAAGCGGGAATGTAAGGGAAAAGAGCTTCAGGAGATCCCCATCTCACCCTCCGAATTCAGACGGCTGGTGAGGCTGGTGGAAGAGGAAGAAATTTCCACGCGTGCCGCTGATGACGTGTTCGATACGATGGTTCAAACCGGACAGCCCCCTGAAGACATCGTTGATGAACGCAATCTGCGCAAGGTGGAAGACACAGAAGAACTTCAGCCTGTTATCGAAAAGGTTCTCGAACAGAATCC
This sequence comes from uncultured Planctomycetia bacterium, assembly GCA_964594615.1. Classification (GTDB taxonomy): domain Bacteria; phylum Planctomycetota; class MHYJ01; order CAYXQY01; family CAYXQY01; genus CAYXQY01. Next base: position 39,207 of record CAZQNZ010000005.1, read on the forward strand.
GGACCAGGTTCGAGAATTCAAGCAGGGGAAGGAAGGTGTGATTGATTATTTTGTCGGACAGGTGATGCAGGAAACGGGAGGATCGGCAGATCCATCACTGACAAAGAAGTTGTTGAAGCAGACCCTTCCTTGAGCTAGCGGCGACACGAATCATCAGATGTCGATTCGTTAGCGGAATCGGAATGTTCACTGATGGGGGGTTTCTCTTCGATTTCGCTTTTGTATTTTTCAAGCACGAGGTCTTTCCCTTTCTGTCCGAGGAGGTTGAGCACTTCGGATTCCCCGAGATCCGCCGATATTCGATCACGCTGACGGGCTCGTAGCAGCACCACCTGGAGGATTCGAAACGCCATTTTTCGCAAGCCACTCAGGGGTTTGTTGTGATGAACACGCTGATCAAGGTCCACTTGTGCGATTCGGTTCAAGCCGTGGTAGTGGGCGATATCAATGAGCAGACCGACCTCCACACCGTAGTCCGGGAAAAAGGGGATGGACTCAAGGGTTGATCGAGTGCCGGCATATTCACCGGATAGTGGCTGGATGAAGTACGACAGCTCAGGAAAAAACATGTTCAGCAACGGCCGAGCGGTCAATTCCGTCACCCGTCCTCCGCCGGATGGTTTCAGTTCGCCGCTAATTTTGATGGGGCGTTCATAGAACGCTTTTGAAAAAGAAACCTCGTCATTAAAAAGAATCGGGCCGAGCAACCCGTAGATAAACTTTGACTCAAAATTCTCAATATCCCCATCCACCCAGCAGATTAGATCCCCCTCCATCAGATGGAGGCTCAGCCAGAGGTTCACGCCTTTTCCCTTGTTGAACCCGGTTCGTTCGCGGTAGTCAACCGCATTGTAGACGGTGGCCCCTTTCTCCTGGGCGATGCTCCGTGTGTTATCCGAGCTATCGCTATCAATTACCACCAGTTCATCGACAAGCCCCGTACGATCAATGAGTTGCCCCTGGATGACGTCAACGATATCCCCGATTGTCTCCTCTTCGTTTAAGGTGGGGATCCCCACACTGATAGAGACCTCCTGCTCCTGTTTCCTCTGTAACAGAAGATCGAGTTCTGAGAAATCGGAATGGTGGTAAGTGTTTTCCCAGAACCAGCTCTCCCACCGTCTTTCGTCCTTTTCAGTGGAGTTGGAGGCGGTATCTTCTACCATTCAGCTGTTTATCGGCGTGATGCAAGCGAGGGAGGTGATGGTTACTCTTCCTCCGGATAGACGCTCACCCGGCGGCCGCCTTCAAACTTCACTTTTCCATCCTGTTTGGCGAACAATGTGTCATCCCGGCCCTGACCCACGTTTCTTCCGGGTTTCCATCGGGTTCCTCGTTGCCGAATAATGATGGAGCCGGCCGTGATTTCTTCTCCGCCGAACGCTTTCACGCCGAGACGTTTGGATTCACTGTCCCGATTGTTTTTCGTATGTCCCTGTGCTTGTTTGTGTGCCATCTTAAGAGTTGAGCATAATTAAACGTATAAGTGTAACAAAGTGAATCATAATTTTACAAATCCTGGTCGAACCTTTCAAGTTTTTCAGTCGTAACCAGAAAGCGCAATAGGAAGTCCGTGCCTGGAATAAGGGAGGGAAAGGGTTGCATTCAGGGTGCCACAGAGTTATACTGTTTTGCAAACGGGGCGTAGCGCAGCTTGGTATGCGCGCTACACTGGGGGTGTAGAGGTCCCCGGTTCAAATCCGGGCGCCCCGATTCTACCTTTCGTGCGTCACTCCCTGACAACGAGCTGTTTTTTCGGGCCATAAACGGGATATTTATGTTTGATTCGATCTCGGAGAGTTTTCAATCTGTGCTGGATACCTTCCGCGGGCAGGGGAAGCTCACGGAGGACAATATCAAAGAGGGCTTGCGCGAAGTGCGGAAGGCGCTCCTCCAGGCGGATGTGAATTATCGGGTTGTGAAAGATTTTATCAACCGCGTCGAGGAGAAAGCGGTTGGGGAGGACGTGCTGGATGCCGTTCAGCCCGATCAGCAGATCGTCAAAATCGTAAGCGACGAGCTCGAACAGCTCATGGGGCCGGTAGATCACGATCTACCGGTGAATTCAAGCCGACCCACTGTTCTGATGCTGGCCGGCCTTCAGGGTAGTGGAAAAACCACGTCCTGCGGCAAACTGGCTCGTTATCTCGAAGAGCAAGGCCACTCTCCTCTCATGGTGGCTGCCGATATGCGACGGCCTGCTGCGATCGATCAGCTGGTGACTCTTGGTGAGGATAGTGGTTTACCGGTTCTTTCTGACAAGGATGCCACTGCGCCAGATCTGTGCAGTCGGGCTATCGAGCAAGCGGAGGATCGAGGATGTGATTATGTGTTGCTTGATACCGCTGGGCGACTGCACATCGATGATCAGATGATGGGTGAATTGCAGGAAGTTGCCCAGAGGACATCACCGGACCATATCTTCCTCGTCGCCGATGCGATGACAGGACAGGACGCGGTCAACAGTGCTGAGGAGTTTGACGAGCAGCTCTCGCTGGACTCCGTGATACTCACGAAGATGGATGGGGACGCTCGCGGGGGGGCAGCCTTGAGCATCAAAGCGGTGACCGGGACGCCGATCCAGTTCATAGGAACCGGTGAGAAACTTGATGATCTTGAACTGTTCCATCCGGATCGAATGGCCTCCCGTATTCTGGGAATGGGTGACGTGGTGACCCTGGTTGAGAAAGCTCAGGAAACCATGGATGAAGAATATGCTGAAAAGATGCAGGAAAAAATTCGTTCTAACGAGTTTGACCTGCAGGACATGCTTGAGCAGTTCAGAAAAGTTCAGCAGATGGGGCCCATGAAGCAGTTGCTGGAAATGGTTCCTGGCATGGGAGGCATGATGGATCAGCTTGAAGATTTCGATGAGAGCGAGGTGGATCGTGTGGAGGCCATAATTCTATCCATGACGCTCGAAGAGCGGCGGAATCCGGATATTTTGAATTACAGTCGTAAAAAGCGAATTGCGGAAGGCAGTGGGACGTCTCTTCAAGATGTAAATACCCTGATCAACGAGTTTCGTCAGATGAAGGAGCTTATGCAGCAGTTTCAACAGTCCGGTGGGGAAGGACAAATTCCATCTTCTATACCGTTTAAAGACAAATTGCCGTTCTCGTAACGGATCCGTTGAACCCCCTTTAGTCGATAAGATTGTGAAAATCTCGGCCAAAACTGATTATGCCTGCATCGCTGTTTTGGAGCTGGCGAAGCAGTTTGAGGAAGCGCAACCGGTATCCATCTCTACCATTTCTGATCGCCATGGCATTTCTGAAACCTTCCTCGTTCATATTATGAAGGATCTCAAGGGGGCAGATATCGTTGAAAGTACAAGGGGGGCCAAGGGTGGATATCGTCTGACCCGGTCACCTGACCGAATTTCCGTTGCCGAGGTGATTCAGGCTATAGATGGCCCAATGGTCGATGTGAAATGCATGCATCCCCCGGAAGTTGAAGGATGTGAGCTTGAATCGACCTGTGAACTGAAGTCCGTTTGGGATCTTGTGAAGCTTCGTATCGTTTCCGTACTTGAAGAAATGACCTTCGAAGAGGTAAAGCGTCTGTCAGAAGTGTTTCACGGCGATCGAGAGGTGGAATCGGGTACGGGGTATTCCGTAGCCAAGGAGGCTGTACAGGAGGGCTGAAGGGGGTGGTTGAGGAGTCATACGTCCTGTCCATGTGGTTTGACTTTTTCATGTTGATCTGTTTTATTTCAAGACCTTTTACTGAATTGTGCCAGCAGGGCTAATCGTGAATCAACCAAGCTCCAAAGGGAATGAGCCGGTTCATACCCTTGATCTATCAGGACGAACCTGTCCGGAATCATTTGTAGAAGCCAAATTAGCCCTGGAGAAACTGGAGACCGGAGAACGGATGTTGGTGATTGTCGGTGATGAGGAATCCGCCAGGCGAATACCCGAAAACATGGAGAATCATGGTCAGGAGATGATTCATCGTGAAAAAGACGGGGATATCTGGAAAATTGTGATCGAACGGTGCTCCTCGGCGGACCGAAATCGGTGGATCGTGATGGACTGACACAATCTTCGATCTTGGGTATGAATACATGAGGACGTTCTTTCTGTATGTTATCGGTCTGATTCCCGGTCTCGTTCAGGCTCACTTGAATGCACCGATCATTGGGAGTTGTTACTTTGTCCTGTTTTTGTTTTCCCTGAACGCGTATGTGATGTCCAGTTACTGGTTCATGGACGAACGGTTGCAGATGGTGGGTCGCCTTATCTCCAGTATGTTTTGTCTGCTCATCTGGCTTTATGCCTACCGGGATCTGCATCTCCGTCTACAGAACCAGTCGGTCTCCGATGACTCAGTGAACCACTCGGGGTCGTCCCAGGAACAGTCAGACAATCAATAACGGCATCCGCTTCGTTTCATCCCTATCATTTGAGCTGTTCAGTCATGGAAGCTGTTGAAAACTGTGGTTTGTTTGGTATTTACGATCATCCTCACGCTGCAGAAAAAACGTATTACGGACTGTACGCCCTGCAGCACCGCGGAGAGGAATCCGCCGGAATTGCCTCCACGGACGGTCATGAAATTACCCATCACAAGGATATGGGGCTTGTGGGAAAGGTGTTCCGGGAAGAGGAACTGGACGAACTGGAAAATGACACGGCTATCGGGCACGTGCGCTATTCCACCACCGGGTCCAGCAATATACTAAACGCACAGCCGATCGTGGTAGACTGTGCGGAGGGCCAAATTGGGGTTGCACACAACGGGAATCTTGTCAACAGTGCTTCCCTTCGGCAGGAATTTGAGGAGGATGGATCGATTTTCCAGACAACGATGGACAGTGAGATCGTGGTTCATCAGCTTGCAAGTCCCGAAATCAGTGAAAGCGATGATCCTTATGTTGACGCATGCAGTTCCTTGAGTGGGGCATACTCCCTGCTCGTGCTTCGGGAAGATGAACTCGTTGCGATTCGAGATCCACAGGGATTTCGCCCGTTGTGTCTCGGTAAAATTGATGATAGCTGGGTCGTCGCATCGGAAACCTGTGCCTTCGAACTTGTCGGTGCAGAATATGTACGGGAAATCGAGCCCGGAGAAGTGCTGCGGATCAACGACGACGGTTTAACGTCAAAGCAGATCCCTGATACGGATCAGGCAGGACAGAGTTCATGCGCATTCGAATATGTATATTTTTCTCGACCGGACAGCAAGGTGTTCGGCCAGACTGTTCAAAAGGTTCGAGAGCGCTTGGGGCATCGTCTTGCAAAAGAAAACCCGGTAGATGCAGATTGCGTGATTTCTATACCGGATAGTGGTAACGCTGCGGCACTCGGATACTCAAAGGAAGCGGATATTCCCATGGAACATGGGTTCATTCGTAATCATTATGTTGGACGAACATTTATTCAGCCCAGCCAGGGAGATCGAGAAGAGTCTGTTCGTGTGAAACTCAATGTGGTAGAGGAAGTGGTGAAAGGAAAACGGATCATCGTGGTCGATGATTCCATCATCCGGGGGACCACATCTAAATCCCGGGTGGGTTTGCTGTGGGAAGCGGGGGCTGAGGAGGTTCACCTTCGGATTTCCTGTCCCCCTACGATTTCACCATGTTATTATGGCATCGATTTCCCTAATGAAGAGGAACTCATTGCTAATAATAAAACGATTGAGGAAATTGCGGAACATGCGGATGTGACCAGCCTTGCGTACCTCAGTCTGGAGGGTCTGCATGATGCGCTGGACTCCAATCCGAGTAATTACTGTGATGCCTGCTGGTCCAAGGATTACCCGGTCGAGGTTCAGGATGATTTGAACAAACATGTGCTTGAACGTGGAAGCCGTTGTGGTGAGACGTAACACCCAATCATTCATTTCCTGTATATTTCATCCGCTGGAACAGACACATCATGTCTGACAAAACAACCTACAAAGATGCCGGTGTAGATATCGACAAAGCGGATCGGATTACGGCGGATATCTCCGAACTCGTTCGGGATACCTTCTCTCCGAGGGTGATGGAGGAAGGTCCGGGATTTGCAGGATTGTTTGCTCTTGACTACAAGAAGGAAATTTTTTCACGAGATTATAAAGATCCAGTCCTGTTGGGCGCGACGGATGGTGTTGGCACAAAGTTAAAAGTGGCATTCAGGGCAAATACTCACGATACGATCGGTATTGACCTCGTGGCCATGGTGGTGAACGATCTCATGGTCCAGGGGGGGGAACCTTTGTTCTTTCTGGATTACCTTTCTTCCGGGACGCTGGATGAACATGTCATAAATGAGGTTTTGGAAGGGATCGTTGAGGGTTGTAAACAGGCTGGGTGTGCCCTTCTGGGGGGAGAAACTGCAGAAATGCCCGGCTTTTATAATCAGGGCGAATACGACATGGCCGGATTTTGTGTTGGTGTGGCCGAGCGTTCCCGGCTGGTTACAGGCGAAAAAATTACACCCGGAGACGTGGTGCTCGGATTTCCCTCCAGCGGTCTCCATTCCAATGGATTTTCCCTGGCACGTCTTGTGTTACTTCAGGAAGGGGGCCTGACACTGGATGATCAACCCGATGGGGTCGGGCGGCCCCTTGGCGAAGAGCTGCTGGAGCCCACAAAGATATATGCTCCGGTCATCCGTGAGTTATTCAATTACTACCGATCCATTATGCCTGTGAAAGGAATGGCTCACATTACTGGAGGCGGACTGATCGACAACATTCAACGCGTATTGCCGTCTTCCTGCGATATTGAACTTGATCCGTCAGCGTGGTCTCGTCCACCGATCTTTGATCTTATTCGGACAATGGGGAACGTGGATCTGTCCGAGATGTACCGGACCTTCAACATGGGCATCGGTCTTACGATGATTTGCGATCCCCATTTCAAACGTGCTATACCCGATCACGTATCGGAGTATGCCCCGGGAGCTTGCGTAATCGGGGAGGTTGTAGAGGGTGGGGGAATGGTGCGAATAGATGGGGTTCAGGATCCTGGAGAGTGTTGATACCCCCCCGAAACGAGCCGGATTTCTTCATGGCCAAATATAGACGAGCGTAGGCGAGAGAGAGGCCGGAGCGGACCTGCTTCAACCGTGTGTTCGTGGTTATCACATTGGTGTAAAAACGCCCAAAGGTGTGGGGATAGAACACCAAGATCTGTCTGTTGACTTCACTTGACCTTCGTAACAATCAGCCTCATTCAACGCCCATTTCTTCTGGTTTTTTTAGTTCCCAAGACCAGGGGGATCATACGCATCGTCGGAAGAGGAATCGTTTGGTGTCTCACGGGCAATGAGGTCCTCGGGCTGGTAATCAAGTTCTGCTACTGCTTCCAGGGCGGCGCAGGTAAAGTCCATGTCATCTGATTCCAGGAAACCCCGCAGGTAGTTTCGCCACCGTGCATTGCCGGAATGTCCCATCGCTGAAATGGCGAACAATCGACAGGATTTACGAGTTCGATTATGAAAAAACAGGATCCATTTTTGGAAGGCCTCACCCGAAAGAAAATACGCGCAAAGACGGAGCGCTGTTCCGCGAAGGTGCATACTCTCGGATGGGTCGCGCATGAGTTCAACGAGTTTTCGTTTCATACGGTATATCAATTCCTCATCACAGTCCGAAGCTGAGACGGATGGAGTGTTTGGATCGAACAGTGGTTCAAGCTGATCCAGGCAGCGTTCACGCAGTATCATTCGACTGTCGGACTTCAGTGCGATTCGGAGCAGTGCTTTCTGAACGCAACGATGTGGAAGAAATCGATCGGCGATCGAAACAGCACGTTTTCTCGTTGGGAAATCACTGTCCTGCATCATCTGAGTTAGTAACTCCGCAGCCCCCGGATCACATGAGTCCCTGCGAAGCAACGAGGACAGCGCAAGCTGCTTTTCCCTGTCAGAAAGGTTTGAATTTTTCATCTGAGTTCTGAATCAACACATTCGTATTCACTCATGCAATTTTAATTGAATAATATAAGCTTTGAAAGAGATCTTGACGTTTGCCTCCGTTAAAATGCTGGAGGAGTTCAACGATCGACAGAATGACAGCCTTACCCCCGAGCCCTTCCCGATTCTGTCAATTTGTCCAACAAGATCAACCAGTGTGTAATGGTTTTGAGAGACGTTTTTAACTCTTTTCAGGGAAGAACCTTACAAATTTTCTCAGTCCGCCAAGTCTGGCACAGTAGTTGCGTCTAAACTAGTGAACGAACGATGGTTCTATACACAATGATTCGCGTACGAACCGTTTACTTACAATTGGATCTATTACAGAGGAGCGTATTATGTGTGCTAAACAAATTGCTTTCGATCAGGAAGCAAGAGAAGAAATAAA
>CAZQNZ010000006.1:0-42120 GCA_964594615.1 uncultured Planctomycetia bacterium
TTCCCTCTGGATATGAGCAATCGAAAGCAAGAGGATCCGATACGGTTTTACCTGGTTGGGCCGACCGGAGCCGGTAAAAAACGGGTGGCAACCAGGGTTGCTCCGGAGCTTGAGGCTGAGATTGTCAGCCTGGACTCGATGAAGGTGTATCGCGGGGTGGATATCGGAACCACCACACCCACCGCCGAACAGCAATCCAACTGTCCGTTTCATTTGATTAACATCCGTGATCCGCATGAGGCATTTTCCGTCGCGGATTATATTTCCGAAGCGAAACAGGTGGAGAAAACGTTGCGTGAAAACGGGAAACGGCCGCTGTTCGTCGGGGGAACAGGCATGTATCTGAAACGCCTCGTGAACGGCCTCTTTGAAGGTCCGGAGGCCGACTGGGAACTGCGCGAGAAGTTAAAACAGGAAGCGGCTGAGAAGGGGTCGGAGGTCCTGCACGATCGATTGCGGGACCGTGACCCGGAGCGAGCGGAGGAGATTCATCCCAATGACCTCCGGCGGATTGTGCGTGCGCTGGAAGTGTACAAAAAAACGGGCCGACCCATGTCCGAGTTGCAGGACGAGGCAGCGGAACAGGCCGCTCGTTTCGATCACCGTATCGCGGTGCTGAACTGGCCACGGGAGACGTTGTATGAACGAATTAACGATCGGGTGGATGAACTCCTCGAACGTGGGTGGCTGGACGAAGCGCGGAACTTAAAACAGCTGGATCCTCCGCCGGGCCGTCATGTAATGCAGGCCGCCGGATATCAGCAGCTGTTCGAGTATCTTGAGGGGGAGGTGAATTGGGACGAGACCGTTGTTCGGATCAAACAGGAACATCGACAGCTGGCGAAACGGCAGCTGACCTGGTTCCGCTCGCTCGAAGCAGATGTGGAGTGGATCGAGCTGGAAACGGATGCATCCGTTGAGGATGCGGTGGGACGGGTACTCAACGTGTTACGGCAAGAGGGATAGTTCTCGATGAATCGGGGGGGCTCTCTGCATGGACAATGCGTGGTCTTTGATGGGTATCAAGGCCGCCTGTATGATATAAGTAGTGGATGTCCAATGGCTGTTTTGTTAAATACTGGAGCGTATCACTGCAATGCTTGACCTCACACAGGCGGGAAAAGTGCTTCTTGTCATGGGGGGGTTGTGTCTATTACTCGGAGGGATTCTCCTGTTCGCGAAACAGGTTCCCTGGCTCGGGCAACTTCCGGGGGATTTCTCCTATGAAACGGAGAACGTGAAGGTCTATGTTCCCCTGACGACCATGCTGATTATCAGTCTTGTTTTAACACTTTTGTTGAATGTAATTGCCCGGTCATGACGTTTACCACGGGAGACCGTCCAGAACATCCCTGATCGGTTCCAGGGCTGAGGTTCACGTTCCGTCATGGAACGAGAGGGAGGCACGGTCCGCGTCGCATCCGGGTGGCCCGAGTGAAATGAGGACTCGCGGTAGAGCGGCAATTATCGGGATGCTCTACGGATTTCGGGAGGGCGTTGATCAGGGCCACGGACGAACAAGTCGCTCGTGACACCGAATATCGAACATGGGTCTTCGATCCAGGGAGAGCACACCCTAATGAAAAGATCACGGAACGATTCTCGGCGATGGGTTGTCCTGCTGGCTTCCTTCACCATTACGCTGGTCACGCTTCTCGTCTACGTGAATGCGCTGGATGGATCGTGGGTGCTTGACGATTACCCCCGCATCGTCGAGAACCAGGCGATTCAGATGGATCAGTTCTCTCTCTCTCGTCTCTGGGAAGCGGCCACGAGTCCCCCCGGGCGCGGTCGGTGGATCACGAACGCTACGTTCGCGTTGAATTACTACGTTCATGGCCTGAATCCGGCGGGCTATCAGTTCATCAACGTGGCCCTCCATGTGTTGACGGCTCTTGGCATGTTCTTTTTTCTTGTGCTTCTCCTGCAGGAGCTGGGTTCGAGTTCAACGTCAGAGGGGAGCTCGGCGGTTGAACAAGGAACAAGGGATGATGGATCCGGAGAGAGAGCGTCCTTGATCGTCGCATGGTTCGCGTCGTTGATCTGGGCTATCCACCCCGTACTCACACAGACCGTCAATTATACCACGCAGCGAGGGGTTCTCCTCACCGGCCTGTTTTACGTCTGGGGGTTGTGGGCGTTCCTGGAATGGATGCGGAGGGAAGATCGAGAGCGGGTGATGTTCCTGCTTCTGGCCGTATTTATGGGGGGTTGTTCGCTGAAATCGAAGGAGATTGGAGCGACGTTTGTCCTTGCGGCGGGGTTCATATACGGATTGTCTCCAGGGCGAACCATCAAGAGTCGACGCTGGATCTGGATCGCCGGAATTGGGTGTGCATCGGTGTTTGGACTCCTCTCCTTCTATCTTCTTGGAGGAATCGATGGGATCGTTCGCAGGGGAGGGATGCTGTTTTCGATGGAACCGGCCGGAAGTCGGCGCTTCTCTTTGTGGCAGCGTGTGATGACGGAGTGGCGAGTACTGCTGTTTTACCTGAGTTTGCTGTTTTATCCGGGACTCAACAGGCTCAATATCGAACATGACATCGAGGTCTCTACCGGTTTATTTTCCCCGATGTCAACCTCGTTATCGTTGTTCACCCTCCTGGCGCTGGTGGTCCTCGCGTATCGTCTGCGAAAATGGTCTCCGCTTCTGACATTCGCTATTGGCTGGTTCTTTCTGCAACTGATGATTACGTCCACCGTCATCAATCTGGAACTGGTCTTTGAGCACCGTGTCTACCTGGCCGCCATGGGTCCTGTGGTGCTCCTGGTGGACATATTGTATCGACGTTGTCCGGGGAGATGGTACGTCCCGGTTCTTATACTAACACTGCTGGTAGGGGGGCTGGCCTGGGCCACGTACGAACGGAACAAGGTCTGGCAGAGCACCCTGTCCCTTTATCGTGATGCTGTACGGAAGGCACCGAAGAAACCGCGCAATCAAGGGAATCTGGGCGTGGCATACGCTCGAGAGGCTCGGCGAATTCTGGCCTCGGAACATGATTTGAGGAAGGCATTCGACTTGATGGATAAAGCACTCCACCGCCATTACCGGGCCATCTCCTTGAGTAAGAAATACAACCGGCCGATTGATCGCAAATTTACCACAAACGTGAACCCGTTATTGGAAGACATGACATCGATCTGGGCGAGACTGGAGCCCCGGACGAGTGATCCGGAGTGGACGGAAATGGTGGTTCGGTGGTACGAGCGGTTTCTATATTCAATGCCGGATCGGTACATCCAGAACCGTCCGATGTTGAGACGTCAACTATCCGAGTTGCGAATTTTCCTATCCGGAGTGTACCTGCGTCGCCAGGAGGGACAGAAGGCGAGAGAACAGTTGAACCGCGTGATTCAGGAGGATCCGGGTCGGGTGGAGGAAGCCCTTGAACAAATGGATGACCCGGGACTCACACGTCAGATCAGGGAACGGATCCGGAAGCTCCGTGAGGAGCAGTGACCTGCGGTTTGCGTTCGGGAGACACCGATCCGGGAGGGGGTTATTCGATCAATTTGTCAAGAAGGCGTCGAAATGGTTGATGCTCGGGGAAGCGGGCAATCCCTTGCGTGAGCACCTGGAGGGCCTGTTCCCGTTTATCGGTTTTCACGGCCGAATACGCATAATTATAGAGGGTATCCCGGTCGTTGAGGGACGATGGGTTGAGTTGATTGAAGGCGTGGAAGGCCCGCTCCGGCGCGTCCTGGTTCAGATACAGGTTTCCCGCGAGAGCGAGAAGTTCGTTCGCGTCAGGAAACGTGTTTCGGGCTTTTTTAAGCAGTTTTTCCACCTCCTGAAAGGGGCGGTTCTTATTCAGGCGGCGGATCAGTCGCAATACACCTGACAGATACGTCGCTTTTCGTTCCGCTGCGCGAAACAACCAGCGCTCTGCTTCATCAAACTGATCCGTCTCCAGATAAGAAATGCCGAGGCGGTACAGGTCGCGGGGGGATGGTGAATCGACTGCATTGATGAGCAGTTCGTAGTAATGGATGGCTTCCGGGAAGTTTTTGCGTTTGGTCTTGATGTCCGCGATGGTTCGGTAAAGTTCCGCATCGACCCGGCTAAGGCGGCGTGCGAGTTCCAGGTCCGCTTCCGCCGTTCGTACGTTTCCCCGTTTGAGTGCCGAGCTTGCATTCATGAGAAGAAGTTTCGGTTTCAATGGGTTGTGCTGAAGCAGAAACGTACTGTATTGGCTGGCACGATTGTACTCCTTCTCCTTCATCGACAGGGAATACAGCTTTTTGAGAACCGCATCCTTTCCGGATTCCTGGGAAAATATCCGACGATAGACATGGGCGGAGAGGTCAGAAAGATCGGATTTTTCGAAAGCGCGCGCGATTAATTTGACGGCTAACGAACCGATTTCTTCATGGTTAATGAGGGGCCGCAGCGTTTCTAATGCGTCTTGAGGGTTCCCCTCCGCAATGGTCACACGCGCTCGGTACACGTCTGCCTGTGCTGTTGGAAGTCCATTTTCCTCCGCTTTCTGATACATGGTCCGGGCCTGTGTATACGATTCGGAGAAGTAATGAGCGTGTCCGAGGTACATAAAGGCCCGGGGGCCGGGGTCTTCCGAGACCCGCCGGGAAAGAAGGGAAATCGCCTTTTCGTAGTTTTGTTCTTCGAACGCCTGGATTCCTCTGTTCAGCAGATCTTCCTGTGCGATCAGGGTGGTGGAAAAAAGGGTAGCAAGAAGGAGGAATACAGTTATCCATGCAGAATACGATGGATCATACGGCCGGGTGCGGTCAACGGGGTCTTCAAATCGCATGTTGATATTTCGCAATTGGGGCGGGCAGGAGGAGAAAGGCTTAGTCCAGCAGCTGAAAACGAATTCGCTGTCGAAGGTTTTTGGCATCCACCGGTGAGCCGTTGACTTTCCCCGGTTTGAATGTCCATTCTCGGACAGCTTGCAGAGCGCTCTTTTTGAAGGCGGGGGCTCCTTTCCAGTCGACCACACGGACACTGGTCACCGTGCCATTTCGCGAAATATCAAGCTCAAGCATGACCCATCCCTCCGTCCGGTTCTGTCGGACGTCAGCGGGATACGACGGATCGGGTCCGGAGACCTTTCGAGGCAGTTGATCGAGTTCCCCGCGATGGAACGACGTCCCCTGCTTGTTTGAGTCCGAACCATCGCTCGACGACTTCGAGTTGGTGGAGGTCGAGGAGCGAGATGGAGCAAGATTTTGAATCCTGAACTGCGGCGTATTCACGTCAAGATTGTTGGAAATCTGACTGAGGTTGAGTGGTTGGGCACGAGTTACCGGATCAGGGGGAGGCGGTTCTTCTCTGGACGCGGAGTCGGAGGGAGATTCCGGTGTGATCTCATCTTTCGAACCTGTTTTTTTTCGTGCCTCCACCTGCTCGATGGTTTGCAGTTGAACGGTCGACGGCGCTCGCTCGGCATCAGCCGAGGTCGGGTTCTGGCGGCCGCTGTCAAGGTATCCGATAAACGCCAGAAGAGCCAGGTTGATTAAAATGGATAAAACGAATGCTCCACCGGTGATAAAAATCTGCCGAACCGAACCTCCGGGTTTATGGAACACAAGCTTCTCGTCGGCCGTTTCATGAGCGGTGCGAGTGTTCTTGATTTCAGTTTCTGGGGGTTTCGTTATTGTTGATTCGGTCATGGGGTTTTCCGTGTTGCAATTGAAATTTGTTCAGCACCGGCTTTCTTGCTTTCATCGATCACTCGTACCAGTCGTTCCGTACGGACCTCTTTATCCGCGGCAACGACCACCCGTCTACTATCCCGTTTGTTCATCAGTTGTTGTAGACGTGTTTGTATCTGCTCGGGTTCAACTCGCTGATTATCAATCACGATGCTCTGGTCCGAGCGAATCGTTATGATCGGGTATTTTTCATCAAGCGTGGAGCCCGTCGTGGCTTCCGGTTTAGAGACATCCAGTCCCGAGGTCTCTGAGAAAGAAGCCGTCACCAGGAAGAAGATAAGAAGAATAAAGATCATGTCAATCAGAGGGGCCAGTGGAACGGTGTTGGTATTGTCTCCCTGATCGCTGCGGTGGCGCCCGGTAAATTCAAGTGACATGTAACCCTCCCCTCAACGAACGATGTATCCATGACGGAGCTCGGTGTTTCCATCGAGGCTGATCGGTCACGTTCGGTTGTTGTGTTGTGATCATGGCTTCTGATCCCGCTCATAAATGTGCTGGACGATTTGTGGGATCGAGTGTCGATGCCGGAGCAGGCTGTGTGCCACGAGCTGCAAGTTCTTCGTGTGCCGATTCACTTTCCCGTTCATGTAGCGATAGAAGAACACCAGCGGAACGGCCATAAGCAGTCCGGTTTGTGTCGTGATTAACGCTTTAGAGATGCCCGTACTGAGAAGTTGAACCCGGGTCGAACCAAACAGGGCCAGTGCATCAAAGCTCTGAATAATACCGATCAGCGTGCCAAACAGACCCAGTAAAGGCAGGGCCGCCGCACAAACCCCCACCATCCGGGTACCGGATCGATAGCAGCGACCGGAGGCTTCCACGACCGTATTGAGTAACGAACGAAATTGCGCTTTGTCAGGGTATTGTCTGCGTTGTACCGGCTCGATCAGTTCGCGGAGCAGGGATTGATTGTGAGGGGTTAGAGCTCCCTCTGAACCGTTGCCTCCGGCCACGGAACGGATCCAATCCTGCAGATCGGAACGGTTGGCTTCCGTACAGCCGTGATCCGCAAACAGCCAGCTAATCGCCCGACTCCAGCCCACGACGCTGATTCCCGCCAGAAGAATCATCACAAATCCACCGGGTTTCAACTGTTCGTACATGTTTCGTATTAACTCGATCATGGATTGATCACTAGTACATGAAATTGAGCGTTTATTCATTCGTATCGGCCGATTCCGATTCATTGGATTGCAGGAAGTTGTAGACCGACGCGGCCGTCCGTTCCATGTTGCCAATGATGGTGTCCACACGGCTTCTGAAATACCCATGACAGAGCAGTACGGGAATGGCAATGGCCAATCCGGTCGCCGTCGTCATGAGGGCTTCCGAAATACCACCGGCCATGAGTTCCTGATTTCCCGCTCCGAAGACCGCGATGACGTCAAAAGTCTCGATGATACCGGTCACCGTCCCCAGGAGCCCGAGCAGCGGGGCCACCCCTGCCAGCACATTGAGCGAGGGCAGGAACCGTTCCAGGCGGGGCATCTGGTGAAGTATTTCCTCTTCGACCCGATCCTGCGTCGTTTCCGGATCCTCATTTCGAGCTGTGATGAGGGTTTCAAGGACGGACGGCACCGCACCGGAGGTCTTCCGGCAGATCGAGCGTGCCTCTTCGAACTTCCCTTCCTGCAGTGCGGACTGAACCGAGCTCAGCAGTTGATTGACATCGGTTTGTTCCCGTCGAAGTGTCCAGAATCGTTCCAGAATCAGGATACAAGAAATCAGTGCGATCAGGGCGAGCGGTATCATGACTGGACCTCCTGCCAGCATCCGTTCATACAGGGTTTTTCCGGTGCCCTCAGTGGTGCGGGACATTTCCTGAGTGGGATCAAGGGGAAGGGTCAGGGAACGTGCTGCTCCGGCCGTACCAGAATCCTCGGACGAAGAGAGAGTTTGAATGGCTTGATCAATCTGTTCTTTCTGACCGCTGGTAAGGTTGGTCTGCCATCGATATCCATTTTTCCCGTCCACCCGGATGCCGTAAGAGGGACCCTCCGTCGTGCGGTAGGCGACGAACGCGCTCCCGGCCCGGATCAGTTGCACCTCCCGCTTACGCCCGTCCGGGGTCCGGATACGGGTTCGCATCTGTTCGGCCTGACGGCTTTCATGTAGCAATGAGATCAGGATGTCAGTACAGGTGTTGAGGGCCTCCACCGGCTTGTCCTCTTTTTGCATCAACCGATTCGCTTCCACGAGGCGGTCACGCTGGTCTGATCGTCTGCGGGAGGGGGGGACGTTATTGATCTTCTGTTCGATAAGAGATCGTAGAACCGGAAACAGTTCTCGAGCCTGATCCAGATTGTTCTGGAGTTTCGTCACCGTTTGCTGAAGCTCCTGATGTTGTGTTTGGGTTTGATCGATCTGACCGTCCAGGGAGTTGTTTTCTTGACGGAGCTGGATCAGTTCCTGGGCCGTTTCCGTTCGATCCTTCCGAATGGAAGCGGTTTTCTGTTTTGATGTTTTCTTCACCTGGTCCAGCTTTTCACGCTGGTTCTCTATATCGGAATCCACCTCCCGAATGAGGTCAATGAGTTTCTGTTTGGTCTGTTCCGGTTCCGCGGCGACCGGTAACCGGGGGCCCACCAGAGCGGCCGTGACCAGGAGGAAGAGCAGACAAATATTTATTGTATATGGGCTTCGTAACATCATGGATTTGTGGAGGGAATGATCACCGGAAGTGACACCCGTTCAGGTTGTCGTTGACCGCGGAGTACATCGAGGGCGTGGCGAAAACGTTGTGCTTGACGGGAGGAGGCCTGTTTGACCTGCCACTCATTGTTTCTCTGGACGTAATAACCGGAGTGTTTCCCGTCCTCCGTCACGTAAAACAACGTGTTCTGACCGAGGCGCACGAGACGGGCATGTTTTTTACGAGCGCCGTTTGTGGGGGAGAGCGGAACGCGACGGTGGAGGAGTTCGGATGTGGAACCATCGGTGAGCTCGTCACGAACGGCGTCCGTGATGTTGCGCAGGCGGCGAACAGGATCAGAGTCAGAGGGTTCCTCTGACGTCCCGGATGAGCGGACCGTTTGTCTCTTCTTGCGTTCATACGGGACCGTTTGATGGATGTGGGTCGTGAGTTGATCCTGGAGACGGTCAGCAGAAGTATCCAGTTGATCCAGCGCATTCTGCAACGATTTTTTCTGCTTCTTCAGGTCGGCCAATCGGTTTTGGAGGGTTTTGAGCTTTGATTTCTTGTCCGATCGACGATTTTTGGCCTCCTGAACCTCCTGCTCAAGCTGTTCCTGTCCGGATCGTGTTTCCTGGATCCGTCGATTCATCTCCTGCCGCGCCTCAAACGTCTGTGTTTGAAGATCGTTCAGCCGTTTTAGTTTCGAGCGAAGCATCTTCCGCAATTGTGATCGGCTCTTCTTCTGCAGGCCGTCAGTGTCGGGGGGCTCTTCATCCGAAGCTTGCTCCTGAGCGACGAGTGGGGTACCTGCGGTCACGAATCCGAGAGCCAGAACGCACACCACAGCAAACACAGCAAGTACGGTGTTTCGATTTCTGCCAGTATGTAGCATGTTAAACACAGGTAATGAATCGGACCCTGAAAAAAGAAGCAGTCGGCTGCCCTCAATGGCCTAAACGTCGTATTTTAAAACGAGTCCACCAGGTGACCGGAAATACAGAATGAGACAACGGCAAACACGCTGGAACAACGGATGCAGTAATTGAGACTGAATCTCAATAACTGGTATAACAGGGTACATGACCCGAATTAGCAAGTCAAACGCCTCGAACCCCTGCTAAGGTTGAAATCAGTTTCCGTGTGAATGACAGCACAGGAGGAACCGGGTTAGCCTGTGAGGAGCACGTCCGGTCGAGGTGTAAGTTGTTCCCGCTTGTTCACGTCGTCCGCGATGTCCGACAACGTTCGCTCTTCTTCGGGATGGATGAACTCCGGGGCCAGTTCAGCCAGCGGGATGGCGGCGTGAGCGTGCCGGGTGATGGTCGGGTCCGGTAGGTCGAGAGGGTCGTCGTGGAGGACCTGCTGACCGTAGAGTACGAGATCGAGATCAATTTTCCTTGGCCCGTTCCGTGGGCCGGATCGGTCCCGACCGAGTTCCTGTTCGATGGATTTCAGTAACGTGCGCAACTCAAGGGGTTCTTGTTTGGTTCGTAGTTCCACGGCGACATTCAGGAAGTCGGCCTGGTCTTCCAGCCCCACGGGTTTCGTTTGATAAACGGTGGAAAGGCCCGAGACCGTGGTGCGGTTTCGAAGCTGTCGGACAGCCGCTTTCAGGTGGAATTCCGGCCGGATGTTGGTGCCGGCAAGGACAAAGGCCCGCTGATTTTCTGGGGGATTGGGCATAGACATTTTATTCACGGGGAAAATGGATTCGGGGTGCTGAACGTTCTGATATATTTTGAAGCATCCCGTCGCAGATTGACAGACGTTGTCCGCAGGAGGATTACCCTCTGGCGGTGACTGGCTCGATATTCCACATTTTTTGTCAAATCGTGACATTCAGTGACAGGAGCAGTGGCGATATTCATGAGAGGTACCGAGGCAGGCATGGCGAATGATGTGATTTTATCCTCATTGGAAATGACCAATGTGGCGCTCGTATGGGGATATGAAAGGGGTTTATCGAGAGAGGATCGGATCACCGCCTGTTCTGGAACAATGTTTGCGGATTAGATGGGTCACGCTTGGACGGCCCGCTGAAGCGTCGTGAATTGTTTTCTTGCCGGTGAGCATGCGAATTAATGTTGTGATTGATCAGGGAGAAAACATGTCCCGGTCATACGCTAACAACTTGATGGCAGAGTAAGAAGGAGTGGTTTCCCCGCTCGATACAAGGGTGTGATCCTCTTGTCATGTGGCCACCGCCCGGGACGACCGGGCGGTGGCTTTTTTATGTCGAGTGGTGAAAGCGGGCTGGAGGCTCGCCATTGTTTACACGTGTATCGGCCTTTTTCCGCAGACCGCTTCCAGTAGCCGAAAGGGGGATCGGATGTAGAGGGTGAATGAGGAAGTTTCGTAATGGGCCAACGCCTAAAATAGTGACAATAATTGTCAGTGACCCTTGAATATTGTCACTTCGCCCTTCATTTTCGCTTGCAAGAAGCTGTTCCTTGCAAAGATTTGAAAGCGAAAAAGCCGTTTTTGAAGCCGGAAAAAACGAAACATATCACTTTAAGGGTAAAAAAGGGGGTTTTTTGATGAGAGCGGTGAGGTCTTAAGCCAATCTGGAATGGAAGTTGCACTAAGACTATTCCGAACACTTTTCTCACTGAATTTGATGAGGTGTCAGCAACAATGAACAGAAGTTCAAGTGGTTTCACACTGATTGAATTGATGATCGTGGTGGCGATCATTGCGATTATCGCAGCGATTGCCATCCCGAGCATTCTGAGGTCGCGGATATCGGCCAACCAGACATCCGCGGTGGCGTCCCTGGACACGATTTTCAAAATGAACACCCAGTTCCGTTCCAATGATTCCGACAACAACGGTGAGAACGATTACTGGGCGGAAAACGTCTGGGCATTATACGGCATGAAGGGCCCCGGGGGTAGTCGGATTGAGCTCTTTAACAAGAGTCTGGCCGAGTCGGATTACGAAGGGGATAATGATGCTATAGGTACCAATCCTTCATCGTTCTCGGTAGACAGTTTCTCCAGTGCAACGCCGAAGAGTGGATATTATGTGTCCATGTTTGCCGGGCAGACGTCTTCCGGCACATCGTGTGGTGGGGGGGAGTGTTTTACCTCCGATGGTGATGACAACGGTGGGAGTCTCAGCTGTGGTAGTACCAGTGGAGATGCGTACCGGAATGACAACCGCTTTGGTGTCTCCGCCTTCCCGTCTCTTTACAATAACACGGGTACCAAGGCTTATGCTATCGACCAGGGTGGTGACAAGTTCGAGATCGATGGAAAAGCGAGCACTGGAGTAGGCAATGCCTTCAATAGCGGAAGTAATGGTCCTTCCGGCGACGACACAGTGAATGCCGCTTCGGGTACCGCCCCGAATGAGTGTATGCCTTCTGAAGATACGCTCAACAGTGACTGGGGTACGGTTGGTTAATTTTCTACCTCAGCTACTCGAACGAGGTGGTTCCGGTTTGCCGGATGCCTCGCACGATGTAAAATTGAAAGCGCCGCCCGGTATGCTTACCGGGCGGCGCTTTTTTTAATTCTATTGTCTACTAAGACGTTTGAGTGAGATAGCTCTTCATATTGCCATAAGGCTGACGGATCTATTGTGTTAAGAAAGGTTGTAAAGAAATAACTCCAATCCGAGTTCAGTTTATTGAGCACTGCCCCTCCAGACCATTGACAAAATTTGTCAGATCAATTTTAATTTACATAGGTATGCTATGAAGCGTTGTCACAAAAGGTCGTGATGGAATCGGCTTCAGGTACCGAAATGGGTATAAATCAAGCGGTTTTAACGTTCGAACGGGAATTGTAAGAAGGATCAGTGAATATGGCATAAATGTTGCTTAGTAAATATTCCGGTTCGTTTTTCTCATCGGTTTGATTGAGGTATCAGAGATGAATAGAAGTTCAAGTGGTTTCACACTGATTGAATTGATGATCGTGGTGGCGATCATTGCGATTATCGCAGCGATTGCCATCCCGAGCATTTTGAGGTCCCGCATATCGGCCAACCAGACGTCCGCTGTGGCGTCCCTGGACACGATCTTTAAGATGAATACCCAGTTCCGTTCCAACGACTCCGACAACAACGGAGATAATGATTACTGGGCGGAGAACGTCTGGGGACTGTACGGAATCAAGGGCCCCGGTGGTGATCGGATTGAGCTGTTTAACAAGAGTCTCGCTCAATCTGATTATGAAGGTGAGGACGATCAGTCTAACATAAATTCAGGTGCGTCGTCGTTTTCCATTGACGCGAGTTTTACTGATTCAACGCCGAAAAGCGGATATTATGTCTCCATGTTTGTGGGACAAGCCTCGTCCGGTGCATCATGTGGTACTGGCGATTGTTACACTGCTAATGGTGATGCCGGAGGAAGTGGGAATGTGAGCTGTGGCGGCACCAGTGGAGACAATTATCGGAACGACAACCGGTTTGGGGTTTCCGCGTTCCCATCTCTCTACAATAATACCGGAACTAAGGCATACGCCATTGACCAAGGTGGTGATAAGTTTGAAATCGATGCAAAGTCGACCACCGGAGTTAGTAGTAACGGTCCGTTCAACGCGAGTGATGACTCGCCGAACGGTTCAACGGGAGTAGCCCCCGTGGAATGTATGCCTTCGGAAGACACACTTAACTCAGACTGGGGTACGGTTGGTTAATCTGTAACCTCAGATACACGAACGAGGTGGTTCCGGTTCGCCGGATGCCTCGAACGATGGAAATTTGGAAACGCCGCTCGGTGGATTTACCGGGCGGCGTTTTTTTATTGATCATTCCATTAACCCGGGTAGGAAAGGATGGTCCAGAAACTAAAGAGGGGTCGGCCTGTTGAACACTGGACGAAGTTCGTTAGAATGTATCTGATATCACATTTTCATCTGTTGAATCACCTGCCAACCCATGATTGATCCGTTTCAGATTACGGTACTCGGGTCCGGTACCGGCGTTCCACGGCCGGATCGAGCGCATCCCGGATATTTCGTGGAGGTCGGGGAGCAGAAGCTGCTGGTGGATCCCGGTCCCGGATCCCTGCGTCAGCTTGCTCACCTGGACGTTCATATCAACGAGCTGGACCGCATGGTCATCACGCACCGCCATCCGGACCACACGCTGGATCTGATGCTGTTTCTGTTTGCCTCCCGTTTCGAGCAGATGGAGCGACAGCAGGATCTGGAAATTATCTGTCCGGTGGATTTCTCGGACATGCTGGAGGACATGAAGTCCCTGTACGACGGATTCCTGGAGCCGGAGACGTATGACATTCATCTGGAGGAGGTGGAGGATGTCGTTCTTGATTTCCCGGGCTGGACGCTGGATATCTATCCCACCATCCACATGAAAGGGAGTTTTTGCTGCTCGTTTCTGTCCGACGAAGGTGCCAAGATTTTCTACTCAAGCGATACGGCATTTGCCCAGACCGTGGCGACGGCGGCGCAGGACGCGGACATCGCCGTGGTCGAATGCAGTTTGCCCGATGAGATGGATGTGGATGGACACATGACGCCGGACACGGTGGAGCAACTGGCGAGTGCGGCCGAGCCGTATCTCCTCCTGCTCACACACCTGTACCCGCCGGTGCTCGAGCAGGATCCGGTTGCACAGATCAAAGAGGAGTACGACGGTCAGGTTGAGCTTGCGGAGGACCTAGAAACCTACTCCGTGTATGAAGAGATCGAATGAAGGGGGTCCTGTACGACGCCGCGCGAACCGGTCTGATGGCGTTGACCCTGCTGGCAGCCATCTGGTGTCTCCTCTTCATTGATTCCATCCTGCAGCATCCACCCGGCAAAATTTCGGATTTGCCCCCCGCCTACCACGACTGGGAGCAGCGATTTAGCGATATACCTCCGATTCGGGTACGTCTGACCGGCCCAACGGAACGAGGAACACTGACAATTGCATCGCGTCATGCACTGGAAGTCATTCGCGGTGGGTCCGGTAATACACCGTGGCGACACGTTCAGGAAGGTGAACGGCTTCAATTACGCCGTCAAGACGATGAAATCTTCATGAGGGATCAATCCGTGGGACAGGGGCCCCTTCGATTCCAGCCCCCGGAAAAGGGCACGTTACTGGTCAATGGGACCCGATATCGCGGGGATGTTATGGTTTATCTCCATCGCAAACGGGGCCTGGAGGTCGTGAATCGAGTGCCGATGACGTACTACCTCTGGGGGGTCCTGGCAGGGGAGATGCCCGTACAGGCGGATATGGAAGCCCTTCGCGCACAGGCGATTGCCTCCCGGACGTATGTGTTGTGGGAACGGTCGTTTCAACGACGTAAAAATTCCGGCGCTCGATACGATGTGAAAGACTCCACGGCCTCCCAGCGGTATCCGGGCATCAAGGGCAAGAAATCTCGTTTCCGCCGTGCGGTGCGGAGTACACGTGGAGTGGTTCTGCTCTACGGTGGTGATCTGCTGCACGCCTATTACCACAGCACCTGCGGCGGGCAGACGGCCCATGCAGCTGAAACACTGTCGCATGAACAACGTCCCGTACCGGCTGCTCTTCGAGGGGGTGTTCCCTGTCAGTGGGATACAAAGTCACCGTATTACCGCTGGCAGGCGGTGGTGCGACAGACGGCGTTGCGAAACCGATTCAATGACGTTGGCTCAAGTGAAATTGAACAGATTGTGGTGCAGGAACGGACCCCGAATGACCGGGTAGGAGATGTGAAGCTGGTAGGGGCTGATGGAACCGAAGAGGTCGTGAAGGGGGGGACGTTTCAGGATCGACTCAGCGATATAGGGGTGCATTCGACGTGGTTTCGGGTGGAGGGTCGGCAGGGAAGCGGGTTTTCGATCCGGGGGAAGGGCTGGGGCCACGGGGTAGGAATGTGTCAGATGGGTGCGATTGGGGTAGCCCGGCAGGAGGATGTGTCGTATGAATGGATTCTCACGCACTTTTATCCCGGCGCGACGCTGGCGGACGCATATGACTGAACCTGCCGGCGTTTTTTCACTGCTGGAGCCAGTCTGTTGATTACGTCTCTTCCGATGTGGTGTCAAGATCCGGTCGGTGTTCCCGGGTCAGTTTTTCCGCCTGTTCAATACGCCACTGTTCGATGGCCTGGTGGTCTCCGGAAAGCAGGATGTCAGGCACATCAAGACCACGGTATTCACGAGGGCGCGTGTACTGCGGAAAGTCCAGTTTCCCGGTTGTAAAACTCTCTTCCTGAAGGGAAGAAGGGTCTCCCACGACGCCCGGGACGAGGCGTGAGACGGCATCGACCAGAACCATGGCCGGGATCTCACCTCCACTCAACACGAAATCACCAATGGAGATTTCACGCGGATCAAGCAGGGATCGTATGCGTTCATCAAATCCCTCGTAATGTCCGCAGATGAGCAAAAGTGGCTGACTGGATTCGGCGAATGACTCCACGTGCCTCTGGGTGAGCCGTCGTCCTCTCGGCGTGAGAAGAACCGGCTGAGGAGACGGATCTCGGTTTGCCTGGATCTCTTCCACCGCTTCGACGACCGGTTCCGGTTTGATCACCATCCCGGGCCCTCCTCCATAGGGTCGATCGTCCACGGAATCGTGTTTGCCTTTTCCCCAGTCCCTCAGGTGATGTATGCGGATAGTTACCAGGTCCTTCTCCCGGGCCTTGCCGAGAAGAGAAGCGTCGAACACCGTTTCAAACATTTCCGGAAAGAGTGTGAGGATATCGAATTCCATGGGCAGGGGATCTTATTGGATCGGGGCATCGGTTTGAACACGAAACGGGGGATGATATCAGGGACTTGTTTTACGTAAGGTCCTCCGATGTGTATTGAGGCCGGTGGTTCTCCTGTTCGAGGATCAATCGGGGAGGTTCGATTCAGACGGCGCGCGGTTCTAAGCGAATTCGAACCCGAGCGCGGATCATCTAACATGGACCTCGTCTGCAACGGTGTCACGTTCTCAGCATCCCAATGTTGGGGGCACAATTGCATCAGCCTTTCGAAGAGGCAAGCCCCTCAGAGTGTATTGTCGGTGCTGAAATAACGCCGTTGTGCGCCCGAACCGGATGTGCGCTGTGAAAATACGCTTTATTTTGCGGTATACTATGTCATTCGACGCCGAAACCCGTCCAAAGGACGATGGAAATCAGGGAGGTCTTCACGTCCTGTCAACTGTCATGGTAGCGGGGTTTCACGGCGAACATCCGTCTGGAGAAGATGATGGACGAACTGAGCGCAGGACTTCTTTTTAGACGAACCTCGATGCGCTGTCTTCACGTGCTCTTCTCATGCAGATACAGTACGAAAATGACATGACTGATTCTCAAGATGCCATTCGTCTGAGCGGTGTCCGAAAGGAATTCAGTGGAACGGTGGCCGTACAACATCTGGATCTCACCATTCAATGCGGAGAGATTTATGGATTTCTCGGTCCCAATGGGGCGGGCAAAACCACCACCATTAAAATGATTGCCGGCTTGATGAGACCGACGGAGGGGGACATCTCCGTTCGGGGCATCGACGTGCTGAGGGATTCACGGGCTGCCCGGAAGCGACTCGCGTACGTGCCCGACCAACCATACGTATACGACAAACTGACCGGGCGCGAGTTCCTTGAGTTCGTGGGACGGATGTATAACGTGGGGGAGGAGGAAATTGCGGCCAAAATTGAACAGTTTGCCGATTTGTTCGAGATGCACGGCTACCTGGACGATCTGGGGGAATCGTATTCACACGGCATGAAGCAGCGGGTGGTTCTCTCCGCCACGTTTTTACATGAACCGGACGTCGTGCTCGTGGATGAACCGCTGGTCGGACTTGATCCCGAAAGTTCCCGTTTGGTACGTCGGTTGTTCCGTGACCAGGTGGAACAGGGGAACACCATTTTTATGTCTACCCACGTGCTTTCCATTGCGGAAGATGTGGCGGATCGCATTGGGATGATTAAAGACGGAGAGCTGATCGAAGAAGGCACGCTGGACGAGCTTCAGCAACGGACCGGCCGGGCGAATGCCGGTTTGGAAGAACTGTTCCTGAATATTACCGGGGGCCATGAGAGCGAGGACCGATCGGTCCGGGTTCGATGAACGGTCCACCGCGTGCAAGTCGGAAGATGGGACCATCATTCAGATTGTGAGCATGTCCATTAGAGAGATTTGGCCTCAGGTGTTTCGACCTCGACCCACGTTGAAGAACAACACATCACTTCATTCCAGTCCGTTTCATCTTCTATGCATGACGAAATGTTGTTGTCCCGCTTGAAGCGAACCCTGTTACACAACAAGCTGGTCAGTGCCCTGACGGGTTCCTGGTTGCAGTTGATCGTGGTGCTGGGATTTGGATTGTTCTTCTGGTGGGGATTGTTTTATCTCTTTCACACCGGGTTTTCGTTTCTCAAGGGATACGAAGCATTTCTTGACCAGGTGGTGCAGGCGATGATGAATGTCCTGTTTCTATCGCTGGTCCTGATGCTTTGTTTTAGTAATGGGATCATTTCCTACGTGTCCTTTTTTCGATCCGAAGAAACATCGTTTCTGGTGGCGTCTCCCCTCCGTCCGGGCACCATTTATCTTTACAAACTGACCGAGACAATGGCCTTCAGTTCATGGGCCTTTCTGTTTCTGGCCGGGCCCCTGATGGTGGCGTATGGGCAGTTCGTAGAAGCACCGTGGTATTTTTACGTGTTTGCCGCCGTGCTTATCGTCTGTTTGACGTTTCTCCCGGCGGCGATTGGAAGTGTTTGTGCGTTAATCGTCGGCAGGTGGGCACCGGAGCGAAAGGGGCGGATTCTCGGTTTATTTATCCTGCTTGGTGCGACCATTGTGGGAGGGGGGCTCTGGGTGCTGTATTCGTTTTCACCGCCTTCCGAGGTCTATACACGTGAATGGATACAGACCGTCCTGCAACAGCTCTCCTTTGCTCAACATCCGCTTTTGCCCTCTGCCTGGGCATCCCAGGGGATGATTCAGTTCGGGCATGGGTCGTTTGGCAGTGGTGTGTTTCACATCCTGTTGCTTCTATCGAACGGGTTGGTGGGTATTCTGGGAGGATATTATCTTAGTGAATGGATTTTGATTGAGGCATGGGGTCGGGCGGGAGCTTCGGACGGAGGGGGACGGGAGGCCCGGTCGGGGGTGCTATCCACCGTACTTGACGGAATTTGCTGGTTTTTTCCCGAGAATGCCCGAACACTTCTCCGGAAAGATCTGCTGGGATTTCTACGGGACCCGGCCCAGTGGTCACAGATGTTAATTTTCTTTGGATTACTTGGGGTGTATTTCTTCAATCTCCGGGAGTTCAGTTTGCATGAAAACGAAGAGTGGTGGCGCCTCGTGATCTCGTTTCTCAACCTGGGGGCCACCGGTCTGACGCTGGCGAGTTTTACGAGTCGATTCATTTATCCGCAGATCAGCCTTGAAGGCCGGCGGTTCTGGGTTGTGGGGATGGCTCCCATGTCTCGTTCTACGCTTATCCTGTCCAAGTTCTTCTATTCCTTGTTATTTACCCTCGCTATCAGCATTCCGCTGATTGGTCTTTCCGTGTACATGCTCAATTTAACCGGGGTGTATTTTCTTCTTGAAATCTTGACCATCACCGGCATCTGTGTCGGCCTCTCCGCGATGGCCGTCGGGCTCGGGACCATGTATCCGGACTTCACCAGTGACGATCCTTCCAAGATCGTGTCCGGATTCGGGGGGACATTGAATTTGATGTTGAGTATTCTATACGTGCTTCTGATGCTGACCATCGGTGCGGTACCCGTATATTTGTATAAGATGGGGGGCGGATTGGGGGTTGGTATGACTCCTCAGCTACTTTTTCCGACCTTTATCGGGCTTGGCGCGGTCGTGACCCTGATAGCGACCGTTCTTCCCCTGAAACTCGGGATCGAAGCACTGAAACGACTGGAGATTTGAGCCCCTGGATACACGCAAATTTTTGTAGAACCATGTAGGCGAATGTTCAACACGACGTTGCTTCGGACTTGTCCGTCGGCGTTTTGCGTCAGGGCGCGTTCGGTTTTCTCTTCTCATAAGATGTTCTTGATGTTTCGGGGAGTGGTAGATAAAATAAAGAAATAACTTTAATAATGACATACAGCGTTACCTGTGTTGAAACAGATTAGTTGGGGGTTGCCGAGTCGGGATGAAGGGCATTTCTGGGCCAGAAGTTGGTGATCTCCCATCGTTTATGCGGTTTTTAGCAGCGTGTAGATTTTATCGGCTGAATATAGAGGAAAATGTTTGAGTTTATCCGTCGTTTTCAAAAGTGGGTCATGATTGCCACCGTGATCCTTGTAACGTTTGCCTTTGGCATCACGGGCGTGGTGTACTCCGTCCTTGCGCCCTCGAGAGATCCGGGTGAGGAGATCGTGGGATCGTATTCCTTATCCGCAGTTAAGAGATCTGACCGAACGGTATCGGTGAAGCGTCAGGATCAAGATCAGTTCGAGCGACGATGGGATCAGTTTCTGATCGAGCATCTGAACAGTTCACGGATGCCGTTTGGACGCTTCATGCAGCAAGGGGGAAGAGGGTATCAGATGGCCATCCGGATGACGATGCGTCGAGCGATGCAACAAAATCCCTTCTTTCGATTTGTCCCTTACGTTCAGTCAAGGTACGGCGTTGATCTCATTCGCAACCTTTTGTTCCTTCGATCCGCTGAAGGTGGTAACCAGGATGTGGTTCGTCTTCTGCCATTTGATGATGAGAACATGCAGGATCTGAGTCAGGAACAGAAGGTGAGAAGACGGCAGAGACAGTGGAGTCGCGAGTCCGTGTGGCGTCTTCAATATGTGCTGGACCTCGCCAGAAACACCGGGTTCTCCACTACGGATCAGGAGATCGCCGATGTCGTTCAGCCGTTTCTGAATCGAATCAATCAGCAGGGCAAGAATCGGATTGGGTATCGACAGTTCGTGGAACGGCAGGGACGAATGAGTCTTGATGAATTTGAAACCACCCTGAAAGAGTTTATCACCATACTGAAGTTCCTGTCCTCGCTGTCAAAGTCCACCGCCGTCGAGGGTTCTGCCCTGCTGAACGGGTTTGAACAAGAACAGGGTTATGGAGCCCTGCTTCTCACAAGCATCGATCATTCCATGGTGCGAAGAAGTGTGTTCGGAAAGCGTAACTGGCGGATCCGTCAGCGTTACCTCCTCGGATTCCCAACGGAAGGGTACGTAGAAGCATTTCGTAAATTTTCCTCCGATCTATCGTCGGAGGGATCCCGCTCTCCGTCCGGAGCACGGAGTCAGAATCAGGGGGCTGACGATGCATCGTCCCCTCACGAAAAACGTCAGTTTGCTTACCTGTATCTTCCGATCGATGCTTACCGTGACAGCGTGAGTGCACCCTCCGAAGAACGCCTGCGATCATACTATGAAAATAATAAATCCGATCAGTTCAGGCGACCGGGGACGAAACCATCGTCGAGCTCGAGCAAGGACGCCACGAATGATGAGGAGGGTGGTGCTTCGGATCAGCACCTGCCGTTTGAACAGGTGAAGGCCGATATCCGTCAACGGCTCATCGATCAGCGGGCGCTTCGCAAGGCGGATGCAGAGTTGAAAGGGCTTATTAACTCCACTATATCTCGGAAGGAGATCAGAGGAGAACCGGTTCAGTTCCGGAAGATTGTCCAGGAGGCGAACCTGAAAGGAGGACTTCAATATCGCAAAAGTCCTCTACTGGACCGTGATGATATGAGCCACTTTCTGGAAGAGACGAAAGGGGTTGGGAACTCTCATCTTGAGAAGCTCACCACGTTTGTGTATGACCGTGAACTCGGTTCGGATGGTGAGCCCGGCCCATATCCCCAGGAGCCGGTCTGGTTTGAGCAGGGTGTGGTACTCCCTAGACTGGTGCGCGTTGAGTCAGATGTGTTCAATCCCTCCATAGACGCGGGAGGACCGTCGGAGGACATGGTCCTGTCCGGGTTTGAAGAGACCTACCCCATACCTTCACTTGAGCTAAAACAGGTTCTTAGATGGCGACAGCTGACGCAGGCGACATCAAATCAGGTCGATCAATTGCAGAGCCGGTTGGTACGACGGTTTGAGTCCGAACGAGATCAGTTGTGGGACAACATTGAGGTTATGGGGCCACCCGTTCCTCCTCGATATTTTCCCTCGAACACGTCCGGCAGTGGAAGTGGGGACCAGACGTTGACCGGTAAAAAGAGCGAATCGGACGATGAGGAGAATCTGAACAACTGGCCTCCGGGTCACTTCCGAAATGAAGTTGTGGAACAGGATATTCGGCACCAGCAACGACGGTGGAAGGCGGCACGAAATGCATTTGCGGACGTGGTCAAGCAGACCGGATTGGAGGTACAGGAGACATCGTTATTTCAATTTGGTGACGGCCCGTCAGACGTGGATTTGCTCCAGGGGATTCGTCAGCAGTTGTCGGGTAATCAATCCCCTCGACAACGCGGTCGAAGAAATTCCAAACCAGCAGATTTGTTTGAGGCTATCGTGGCGACCGGTGAGGACACTTCACAGGTGGCGGTTCTACACAAAAAACTGCCAAAGAATGAGCAGGATCTGAATACGTTCCTCGAGCAACAGCGACGATCGAAAATATTATCCGAGCGTTCGTCCTACCTACGTACAAATATTGTCACGTTACTAGAGCAAGCGGACCTTTCACTCACCAGTGAAGCAGCAAACCGAACGGGAGCAAGTTCGAATGAGTAGGATGTTTCTCTATTGCATGACATTTCAGACAAATCTTAAACGAAACCTGACATGAAACGACTTACTGACTGGTTGGATGGGAATGGGAAAGTCAAGGGACGTGTGGGACCTTTTATCGTGTTGTTCTCGGCTCTTCTTCTGGTGCCGGTTTACGCACAGGAGAAATCCGAGACGGGTCGTTCGGCCTCGGCCGGTGAGGTAACGGGTGATGAGGTTCGGTTACGGGGAGGACCGGGTACGAAGTTCAAGCCCATAGGAACTGTCAACCAGGGAACGAAGTTAGAGATTCGGGGGCAGGAAGGGGAATGGACGGAAGTGGTTCCCCCAGAACAGGCAACGGTCTGGATTTATGGTAAGTTCATCGACAAGACAAATGGAAACAAGGGAATTGTTTCGGCTTCAAGTGTCAACATCCGTCCTCTGCCTCGCGTTGATCAGACAAATGTTCCGCTGGGACAGGTGTCGAGTCCAAAATCCGTTACGATTGTCGACCAGAAGAAACGTTCGGACGAGGACTTCCCCTGGTACGAAATTCAGGTCCCGTTGGAATTTTCCGCCTGGATTCATTCCGACTACGTAGAGTTGGTGTCCACAGAAGAATCGGCTGATCGACAGGCGACTGGTGATTCGGGTGCAGGAACGGACTCTTCGGATCCGTCAGACGAATCTGCTTCCTCGTCAAATGGGCCTCAGAAAGGGAGCACATCGAATGGTGCCCAGAAAGGAGCCCCTTCTCAGAATCAATCTTCCGATTCGGATTCGGCGTCGGGGGGAACGGCCAACTCGGGGAATGAAAGCGAGTGGGTGGACCGTCTGGAAGCCATTCAGCAGCGCGTTCGGAAGGAGCGAAAGCGGGAGGATAAACTGGACTGGGATTTTTCATCTCAGATTCGGGAACTTGAAACATATGCTGAAAACGTCCCTCTGAACCGGTTGAAAACTCGGGCGGAGGAGTTACGGCAGAATCTGGAAGATCTTCAGGAAAAGGTCCGAAAAGAGCGGAGCAGTCTGAACGAACGCTTGCAGAAGATTCAGGAAGCCCGAAAAGCTCAGGTTCGAAACACCATTCGGGACGTGCTTCAGGCGAAAGGGTTTTCGTGGGATGCCATTGGCCATGTTCGTTCTGTTGGAAATCTTTATTACGAGCGACCGGCACAGTTTGAACTGGTCAAGGGGGATCGGCGGATCTATTTTCTGCAGTCGGCACGAGACGTCCTGAAGTTGCGTAATTACCGCGGGTTGCAGGTGGCCGTATCGGGTACCGAGATTTCCCCTGAGGACAAACAGTGGAAGGTTCCCATTTTACGAGTGGATAAAATCGAGCCGATTCGTAACGAAAACTGATAGGTTCATGACTGAACGACAGACGGAAACGGAATCCAAACGATGTAAACTGGTTACCTTTGGATGTAAGGTCAACCAGTATGAATCCCAGGCGATCCAGGAAGATCTTATGGATCGTGGCTATAACGTGGTCAACGGGGAGGAAGATGCGGATCTGGTTGTGGTGAACACGTGTACAGTCACTCATCAGGCGGATCGAAAGGCTCGAAAGGCCATCTACCGAGCTACTCGTGAGCAGCCGGATGCCCGGCTGGTGGTGGTGGGGTGTTATGCGGAGAACTCACCTGATGATCTTCAGGACATCGATGGCGTAGACGAGGTATATCCGCACGTGGACAAATCCCGAGTTGGAGCACTGATTGCCGGGGAGGTGGATCCGGATGAGGCAGCAGATCCGGAGGGGATGGTGCAGCAATCAGTCAGCGGACTGGATCGGCATACCCGAGCCTGGGTTAAAATTGAAGATGGTTGCAATTTGTTCTGCAACTTTTGCATTATCCCGTTCGTGCGAGGGCGGCCTCGGAGCAAGTCACCGGATGAGGTGATCGAGGAAATTCAGCAACTGGAGCAAAAGGGGTACAATGAGGTGGTGCTTACAGGGATACACGTTGGTTGTTATGGACAGGACCTTGGCTCTGATGTATCCCTTACCTCGTTGTTTCAACGTATTGACGAGGAGTGCCAGATTGCTCGAGTACGTCTGAGTAGTGTAGAGGCTGATGAAATTCATCGTGATTTGTTGCAGACGATGAAAGAGTCGTCCAGTATCGTTCCACACCTGCACATGCCCTTGCAGTCTGGATCGGACTTTATCCTGAAGCGAATGAACCGGCGATACGACGTAGAAGAGTTTCGCAGCAAGAT
Organism: uncultured Planctomycetia bacterium; assembly: GCA_964594615.1. GTDB lineage: Bacteria > Planctomycetota > MHYJ01 > CAYXQY01 > CAYXQY01 > CAYXQY01. Next base: position 24,164 of record CAZQNZ010000006.1, read on the forward strand.
GGAGCTGGTGAACGAGGTGCTCGATCGGCCTGCTGTAACGACCGATGTCATCGCAGGGTTCCCGGGGGAAACGACCGCCGATTTTGATGAGACCCTTTCCCTCTGCCGGGAAGTCGGGTTTTCCGGCATACATGTGTTTTCGTATAGTGACCGAGAAGGGACGAGGGCAGCGGATATGGAACCGAAGGTCGATCCGGAGGTCATCAACCGCAGGGTGGATCAGCTCGAGCGATTGAGCAATCTGCTGGAAACTGATTTTCAGAAAAAGTTCATCGGAGAGGATGTGCTCGTGCTTGCTGAGCACTACGCTTCCGGTGATCAGGAACTCGTCGGTCTTACACCACGATACCTGCGCGTGAAGTTTCGAGCTCCGGAGCAATTGACCAACCGTATCCTTCGCGTTCAAGTGAACGATGTGGATGGTGGCATTGTTCGTGGACGTTTTAAACGAATCGCGGATCCCCAGGGGTTGCCTGATGCAGGGTAAGAAGGTTTCTTTCCATTTCATGTGCCAGGTGGTCAAATGACTCAAGCCGACAGCGTGCTGAATCAGGTCGTAGAAGGGCTGTATGAAAGTTCACATGTCTTACTGGCCTCGCATGTTCGCTCGGACCCGGATGCGATCGGGTCCGAACTTGGCTTATCTTTTTTGTTGAAAAAGATCGGCTGTGAGGTCGAGATTGCCAACCACGGAGGGGTGGATCAGCACTGCAGCTGGTTGCCCGGCGCGGACCAGATTAAATGCGGCACGGCGAACATCACAGGCAACCATGATACGTTTATTACCGTTGACTGCGCCAACAGGGAGCGGCTGGGCGACCTGTCTCCAATCGTTGATCAGAGTGAGACGGTGATTAACATCGATCACCACGCATCGAATGATTTATTCGGTGATGTGAACTGGATTCTTCCGAACTGTTCGTCCGTGGGGGAAATGGTATTTGAGATTTGGGATCGTACGGACCTCCAACTCAGTCGTGATCCAGCGGAGTGTCTGTACACCTCCATCGTTTCAGATACAGGTCAGTTTGCATTCCCCCAGACCTCTTCTCGGTCACATGAAGTCGCAGCCAGGTTGCTGGAGAAAGGGGTGGAACCGCAGGAGGTGAGCGGGAAATTATTTCAAAATTACGAGCGATCGGAACTGGACCTCATGTCGTATGTAATTGATAATTTGAGTGAGGCCAGTGATTGTCCGTTTGCCTGGTCCACGCTGGACCGGGATGCTTACCAGACCTGTGGTACGGAGCCGTGGGATTCCCAGCCGTACGTGCAACTTGTCATGCAGTTGAAGAAGGTGGAGGTTGGGCTGCTTCTAAGACGGTTGCGTGATCCCGAAGTTGGTGGTCAACATCAGGGACACATTAAAGGCAGTTTGCGAAGCAGGGGTACGTACGATGTTGGTGAGATCGCTGGATTGTTCGGTGGAGGGGGGCATGCACAGGCAGCCGGCTTTGTTGTCGAGAATCAGAATGAAATGGTTCAAGCTGAGAAACGTGTCATTGATCGTATCAAGGAGGCAATAAAAAATGGCAGCTACAGACAGTAACTCGGGCGATCAAGATGAAACCCTGGTGGATGTGGGAAAACGGGCGAGCGGATGTGTAAAATGCGAACTTAGTGAAAATCGGCAGTCGGTCGTGTTTGGGGTCGGTCCGATGGATGCCCCTGCGATGTTTGTGGGGGAAGCACCGGGGCAGAATGAAGATGAACAGGGCGAACCATTCGTTGGCAGAGCCGGTCAGTTTATGGATAAGTGTTTGAAGGATCTTGATATCCATAGAGAATGTATATACATTACGAATGTCGTTAAATGCAGACCTCCTGAGAACAGGGACCCGAAGACGGAAGAAATGAATGCTTGCGAGACGTACTTGCAAGATCAGATTCGTCATGTGAGTCCGGATGTGATTGTCACGATGGGATCAGTGGCGTCAAAGCGGTTAACGAGGTCTTCCAAGGGGATTAGCCAGTTGAGAGGCAACTGGTTTTCATTTGAGGATCGCACGCCCGTGCTTCCCACCTACCACCCGGCTTATCTGTTGCGACAGCGGTCAGCCATTAAAAAATTCCGGCGGGATGTGAGAAAGATTTTTCAGGAAATTGATCGTAAAGCTCTCATGGCCACGAGCGAAGGCACAACTACATGAGGATACTGCGCTGTCTTCATTTTTGAATTCGGTTTAAGGATAGGTTAACAGATGGCAAGTGTGTATTGGGGGATCGACGTTAGTCCGACGTCACTGAAGGCGGTAAAGTTAGAAGGAAGTAAAAGTTCACCCACGCTTACAGAAGTGGATGCCGTCGATTTCGGTGTGAATTCCCCCGAAGGATTAGGGGAGGGAAACATCCGTCCGGAAGTGCAGGAGGGGCTAATTGATTTTGCTCAAGGTCATGATTTTAATGATGCCGTCATTTCAGCTTCCCTTCCCAGCCACACCACGTTCAACCGATTCACGACTTTACCCCCCGTAGCCGATGGGCGAACGGAGGAGCTGGTCAGGCATGAAGCCCAACAGAACATTCCCTTCCCTTTAAATGAGGTCATCTGGGACTATCAGGAAATCCAAAAGGAAGGAAGTGATGGGGGGGTCGAGGTACTCATTTTTGCGATCAAAAAGGAAATCGTCAACGAGTTCCTGGCCAGCATGAGAAGGGCGGGACTTGATCCGGATATAATTCAGTTTTCCTCCGTTGCCCTCTATAATTTTATTCAGTTTGACCGATCACTCGACCGAACGACGGCTGTTCTGGATCTCGGTTCGAACAATTGTAACCTGATGATTATCGAGGGAAATCGACACTGGACTCGGGACATCCCGGTATCGGCGGATGATTTCACGGGGGCAATTCAGCAGGAATTCGAGGTGAGCTTTGAAAAAGCCGAGCAGATCAAGCGGGGTATGGAGAATTCCCCGGAAGCCGAAAAGTATTTTGAGGTGCTGCAACCCGTATATCGGGAGTTGATCCAGGAAGTGCATCGCAGCGTTGGCTATTATAAGTCGATGTCCTCCGGGTCGACGATTGAACAGATCATGCTTACCGGCGGCGGAGCACGGACGTACAGACTTGAGGAGTTTGTCGCCGATGGCATGGATCTACCGGTGACCTTGCTGTCCAGGTTGAACAACATCACCTTCTCCGATGATCTTGATGAGAATCAGTTCAATCAGATCGGCATGAGCGTTGGACCTGCAACGGGTCTGGCATTGCAGGGCATGGGGGTTACGAAGAACCGGATGAACCTCATGCCGGATCGAGTAGTGAAGGAGAAGGAGCTTCAACGAAAGAAACCTTTCGTCATTTTATCTGTTGTGTTTGTCGGTCTTGCTGCGCTCCTTTACATTTTCTCCCTGCAGTATCGCTATAACGTGTACGGTGGATGGTTAGAACAATTGAATGAGCAGCAAAAGGCGGTGGCGTCCACCAAACAGCAAGTGGACGAATTTCAGAAGAACTCAAGTACCAAGCGGCTCCAACAAATCGGTCGACAGGTGCAGAACAGTGTACCAAACCGAAACGTCCCCGCTGTGTTCTGGGAAGAACTCATGCGGGTGACTCCGGATAACGTGGCTTTGCGCAACGAGCTTAACAAGGAACTGCTTCCTTATTTGAAAGAAGCTGTTAAGGACTCGGACTTGCCTGCGACCTATGCCGAATTTCGTCGACTGGATCCCGATCAACTTAGTGAGCAATGGCGTTCAGTATATACGAAGGCGAAAGAAATCGAGAAGAGGTTCCTTTACATCCTTGGTGTGGATTATGCTCAGGGGGAGGAGAACACGACCGTTGAGGTGTTCTGTGGAATCTTCCGAAGGGATTCTCGTGTCGATGGGCTCAACTTTGTTCGTCAAAACATCTACGAGCCACTTTCTAGCTCATTTAACTTCAAAGATACTCGGAACACCGGAGTTTCCAGTGAAGGAGAGGCCAATCAGCTTACTTCTCCATATGCAGATCAGGAAACTGGAAGTGGTGCCGATTTTGACCTGGAGCAGCATTTTCGGATCTGGAAAGTGCGATTTGAGGGGGGATCGAAACAGTTAGAGTTGAAAGTGGATCCTGGTGAGCAGGGTAGTTGATCGTTACTAATATCGTTTCGGATGGGATGACATGAACTGGATACGTGAAAATGCATTCTGGAGCAGCATAACCGGCATTCTTGTGGTTCTTGTCGGAATAACGGGTTACGTGTACTTCAGTACACCTCTAACCAGGGAAAAAGAACAGATTAATACGGCGATCAATGATCTGAATTCGAAGGTTCAAGCATCTCAACAGAAACCGGATGACGAAGCCCCAATTCCTCCCCGGGAACTGATCGACCGATTGAGGAAAAAGGAGCAGATGCATCAGGAGGACATAGGCCAGCTATCAGAGCGGCTGCTGGAACTCGGGAAAGGAATCGAGTCCTGGTTTGGTGAGAAACGTTTTCCAAGTCCCGGGTTCTTCGAAAGTATATATCAGGAGGAGCGGGAGAAGATCAGCAGCCGAGCAGATCAACAGCTACCACCCATTGAGCAGGAAGGGGACAGCTCGTTCCTCGGGGGAGGCGGCGATGAGGATGAGCAGCGGATTGATTGGCCGGATGATCCCACGGAGAACATGCAAAAATCGCAGAAGCGATTCTGGGTCATTAAGCGGCTCATAGAGGACATGATTTCGGCGGAGGCCGTTTCGTTTCAGGACTTGGGGTTCGCCGATCAACCGGATCCGATCACCATCATTGATGGGCAGGAATTGCTGCAACGCTATATCGTTACGTGTGACGTGATCCTACCACCGGAGAATATAGGAGACCTTCTAGCCCGGTTTTTACAGGTAGATACCGGGGAGAAGAACGTTCCGAATCTGATGTTGCAGGTGCGCAATTATCGATTGGTCAAACAACGGACCACCCCTCAGATTCTTGCCGGGATCATCGGTGACAATGAGAGGGCCCAGTTCGCTTATCCCTCGAAGGTCTCGGGGGATCTCGAAAATTGGCAACCCGGCGAGACGAATCTTCCTGCGGACCTTCATCAGCCATCAAATGTGAAACTGGAAATTGCCATCACTGTGTTTGACCCTCATGAACCGACGCTCATCTCACTTCTCAAAGAGGCCGGTTACGAGAGTGCGCAGCTACAAGAGGTGTTTCAGCCTTTCTATACCGAAGAGGAATTTAATGGCTTTCTGGGTGGAAATAACTGATGAATACTTTGCAGCAGAATTGGGAAAAACTGATTTGTTTCTTCTCCCTTGTTCTCGTTGGTCTGGCCGTATACAGAATTTATCTTGATGTGCAGGAGACCTCCGATGATCGTAAAATTACACAGACGGTGAATCGTGTGCAGGAGCAGCTGAAGCGATCACCGGAATCGACGGTTTCAGACCCCGGCTTCTCGGAGAGGTTGTCTGAGCAGTGGGCACCGCTCGGTCGAATCCCGAAAGGGAAAGATTTTGCCATTCAGATGCCGGTTCTGGTACGTCCGGTACTGGATCGTGCTCCTGATCGACGATGTGTCTTTCCCGGTATCGCACAGTTTCAGATCGAAGGACAGATTGGTCGTATATCTTTGCAGTGGAGTTTTGCAGAGGTCCCTGAGGAACAGGGTGTTATTTCAGTCGAGCCCGGGACTGTTGACGTGCAGCGTCGCCAGGCCGGGGACGATGCATGGTCGACCGTCTTTTCGTTTGATGGGACAGAAGAAACCAGCTTTTCAGATTCCGACGTGGATCCCCGAACACCGTATGAATATCGTGTTCGCGTCGGAAAGGGGGATCAATCATGTGAGCCGGACGACGCTGAGTTCATGAAAGACCGCAAATACAGCAACGTTGTCACGGCTGAAGCCAGAAGTTCGATTGAACTGGTTTTGAAAAGTATCGGTCAGGATTCGGTTCTGATCCAGGTTCAAAAACTCTCCCTGGAGGGAAACGTATCGGAAGAAGAGGGCTACTGGGTGGAGGAAGGAGACCGAATCGGTGAAGGTGAGTTCAGTACACCGTTTACGTTGAAGGAAATTCAGAACGATGCTACCTATACCTATTTCACGCTGGTGGGAGATTCCGACTGGCAAGATAACTCGGAAAAGAACGTGGGGGTTGTTCGAAAGGAGAACGTGAAACGACCACGGGTGATATACACGGATCAGAAAGGGAGTACATACGAGTTATGGAGTGGGAGCGAGAAGGAGTTTTCGAACCGAATTCAAGGGCCGACACCCCCCTGGCAGCGCAGTGATCTACAGTTTGACACGTACCGAGTGTATGCTGACGAGGTATTCGGGACTCCTGTTCCCCAGCAGTATCGGGTGAAACAGGAAGAAGGACAGTCGGGTGACGGTCCTTCGACCGGTGGTTCTGAAGCAAGCGAGTCCACAGATAATGGCGAATCTCAGGAATCGACGACGGATCAGGACGCCAACAATTAAAGGTGATCTTTAAAGCCTCGATACGACGTTCGATGATTGAGGGCTTTCGTCGAATCACTTAAGGAATTCAAGGTTCCTGTACGGCTGATCATCGTTGAAAACACGTTTAAGTACGCAGGTGGAAACCGAATATCTGTTCTGATAACATTCAATCGATTATTCGAACGTTAACCCGGAGGATAAGGAGGTTAAACAGCTCTCGTCATGTGTCAATCAAAAACGATTTTGTCCACCATTGTTGCGATTTCGATCGCTTTCGTCTTCTCAGCATGCCAAACAACGGATACAGGCACGAATGAAGGAGTGGACGGAGGCAATGAAACCGTTTCCGCGAATCCTGATTCAGAGACGAAACTGAGCGGGGCCGATGAGTCGAGTCCCAACCGGTCCTGGGAAGAGCGGATGGAAGAGGCAAGTGAGCAAGCCGAGGTGTCCGATGAGAAGGTGGATGTGTACGTCCACTCGGCCCGAAAGGCGATGCGTAATGGGAATTATGAGCAGGCCAAGGAAGAGTTAGAACAAGCGTTGTCCCTGCAACCCGGACACGACGAAGCGTCCGACTTGCTTCGAAAGGTACTTGTTCAGCTTGGTGAGCTCGAGCGGGGCAGTGGTAAACAGCTCCTGACGAAGTGGGATGCAGTAGAAGAGCAGCAAAAGCACATGACACAGCTTGCTTTCAAGGAGGGGAAGCAAGCGTTTGAGAATGGTGATTATGAAACGGCCGTTAACAAATTCGAAGAGGTCAAGAGCCGTCTCCAGTACATGCCCGTACAGAGCCCGGACATGAAAGGGTTACAGGAGGAAACAAAGCAGTTTCTCTCAGACGCTCGTTCACAACTGGAGAACCAACAACAGGAACAAAAACTGCGTCGACAGCGTGCCATACAGAAGATGGCTGAAAAGGAGGAATTTGAACGAAAGAAAAGCCGCAAGGAACGAGTGAAGAAGCTTCTTGAGCAAGCACGCGAACTTTTTAAAGAAAAGAAGTACGCGGAAGTCGAGCAGTTGCTGGAGGAAGCAAAACAGATTGATCCGACGGTGGATCAGATTCAAAAGCTGAAGCGGATTGCCTGGCGCATGCGACACCGTCAAACACGACGGGATATTGCTCGGCGATCAAAGCGGGAATTTCGTGAAACCATGCGGGACGTGAGGAAGGAACTGGTTGGTCAGTCGAAAATCGTCGAGTTTCCGGATCGGGAGAAGTGGAATGAAATCAAGAACCGAGAGCCCAAAGGCATCCGACGGGACGAAGAACAGTTGAAGGAATGTGAGCAGGAGATTATCAATAAGCTAAAGAACACGCAGATCAGCATTGAGTTTCAGGAAACCCCTCTTCCCTCCGTGCTGGACTTTTTTCGAGAGCGAGTGGGCGTCAATCTGATTATCGACCGTCAGAATGTCCAGCAGCCGGGTGAGATCAGTGTCAGTATCAACCTGACCCAGGACCAGGTGAGTGCTTACAAGGGACTGCAGATCGTTTTGGGTTCGGAAAACCTTGGGTACGATTTTCGTGAATGCACGTTGCTTATCACGAGTCAGGAAGCCGAAAAGCAGATTGTGTTCGACATGTATCAGGTAAAGGATCTCAATTTTCGGCTTCGAGATTTTCCTTCGCCGACGTTTCAGCTTGGTTCTCAGGATGACGAAGGGGGGCAAGCCGGTCTCAGCTCGGGGGCTGGACTTGGTGGGGGAGGAGAAGAAGAGGAAGAGTCTCAAACGGCCTTCACCGGCGAGCAACTGGTGGAGCTTATACAGCAGGTTGTGTCTCCTCAAACCTGGCAGAAGTCCGGAGCGCAGGTAGAGGTCTCCAATGGGTTGTTACTGGTCAGAAATACGCCGGAGGTCCACGACCAGGTGCTTCGGCTGCTGGAAAATATCCGTCGTTCCACCGGCATTATCGTTACGGTTGAGGCCCGATTTCTTGAGGTACGATCTACGTTGCTTGAACAGATTGGTGTCGAGTTTGCAGATGCGGGCCCCACGATTGGTGAATTCTTTGGGTCCAGTGTGAATGATGCGTTAAACGCACCATTTGCCGGGACGTCACCCACACAGACATCTGTGGGGTCAGGGTCGAATGTGCAGACCGTTGGGACCCCCACCCGGGGAATTCTGGGCAACAATACGTCTGGCTCTACCTCTCAGAGTCTGCAGGGGCACTCGTCCCATGGCTTCGGACCCATTCCCGGAGGGTCGTTCCAGTCGCTCTCCCCTGCCGAGATCGTTGCGGATGGTGCGGGGGGCACACTTGAATTTTCGATACTCAACGACATCTCCGTTAACGCGATCATCAATGCTGTCAAACAGGATAGTCGTTCACAACAGGTGGTTGCCCCGCAACTGACGCTATTCAACACCCAGCGCGGAAATGTAACGGTGTCACGCCAGATTGCTTACATCAAGGATGTGGAACCTCAGACGGCTACGGATACGGTTTCACCGGATCCGGAGATCGGCGTTGTCAACGACAATGGATTTATTCTTGACGTCCGACCGATTGTCAGTGCAGATCGCCGATACATCACCCTCGAACTTCGACCCACGATCACGGATCTCATCGACCGTTCGCCTGATGTTCCCGGACCCTTTGAGGAGTTCACGACGTTGATCGGTGCGACGAGTATTGGTGGGGGGACAGGGACCATTGCAGTGATACCGGTAGAGGCAACGATTCAGGTACCCACTGTTGAGCGGAAGACAGTTCGGACCACCGTTGCTATTCCGGATGGGGGTACGCTGATGGTCGGCGGGGTCACCGCCGTCACTGATTCCAGCCGGAAATCGGATGTGCCGGTACTGAGTGATATTCCGGTCGCCGGGTTTCTCGGAAGTGAGGATCAAAAATTCGAAGATCGTTTCCGGATCATTATCCTCGTGACGGGTAATATCACCATCATGGAAGAAGTGGAAAAGCGACGGTTCTCTACCTCTGTGAATCTTGGTGAAAAATAATTTTGCTCAGTACATCGGTAAGAACCGCACGCCTCCACCACCGAAGAGTTCTCCTGATAAGGATGAAAAACAACTTATAAGTCTACGATCGTTTTACTTATCTCCACCTCGAATGCAGAAAAAAATGTTCAAAAACCCTATACTACGCCAGATTGGATTTTTGGTTTTGTTCGGAGTGATGGCGGGTCTTATTTCCTGTCAGTGGATGCACCGGGAGTTTGGATACCCGCAAAATTATAAGGAGAATGCCAATGTGGAACAGCCCCGGGATATTCCGGTTCCGGACGAGGCGGAAATTCAACCGTCTGTGTCCTACACGCATTATCCTGCTGGGCGCAAGGCACGGGTTGCCCGATACGTTTACCTATCAGATGAAAGTGTTGGTTATCTTGATCAATTCTTTCGAAAGAATATGAAATATGGGTGGGAGAATTCGGAGTATGACGTGGAAGGAAAAGGCAATCTGCACTTTATTAGTTCGAATGAGCTCTGCAAGATCAACATCGATGAGTTACCAACAACGAAAAAAAGACGACTGAAGAAGACGTCCAAAATTGTCATCGAAATTGAACCGATCGACAACGGAGGATAATACGATATGGCGCGCAAATCACCCACCACCGGAGCAAAGCCCAATCGGGATGACGGTCAGTCCTATGTAGCGGAAGATCTCTGGTTCTGGATCAAAGAACACCGAAACAGTCTACTGCTTGTCCTGACCATTTTCGTGGCCGCCACCGTATTGTTCATGATGAGATCCCGAGCAACCAGTGCAAAGCAAAAGCGTGCTCATCAGGCATTTGGTGAGGTTGTCACGGGGTTTGATCAATCGGAGGGGAATTCCGAAGAGCGTATCAAGCGTATACAGGCAAAATTATCAAAATACAGTGAGTTCGAGCACCTGACGCCATGGTTTCGATTACATCTCGCAGATGCACACTACATGGCTCAACAGTACAATCAGGCCGTACAAACTCTGAAGGAGCTTCGCAGCAAACACCCGGACACCGTTGCAGCGGATCAGGCCAAGTTGTTCCTTGAGCGCATTCGTCAGGAGCAGTCCTATGTAAACAACGAGCTTGAACAACGACGGAAAGCTATACAACAAAACTTTAACCACAAGAAACTCGTATTTGACATTACGGAAGAGGATCTTCCTTCAACAAAACGTACATCCGGTGATGCGAAGCAGAAACGTGATTGACATGGTTGATGTCGCATGAATCTTTGAACATGACGGAGACAAATGATATCATGATACGATATTAAGTCTCCGTATGAGTAGGTCGCATCGCTTCATCGGCTTCTTCAAACTCACCGCGTTGTAGATTCGGACTTCACAACGTACACGGACGTACATGCGGAGTTGCTGGACCGCCCATCCCTTTTTCTCATCAAACGAACTCCTTCCAAAATCTACACCATGCCAGCATCCGGTTCCGATATCGGACAAACCTCAGATCCCATCTCACTGGAGGATTTGCGGGCTCCTTTCAGTGAAGAGCTTGAGCGGATCGATGAGTTGATGAACGATCAACTCATGCCGGATAATCCGATCCTGGAAGCGGCCGTCAGTGCCAACACTACCACGCGAGGCAAACGAATGCGTCCACTACTCTTACTCCTTTCTGCTCGGGCGACCGGCGGTATTTCGGAAACCCATTTGCAGGTTGGAGCCATTCTGGAATTGATTCATGCAGCTACCCTCGTGCATGATGATGTCCTTGACCAGGGGGAATTCCGACGACAGCATATTACCGTTAACGAGAAATTTGGAAATGAACTTGCTGTGCTGTTCGGAGATTTTATTTTTTCAAATGCATATATCCTAACCGTCGAACTTGAGCGGAAAGACGTGAGGATGATTCTGTCGAATACAGCGCGAGATGTATGTAAGGGAGAGATCTGGCAGACGGGCAATAAGTTCAACTATGATCTTGATGAGACAACGTATCTTGAATTTATACGTCTGAAAACAGCTTCTCTATTTGCTGCCTGCGGTGAACTTGGAGCCACCATCAACAGGGCGGACCAGGAAACGATTGATGCTTTCCAGCGATTCGGTACGAGCTTCGGAATGGCCTTTCAGATTGTAGACGATTACCTCGATCTTATCGGTGAGGAGGATCTGGTGGGGAAAAGTCTTGGTACTGATTTGCACAAGGGCAAGCTCACTCTACCTGTTCTGGAGCTATTTTCAAAAATGGAGCCGGAGGAAAAACAAGAGGCCGTCGATCTGATCCGTTCATACGGTCGGGAAGGGGAGGGCACAGCAGATCACGTATCGGAGGATGACGTTCAGGAGCGTCGCTTACTCCGGGAAGCGTTCACGGAGTGGCTGTCGAAGTATGATTTGCTTGATGGAAAATCCCGCTACGCCGGCGAGTATCTCAATAAAGCCCGTGAAGAACTGAAGGGCCTCGGCAATCACGAGGCAGTGGGCCAGATTGAACAACTCATTGATTTCGCCGAGCAGCGTTACCGCTGAAAAAGCCACCCAAGGGCTTGTTCCTTCGGGGAGATCTTCAAACTTTTTATTGGTCTTCCTCCGTTTCTTTGTCCCGTTTCTGGCGACGTTTGATGATACTGGACACCAGTTCTGCTCGATCATGCACGGGGTAAAGAGATTGAAGGTCGCCCGGTGTATTTTCAGGAGGCCGATCGGAGGGCGTGGCATGGTGATCGCGAGAACGGGTATTTTCGGACGATTGATTCCTGGACCTCGTTTGAAACTCCTTTTGGAACTTCGCCCGTAAATCGCTGTTCTGGGCGAGTTCTTCCAGCCGTGGAAGGGTATTTGATTCTACTTCCCGCTCTTCCCGCTTGGCAAAATGAGATTTCACCTCTTCGATATTCATTCCCCGCTCAATCAATTTTTTTACACGAAGAAGTCGTTCTACGTCTACAAGGCTGTACATGCGCTGGTTACCGGATGTTCGATCAGGGATCACCAGTTCGGTTTCTTCGTAATACCGGATCTGACGTTTGCTGAGGCCGGTTAAATTTTGAACCACTCCGATGGGATACACGGATTTATGGCGAGTGTACTCGTTCATGATTGGGGATTTTTAATGAATGATGGTTAATTTAATTGTACCAGTTATGCCTCGGCCTTAAAATGGAAGTAGATCATTTTTGTGAGACTTGGGTGTCTTTTCGAGGTTACCTTGCTACAAATTCGAAGGCATAGATGTGATTCAGCATGATATAAGCGATGAGACCCAGGAATAGACTGATGATCCAGGAGCCCGCTGCGTAGCGACCCACGGCTGCATGTGAAGTGGAAGGAACGTTGGAAATAGAATTGGAAGCCCCCAGCAACAGGGTGTACAACACAAGGGGAACGGAAAAAATTGACAGAATGATATGAACCCCCAGCATCGAAAGATAAATCATTTTCGGTATCCAGGAACCGACAAATTCCTTTCGACCTCCCCCCCCTGTTTTTACGAGATACATCCCGAGAAATACCATGATGAGCATGAATCCGGCCGTCATCCATTTCGGATGGCGTTCCGTGTCTCCATTACGAATATAGATCCATCCGACGATCAAGCAGGACATGGCAACCAGGTTGTTTCCTGCTATCAGGTGAGAGAGCCAGTTTACGGTCTCAAGACCAATGTCTGGATAAAGTGCAGAAAACGAGGATAGGTATAGTGAACCCACCACTAGCACGTATCCGGAAATTGTCAGGAAAAGTGTTATGGTACCTGTATATTTTCGAATGACCCATTTCATGATATTATAATCAGCTGAGGATCTGCGTGATGGAACGTTTGATTTGACTTGCTTTCATCGAATTTGACCTGGCGCTTGTTCGTGTATTCCAACAGCTGATGATTTGATATTTTTCCGATTCCTTACCCGGTCGTGTTTTTTCTTACTTGGGAAGATGCTGTGAAACCGATCATTTTTCGCTCTAGAAACATCCTTTGATGGAGGTGGAGACCCTAACAGATTCAGTCCTCGTTTCCTGATACCTCTTTGGATTTTTCGGTGGCCCGACTCACCGCTTTGATCAGGGTGACCCGAAGGCCACCGTCTTCCAGTTCCATTAAACCATCAACGGTTACGCCGGCAGGGGTGGTCACTTGATCCTTCAGCAGGGCCGGATGTTTTTCGGTTTCCAGTACCATCTTCGAACCACCCGTCACTGCCTGAGCGGCAAGGGTGGTGGCCAGGTCTCGGGGAAGGCCCACTTTCACACCCGCTTCAGCCAGTGCTTCTATGAAAATATACGTGTATGCCGGGCCGCTTCCGGACATCGCTGTCACGGCGTCCATCAGGTCTTCGCGGTCGATGATTTCTACGTTACCAGTGGTTTTGAAGATGTCCTCCGCAAGCTGCAGGTGTTCTTCCGTAGTATGTTTTCCTCCATAGAGGACCGTCATTCCTTCATTGACAAGTACCGGTGTATTGGGCATTCCGCGTATGACTGGAATTGGTTTTTGTAGTTTCTTTTCAAGGGATTCGGTTGACGTAGCAGCGGCGATGCTGATGACCACCTGGTCGGTGGTAAGTACGTCGTGAATCTCGTCAAGCACGTCTCCGATATACTGTGGTTCGACGGCGAGAATGACGACATCCTTATCCTTCACCAGCTCTCGATTATCGGTGGTGGTTTGAATTCCGTATTTGTCAGCTACCTCCTCGGCCGTATCTTCATGCGCGGTGGACCCGGTGATGTTCGAGGGTTTCACCTGATTGCTTGCGGTCAGTCGTTCGACCAGGGTTCCTCCAATCATACCGACGCCCAGAACGGCGATCTGTTTATCACTTACGTCTGTCATGGATGTGGAAGAAAGCATAATAAGAAAATGAAATGATCAAGCGGAACAATCTATGGGATATATTTTCGGAAAACAAGTCATTCGTATCCACGGGCACTCATGATCGGTTCAATTTTGCTGAAATGCAGTTTTGCTCCCAGGATTCTACGTGGTAACTCAGACGCCGTTTAACTGCCACAAATTCTTGTACTGATCAGGGAGATCCAGTTTGATCTGGAGGAGGTCGGTTTCAAATTTCTTTTGAAGCTGCTTCGTGGGTCGAAGCCATTCGTCCGTTGGTTTCCAGTCGGATACATCCGAGAGGCGAGGCTGGAGAAAAACACGGAGCTGACCTTTTCCCTCGATATGCTGTTGATTGACGGATTGAATTCTTTCGCACAGTTGCTCAATTTTTGAGACGCTTTTGGCCGTTCCGTTAAAGTCCACGCTAAATTCCATTTTCGGACCCCCGCAGGATAAAAAATGCGTTAGCCAGTTCTCAATTTGATCTTCACTGGACCGGGAGAGGGCCTGTTCCTCCGGAGAACCCAGGTGCACCTGCAAAGGGGTGTGATTGTAGCGCTTAAGAAGGTGGTCGTATGCCCAGACCGCATGATCAGGTCGGGGATTGTCGAGCTGATAACAGATGGGGCGGTCCCCCCATTTCGCCTGAAAACGTTCAAGGAATTCAAGTTGCCAGGCACGCTGCTGAAGATCCTCTGAAGGAGATACCGGGCCAAGCTCAACGCATTGTACCCCGATTCGATCGATCACCTTCTCCACGACCTTTAACGTGAGTTTCGGGTCTGGATATGAGAAAGTGGGCCAGGTTGATCCCTGAAGCGAGTGATTCCGGTCGAACGACTCGATGTGTCCAATCCAGCACCGGTCCGGTGACGTCGGCTGAAGTGCGGTTAATGGGGCGGCCACCTCTGGAGTGAATTTCTGCTTCTCGGGAGTTTTGTGTTGAGAATAATCGGGGTCGACCAAGTTCGGAAGCGTTTTTTTGCTAAGGAGATGGTTTGTCATTGTGTTTAGCGCTTCCGGATCGCTGGGCAGACCTGTTCTGGTCAGTGTTACGTCGACGTCCTCAGCAGCCCGTTCATTGAAGGGAAATGAGTCAGGCGTGATCAACAAGATCACTGGAGCGGTCTCATCAAATTGATCATAGCGTTTCAGCTGTTTCAGGAGTTGTTGCATCGACAACCAGGCACCGGGCCATGAGAGGGGGCATATCCAGAGTGGAAAGGAAAAAATCGAGCGTCTCGATTCCAGTGCCCAGGGAGCTACGTCGTGCTCACGGGTCATCCGAAAGTAGTCCGTTTCAGGATGTATGAAATGTTCCACGTGATGATCCGGCGTCTGTTCGAACAGCCTGTACGTTCGGTGAAACCCGGGATCATCGTACACCGAATGATCTAATTCAGAACCGATCAGCAGGATACTCCGGGACAATGAACCGGTATCGGATTGATCGGGACCGGGGAACAGGTATTGACAGGGTCGGGACAGGGACTGGAGCGCTCTCTGAACCGATCCGGAAAGCCCCTTGATCTCCATTATTCACCGGAGGAGGAAAAGAGTCGAGACGAAGCATTTTCCGGATTCATCCCCATGTACTCCATCCCTTTACGGGTAAGTTCACGGCCCCTGGACGTCTTTCTCAAAAATCCCTGTCTGATCAGGTACGGTTCGTGCACCTCTTCGATGGTACCGGTTTCCTCCCCGATAGCAGCGGAGATGGTCTTTACACCACAGGGGCCTCCGTTGTGTTCGACGAGGATGGATAAAATTTCCCGGTCCGTTTCCTGCAGTCCATTCGGGTCTACATCCAACATCCGGAGCCCCTCCTCGGCAATTTCCTCCGAAATGCGGTTGTCGGATTCAAGCTGAGCCAGATCTCGAATCCGGCGGAGAAAACGATTGGCGACACGAGGGGTTCCCCGTGCACGTTCTGAGATCTGGCGAGCTGCTTCGTCTGTGATTTCGACATCCAATATCCGAGCCGCCCGTTTGATGATGCGCTTGAGTTCTTCTGGAGGATAATATTGTATTTTTTCACGCACACCAAAACGTGACCGGAGAGCAGAGGTGAGAAGTCCCATTCGAGTGGTAGCACCGATCATGGTGAATTGCGGTAGATCCAGCGAGACGGAGCGGGCGTGTGGACCGCTGTCGATAATGATATCGATCTCATAATCCTCCATCGCCGAATATAAATATTCCTCAACATCTTTGGAAAGGCGATGGATCTCATCGATGAACAACACATCCCCGAACTCCAGGTTGGTCAGGATACCCGCTAGATCTCCGGCTTTCTCAAGGATGGGTCCGGAAGTGTTGTGAAACTCAGCATTGGTTTCATTCGCAATCATCCGGGCGAGTGTGGTCTTACCAAGACCCGGGGGACCCGAGAGGATGATGTGGTCTACCGGTTCCCCCCGTTCCTGAGCTGCTTCAATATAGACGTTCAAGTTATGGACGACCTCTTCCTGGCCGATAAACTCGTCGAACGTCGAAGGGCGAATGGCTTTCTCAAAGTCAACTTCTTCTTCGAAGGCCTCGCCCGAGGTGACTCGATCCGCATCACTCATAGGTTTTCAGCGGAACTTGAAAAGCGGCGTAGAGTGAGCCTGTGGATGTAGAGGTTTCAGACAACCGTCCCTGGCTGCGTTCAATAGATACTCGAATAATATAAGAGATGGTCCCAATTGTGTTATCGAATAGAATTGTTCGGGAGGTTTAGAGTTCTACTGTGATATTCTAAAGGTGTTATGTGAGCACATCAGACACCAGAGGGGATCAAGCCTGTTCTCCTTTGGAATCATCCGTTTCTTCCTCCTGCTCGGGCGATTCGGCGTCTTCATCTGCCTGTTCCGACGCTTCCAGCGAATCATCTGTTCCCGCTTCTTCCGCAGTGTCTTTGCTGGAATCCCCCTCCGCATCTGTATTTTTTTGAGTGTCTTCAGCGGTGGGATCCTCCTCTTCCTCCTCTCGTTCGTCAAGATCCTTTCGAATTTCAGCTGCTTTCCCTTTTTGTTCAGATAGGTAATACAGTTTGGAGCGTCGAACTCGACCGGATTGTACTTTCTCAATTCGATCAATCTTAGGGCTATGGAGCGGGAACACACGCTCAACGCCTTCTCCTTGAACCATTTTCCGGACGGTAAACGTTTCGTCGAGCCCGTCTCCCTTACGAGCAGTTACGTATCCCTCAAATCGCTGGGTTCGCTTCGCTCCACCTTCGCTGATGATAACGTGGACCTGAATCGTATCTCCCACGTCGAAGTCCGGAATCCCATCTTTGAAGTAATCTTCCTGTATGTCCTCAACAAGCTGTTGCATAGCGTGCACCTCAGAATTTACAAATTAGAATGTCAATTTCGGTCATGAATAGCCCGTTCGATGTATGGTCATACTCACCTGTGAGAGGGAGCTTAAAATTTCATGTAATGGAAAGACGGTGAAATGCCGTTTTCTGATCCGCTAACAGGTGATAAAATAACCCGTGCTGTTACAGGCCACTTCAAAAAAAGAAAGTAGCCCCAGAGGTCAACCGATGAATACAATATGTTATCGAAATTTTCAGAGGATTTAAACCAGACGAACATATAAACTGACAGGAGAACTTCTTTCAGTGCATCACCATCAAGTCTCAGGATTCTGGACGGGTTATTGAAAAGTCGTGACAGTTCCAAAAGTATGATATATCGGCGTTCAAACCAACTGAATCACAATTACACGATAAACAACAGTGCAAAAACATATATCTCTCGGAAGTTTGATGTTCCTCCTTTTTGCTTTCGCTGGGGGA
>CAZQNZ010000007.1:0-39485 GCA_964594615.1 uncultured Planctomycetia bacterium
GACTCTGTCCGGGATGCGGACACAATCCGATCACATCCGCTCTGAAGCAGGCGGCGTACGAACTTCAGATTCCACCGGAAGAGCTGAATGTTGTGGGGGGGATCGGTTGTAGTGGGAAAACCATTGCAGAGGTGGAGTCGTATGCCATTCATACCCTTCATGGGTGTGCAACACCAGTGGCCATCGGCGCCAACCTCGCTAACCCGGATCAAACCACAGCTGTCATCAGTGGGGACGGTGATTCCTGGGCTATTGGTGCAGGGAAGGCGGTGGCTCTTATGAGAACCAATCTGGATATGGTGTATATATGTGAAAACAACGGAACGTATGGGTTAACGAAAGGGCAGTTTTCTCCGACTACTGAGGAGGATAGTCCCAATAAGTATGGTCAAACAAGTGGAATTCCTCCTGTCGACGGGGTGAATATTGCGCTCTCCAGCGGCGCAACCTTTGTGGCGAAAGGGTTTTCGGCTAATCGACAGTTGCTTGTGGAGCAGATAAAAGCCGGTATTCTTCACGATGGGCTTGCTTACATCGATGTCATGAGTCCCTGTGTGAAATTCAACGACCACGATGGATCCCATCACAGTTACAAGTATGGAGCACAGCATCAGGAACAGCTTCCTGATTTTAGCATGGTGAACGTAGAAGAGTATTATCCGGATGAGAAGGAGATTGAAACGGATAAGTTGACTGTTGAAAATTTCGGACAGCGGTTCCGTCTGCAGTTCGAAAATATTGAGGATCATCCGGAATACGACCCAACGGATAAGTTAAAGGCTCAGTCCCTCTGGAACCAGAAGCGTAAGGATGGAAAAATTCCCCTTGGGCTGCTTTACGTAAACGAGGATCGAGCTCCTCATCACGAGCGGTATTATGACGAAGGAGATACACACCTCGTTGATCAGGATCCTGAGAACATGCGTCCGGATGAAGAGGAGTTCAACGAAATCCTTGACCAGTATGCCTGACGGTTGCCGGTGTGGTCCCGGTTCAGGAAAATCAGGGCTTCATGGTGAATTTGGATTCATACCCACTTTCGTTGCTGCAATGCCGGATACGTTGTTCTCCCGTCCGTTTTTTGTAATGCGGAGAGTTAGCTGACGGTTATCGGCTGTTGGACCGTTTCCTATCCCTTCACAGGGGTCTACTCTGTCAGGCACGGTGTGTCAGTTTGTCCGGTCTGTATTTTCCCTATCGTCAGAATGTCTCTCCCATAATCGACCGGTATGGGCGTTCTGTACCGAATTTAGAAACATACTCCATCAAACCCCCGCATTCAGGACGTTTTCAAATTCTGGCATATAAATTGCTTTCAATAAATTGAAATGATGGATTTGAGCTATCTATTTATCACCTGAAATTCGATTGTAAAAGAAATCATGGGTAAAATTATTGGAATCGATCTCGGTACGACGAACTCGGTCGTTGCGGTACACGAAGGAGGCGAATCAACCATTATTACGAACAAGGAGGGAAATCGAACAACCCCTTCCATGGTTGCTTTTACAGATGACGGCGAACGCCTTGTCGGACAACCAGCAAAGAATCAGCGGGTGACGAATCCCCAGAATACGATTTACTCCATCAAACGGTTCATGGGACGCCGGGCGACGGAGGTTGACCAGGAAAAGTCGATGGTGTCCTACGATGTTGAAGGCAGTGGGAGTGACCCGGTAAAAGTCAAGGTGAATGACGAGGAGTACACGCCACAGGAAATTTCGGGAATGATCCTCCGCTATCTGAAGGAACAGGCCGAGGATTACCTCGGAGAAGAAGTCGATGAAGCGGTTATCACCGTACCGGCTTACTTCAATGACTCACAGCGACAGGCGACAAAGGAAGCTGGAAAAATAGCCGGACTTGAGGTCAAACGTATTATTAACGAACCAACGGCCGCCGCGCTTGCCTACGGCCTCGACAAGCAGAAGGATGAGCGTATTGCCGTATACGACCTCGGAGGTGGTACGTTCGATATCAGCCTTCTTGAAGTTGGTGACAACGTGGTAGAAGTGGTGGCGACGGCTGGAGACACACATCTCGGAGGGGATGACTTTGATGATGCTCTTATCAATCATGTAGCGGATGAATACGAGAAGGAATCCGGTATAGATGTTCGTGACGACAAGATGGCGCTTCAGCGTCTGAAAGAGGCCTGTGAAAAAGCGAAGTGTGAACTCAGTGCCTCCAAACAGACGGAAATTAATTTACCGTTTATTACCGCGGACTCGTCCGGTGCAAAACACCTGCAGCAAAAAGTGACCAGAGCCACATTTGAACAGTTAATCGAAGACCGCGTGCAGGATACACTTGGTCCTTGCAAGCAGGTACTGAAAGATGCGGAATGGGATGCAAACGATGTCGATGAGGTCATTCTCGTCGGCGGCTCTACTCGGGTGCCTCTTGTTCAGGAGACCGTTGAAGACTTCTTCGGTATCGAAGCGAACAAGTCCGTCAACCCGGACGAAGTCGTTGCTGTCGGAGCAGCGGTTCAGGGTGGTGTACTTGGTGGTGAAGAAGAAGACGTCCTTCTGCTTGACGTGACACCACTTTCTCTTGGAATCGAGACCCTCGGTGGGGTGACAACCAAACTCATCGAGCGGAATACCACGATTCCGACCAGCGAGAAGGAGACCTTTTCCACGGCGGAAGATAATCAGACTGAGGTGGAAATTCACGTTCTGCAGGGGGAGCGTGAAATGGCGGAAGACAATCGGACGCTTGATCGCTTTCGATTAACGGGAATTCCGCCGGCACCGCGAGGGGTCCCTCAGATTGAAGTCACCTTTGACATCGACGCGGACGGTATTCTGAATGTCTCCGCGAAGGACAAGGGATCCGGTAAGGAGGAATCCATTGAAGTGCAATCTTCCTCCGGTCTCGACGAGGAGGACATCGAGCAGATGGTGGACGAAGCTCAGGAGTACGAAGAAGAGGATCGTCGCAAACGTGAGCTCGTCGAAGCCCGAAATAAAGCCGATCAGATTGCATACCGCATCGAGGATAACATCGAAGAACAGGATTACGATGCGGACACCGAGGAGAAGTTGCAAAATGCGGTTGATGAGCTTCGTGAGGTAATGGAAGAAGACGACGTTGATCAGATCGAAGAGGCCATCGAAGAGGCCGAGCGGGTCAGTCACGAGGCCGCCGAGGAAATGTATGAAGATGTATCTCAACAGGGTCCAGGGGGTCCCGGGCCTGGTGCGGCTGGTCCTGGAGCCGGAGCAGCTGGTGGACCGGGTGGTCCTGCCGGTGGTGCTGCAGCCGGGGCCGGAGCTCAGCAAGGACCCGGACCGTCATCAGAAGAGGAAGAAGATGATGATGACGATGATGACGTCATTGACGCCGATTACGAAACGAATTAGAGACCGATACGTCGAACTCGAAAATTCATTGCCGGTGCAGAGGGTTTCGCCTCTGCACCGGTTTTTCTATGAACGGTGGGTGTAACAGTTTGTGCAGTGGTTTGGTTGAAGGTTCAGTGAAGCTGGAGTACACTTCAATTTCATACAGCTTTTCAATCCACATGCTCAAGATCGTGACGAAACCCAATATGATTCAGAAAATGAGCTGGATTCTCTGGCTCGGTTTATTTCTCGTTGTGGCCGTTCAGAGTCCCGCCGATGAGCAGGAGGTAGGTTCGACAAATCACGATATTGATGAAAACGTGTCAAAATTAATTGAGAAGTTGGATGCCAAATACCTTTCTGACCGCGTGGAGGCACGAGAAAAGCTGGTTAAAATGGGGCAAAAGGCCGTTGACAATCTAATCCAATCAGCCAGAACCGGTGGGTATCGAACACGAAAAGGAAGCTTACTTGCCCTGGGCAATATTGGAGATAAAAAAGCGTTGCCTGTCCTTGTTGAGGCGTATCTTAGCGGTAAACCGGACATCCAAAAGACGTCCCGGAAGGCACTGATCCAGTTTGGTGTGCTCAGTTTTGGCCATCTCGATTCGTACATTTCAAAACATCCCCAGTCCGGTCAGAAGATCAAGGGATTGCTACGGCAGATTGTACGAAAAAAAGTGGAAGAGGTGTTCTACGGAGAAATTAGTAAGGAGGGAGGTGTTGGATACTACGATGGTCAGTTCCAGGAATTCGATACGTATGGGCGGCGGATCATACCGGTGCTGAAGACAATTGCCCGAGGGGAATATGATTTTCGGGAATATCCTCCTGCTCCACCATCACACACATCACAACTGATTCGGTCGGGGTATTTCCGACAGATGGCCATCAACGCAATCGGACGAGTTGGATCCAATGAAGACATTCAGTTTCTAAGAGAGATTTCTGCGGATATGCCCTCCGCTCTGGATCCGATTTCAAGACTGTCCGCCATCGCCATGGCTCGACTGGGAGAAAAAGGACCTCTCAAACGGCTCAGGAAGAGAATACAGTCGTCGTATCAAGAGGCTCTGGATTCCCGAGACCGATTTCGCATACGCAGTTTCGGTCACCTGTATTCGTCGCTCCTGTCCCGAACGGGTGAAAATGAGAAAGCAATCCAGGTGTATAAGAAATTGCTTGAATTCCGAGAGGATGACCTGATGTGGTACAATCTTGCCTGTTCATACGCACAGGTTGGGAAAAAAATGAAAGCTATTGAGGCGTTGAAAAAAGCAAACAACCTCGGGTACCGTGACGCGGGATGGTTGAAAATCGACGGCGACATGAATCCATTGCGCCAGATGGATGAATTCCAGAACCTGCTCAAGAGAATGGAACAGGCGGGCGATGAATCCTTACGAGGAGAATCAATTTTTGATAATTCCGACGATGCGAAGAAGGCTGAAGAGAAGGAAGAGGGGAAAGAGAATTCTCAGGAAGATTAAAATCGCACCTGTTCCTTCAGAAACTCAGTTCTGATATTTATCGATCAAGCACGTACAGGGATCGATAAAAACGGGGCTCTTCCACCTTGCCTGAAACAAAAGCTTTGACGTTGTAGTCCCGCCGCAGATATTCGTTGAAAATTTTCCGTGTATGCTGGCGCCATTCACGTGCCAGCTCCAGGTCCTGGGATTTGATGAACGAGATGTTACGCGGGATCTCTACAAGCAGATTATTTCGCTGATAGTCGAGGTTGGCCCCATCCGGATGTGGAATCTGGTTGTAGTCGAACTCCACCTGATTGATGAACGTATAGCCGTCACTATTGATGAATGTGTTGATGTCTCGTTCCGGTACGTCTCCATCGTCGACACGAGTCTGTACCTGTTCAGAATCCAGGTTCCAGGTCAGGACGAAACGATCCGTTTCCCAACCCTGGTTCATCCAGCTTGTACTGTTGCCGTAGACGGATTCCTTGTAGGCCTCCACTTCCGCTCCTAGTTTTTCAATGTTGAAATACGCATTCACACTCAGCAATGGGTCAAAAGTCCAGGTCATCTGATCGATGTGTTGTTCGAGGACATGCTGGCGCTGGGTACATTTCAGTCGATAAGCAACGTTGGATTCCCTGTAATTCGGAATGACTCCCATCATCCGGGATACGTGTATCAGTTCGAAGTCCCGTCGTCCAAGCATGCCGAACACAAATCCCACCAGTTCGTCTTGCTCATTCTTTGTTTCCCATGCACCCAGCACGATCCCTCCCGAATGTCGGATGGCCGTGAGTTCATTCACAGGGACGATTTCGCGATCCTCAAAGTCCCAGATGGCCTGCTGAAGATCGGCACATTCTTCGAATCCTTCGGTGGTATCAATTGTACGTATTTCGACATTGCTGGTTGCCATAGCCTGGCAGTGACTGTAAATAGATGATTGGGAAGTGATTCGACAATACTCAAAAATTATAGCGAGCGAGGATGAATCGTTTCAAGGAATTACCGTCGATCGCGATTGTTTCAGGATGTAAAACTTAGATCGGTGTCACTTATAATTTATCCAATTTCTTCATTGTACATTGTCCTAAACAAGTCTATGATACCGGATCATCTTCCCGCCACTGGAATTGTATGTCAAACAGAAGATGAACTCGTGTCGTTCTGTCATCGAGTAATTCAAAAAGGAACAGCCATACAGGTGCCTGATGCTGAGAGGCGTCTCGTTCGGTACGAAATAGCAAAAGATGTTCATGTGTGGATGTACGTCAACCCCGGCAACGAAGTTGAGAGTTTGTTCCCCTTTTACTATCCGGTTGCTTCGCACGACCTGGAAGTCGCACGATTTATCGAGGAAGATGGTGATCGTTCAAACTTGCTTGTAGGGGGGTGGCTGCTTGAGGAGGCTTCTGAACGGCTTTCTGAAGTGGATACCCCATCCACGAATGAGGAGCACTCACATCCGGCATTTGAGCGACAGTACAGGTTGTCCTATGTATGTGTGGATGCTCCACTCTATCCGCGGGCATTTGAGTCGGGTGCAATGGTTTCCTGTCAATTGTTAGGGGTCTGTCGCAAACCGAAATTACACCTGGATGAACGTGCGTTTGAACAGGTGCAGCACGAGTGGGGCGGGACGAAGAACATTCAGTCAAAAACGGTCATTCCCAGTGACGTCCTGAACCTCGATGTGGATCCGTATTTCGAGGGGGCAGCCCTTAAGCCATATGCGTATATCACCGGCATTGTTCAAGACACCAACGTTCATTCCGAGTCGCGACTCGATGCGTCATTCATGCATATCGTTCTGGATACGAACGGAATGAATCTGGATGTTCTCCTTGCTGAACAGGCCGTTCCAACAACCCCTGAGCAGGGGAATGTGCTGGAGGGACATTTTTTGCTCCTGGGCATGAAGAAACCACGTGGCCGTTCCGCCGTCTGATAAAAACATCTTCGCATGTGAATATGGTTTGCTACGGGGACGGCTAAAACTGTATCGGCTTGGAGTGGGCACAACGTGTTAACATTGGTCTTCACCTGGAAAACTCAGAAAAAACCAGGAAAGGAAGTTGAATTGGTTCTGTACTACGAGAACGTCTCAAGCAGTGCTCGATCGAAATGGAGTACCAAGCCAGATTCAACGCACGAAACAGAGGGTCCTAAGCGATCCGGCCGGTCTGGATGCAGGAATTAAATAAGGTCCAGGTCGTCGAAGGACCGATAATTGTTATCCCCGATGATGATGTGATCCAGCACTTCGATACCGAGGATGTCTCCTGCTTCCACCAGCCGTTCCGTGATCTGGATGTCTTCCTTGCTCGGAGCAGGATCACCGGATGGGTGATTATGAGCGAAAATGACGCCTGCTGCTGACGACCGGATGGCCGGCCGGAACACTTCGCGGGGGTGTACGAGCGACGAAGTAAGGGTGCCCTCGGAGACGTTGACTCGTTCGATCAAGCGGTTTTTACCGTCAAGCATGAGCAGCACAAACAGTTCCTTGTTACGATCCCTCATGTCGATGTGCAGGAGTTCATATACTTTTTCAGGTGAAGAAAGTGCTTCTTTTTCTCCTATTTTCTCCTTGCTCATGCGGTGAGCGAGGGTAATCCCCGCCTGAATCTGAGCGGATTTGGCGGGGCCGATCCCATGAATTTCCTTCAGCTCCTGAACCGACGCTTCAGAAAGGTTGCGGAGGGTCTCAAAGCGTTTCAGAAGCCGGCCTGCGAGGGTCACGACATTCTGCCCCTTTGATCCGGTACGGATCAGTATGGCGAGCAATTCCGAATTGCTTAGCTGTTCCGGTCCCTCGTTCAAAAGACGTTCACGAGGGCGATCCTTTTGAGGAAGATCCTTGATTTTTAACGAGTCGTTCTCCGGGGGTTCGTCCGTCTGTTCAACGGTCATGTTTGCTGGAATTTGAGACTAATTTATTGAGATATTCGAGGGCTCGCTGTCCGGCTTCATTTGGGTTGTCCGTGAATGGGTACAACTCCACCGTACAGAATCGGTCAAAATTTACATCAATTAGCGCGTCAATTACTGCATCGAGTGGCAGATCTCCCTCACCGGGTATAATGTGTTCGTGTGTGCGTCCCGGAATGTCCTCAAGATGAATATTCCACATGCGGTCTGCGTGGTTCTGGATCAGTTCCGCCGGATTTTCCTTCACGACCCACGCATGGCCAACGTCGAAATTTAATCCGAGAAGTGGATCGTCCATACGATCAATCCACTCAAGTGTCTGTTGCGTGGATCCGAAAAAGTGACCGGGTTCAAATTCTATGCCGATCGGAAGGTCTCGGTCATGCGCTTTCTCAAGCACACGTTGCAATGCCTCTTCAACGAGCTGTTCGGCCTGTTCCTGAGACATCTCCTCCGGAACGCGACCGGAAGAGATGCAGAGGCATGGAGCTCCAAGCTGGTAAGCGTTCTCAATTGTTCGATGGATGTGACTGATTCGAGTTTGTCTCAATTTTTCGTCCGGATCAAGTATGGTGGGACCAAACTCCGGATCCGTCGATTCGGTGCCGTAGAGCACGGAGGTGTTGCAGTTCACGTTCGAGATCTCAAGGTCATTTTGGTCTAGAGCGGCTCGTATCTCCTGAATTTCATGATTCCGCATGGTCCGACCCGGAAGATGGGGTTCATCCGCCAGAAGTTCTATGCCACTGAACCCTAGAGCTGAAACGGACGCAATGGCTTCCTGCAGGGTGTGCCGGGTATATGCGTTACTGCCGTATGCAAACTTCATGGAACAGGACACTTCAATGTAAATTCCATTTTCGGCTTGTCTGGGAGGCTGCTACAAAGCTCAACGTTGATCAAGGTGAGGTTTCATCGTCGATAATCCGAGAAATTCTTATCATCAGACGAACGAAGCACGCGGCACGTTTTCCACCGACGTTTACCTAACGATACATTGTTTTCAATTACATTTAAACAGAATGTCATCATCGCACGGATACCTGGATACTCAAACCGGATGTGGGGATGCGTAATCTTGATAATAATGGATCAGTTCTATAGAATGTGTTCCGAATTCATAAATAGATGCTCACTGCATATTTCCGGTATCCGATGAAGGCGGGGCGTAGCTCAGCCTGGGCTAGAGCGCCACGTTCGGGACGTGGAGGTCGCTGGTTCAAATCCAGTCGCCCCGATTTTTCTGAAAACGTTTCAATCTCCGAAACCAATCCGTATTTCACCGGTTCAATGCTAGTGGCCGTTTAAAAAACTATCCAAATCATTGTATAAATGTAAACAATTCGGGGGTTCGTAATTGACATACATGTTGTCAATTCGAACAAGCCGTCCCGCTTCCTGATAGGAAGACGGGACGGTTTTTTTTATGGATATTGTTCTACCACCGGTTGTTCAGTGCACCAATCGCATTCGAATATTCCCTAGCCCGGTACTCGGAA
This sequence comes from uncultured Planctomycetia bacterium, assembly GCA_964594615.1. Taxonomy (GTDB): domain Bacteria; phylum Planctomycetota; class MHYJ01; order CAYXQY01; family CAYXQY01; genus CAYXQY01. Next base: position 9,259 of record CAZQNZ010000007.1, read on the forward strand.
CTTCGGGATGCAGGGCATTTTTTTATCTATACCTTCGGGGGGAATGGTTTCGGTATCTATCGGTAGCTTCGTCCGATCAACCAAAGCATTTCGAAGAGTTCCCCTTCTTTGAAACTGTTGCAGAACTTCTTGACGATCATTCTTGCGAAGAATTCTTGTCCTTTAATGTCTGAAACTGTGTAGAACAGGGGCTGAAAAGAACGATCATATCGAATGGCTCCGATCGCTCGGTATCCCCAGAGTTCTGTTTCGTATCAAAATATGAAAATTACCGGGTACCAACTGAACCATTAATGATTCAATACTTCTTCATTTACCGGATGTGGGGGGCGCTCACCGTGAAGTCCCTGAATCAAGTTGCGGGCCGCCATGTCTGCCATTTTATCACGAGTTTCATACGTTGCACTTCCGATGTGCGGAAGGAGAACTACGTTTTCCATGTCAAGTAAACCCGGATGGACGTCCGGTTCGTTTTCGAAGACATCTAGTCCAGCACCGGCAAGATGGCCTTCCTCAAGCAGTTTTACCAAGGCGGATTCATCCACCACATCACCTCGCGCGGTGTTGATGAGATAGGCCCCCTCTTTCATCTGACGCAACGTGTGTTCGTCCAGCATTCCTCTTGTTTCGTCGGTGGACGGGCAGTGAAGTGTAAGAACGTCACTTTCCCTCAGTAATTGGCTCATTTCGACACAGGTGGCATTGGTCTCTTCCTCGAAGTCCTCTTTCCGGCTGCGAGATGAATACAGGATGGACATTTCAAATGCCTGAGCCTTCCGTCCCACCGCCTGTCCGATGCGTCCGGCACCGAAAATACCAAGTGTCTTTCCGCCCAGTTCAAGACCCCGGAAAAGGGTGGGGGACCAGCCTGTAAACGACCCGTCACGTATGAACTGATCGGCTTCAACAACGCGCCGGACGGTGGCAAGTAACAGGGCCCAGGTCAGTTCAGCCGTGGAACGTGTGAGTACGCCCGGCGTGTTTGTTACAAGAATCCCCCTCTCCGTGGCACTGCTTATGTCAATGTTGTCGTATCCCACAGCGAAATTCGAAATGACCTTTAACTGTTTTGCTTGATTCATCAGAGCGGGATCAATGTGATCTGTTAGCAAGCAGAGCAATCCATCTACGTCTTTTATTTCCCGTTTTAGTCGGTTTCGCGGGATCGGGGTATTACCGGAATATACGTCCACCTGATCAAATTCATTTTCGATTTTCGAAAGGCCTTTCTCAGGGATGTTTCTGGTTATAAAAATCTTCATGACGTATTTGCGGGATGAACAGGATGAAACTCATTGTGAGTCATGCAAGGTTACTTGTCGAGGCGATGCGTAAGGAGTTTAAGATACAAGAAACATGGTTGAATTTCACCGCCACGTAAATTAAGTTGCTTAGCGACTACGGGTTTCATGGAAGATCACAAATGCTCCATGTGTGTTTCGGCATCCGTACGACGGTCCTAACTTCAGGTGGCATCGCTCGTATCCTGATATCGGCGATCTATAAGTTCAGGGACATCCTGATAAATGGTGCCGGAGGAACTTGGGCAAACGTTGACGCAATGAACGCTATTCGTAAATGACTCTGCTCATCCGTTACGTATGACTGACCATGTCTATCAATTATAAAACGATTGAAGATTACAACCTTTCTGGAAAGAACGTGCTGGTCCGATCCGATCTGAATGTTCCGGTCAACGATGAAGGGGAGGTCGAGGACGATTTTCGCATCAAAAAGTCTATACCAACGATCAAGCATGTGCTGGATGAGGGGGGGTCTGCTGTAGTTATGTCCCATCTCGGACGTCCGGAAGGGGAGGAGGTTGAACATCTGAAGATGGATTCAGTCGCGGGACGATTACAGGAGCATCTTTCTCACAATGTGACGAAGCTTGACGATTGTGTCGGGGTTGAGGTTGAAGAAGCCATTGAGAATGCGGATGAACGGTCCGTATTCTTGCTGGAAAATCTACGATTCCATCCGGAGGAAAAAGACAATCTGGATGAATTTGCCAAGCAACTTGCGTTTCTCGGAGACGTTTACGTGAACGATGCATTCGGAACGTGTCACCGACGACACGCATCCATTGTAGGGGTTCCAAATTTCATCCAGCAATCTGGCGCTGGTAAACTTCTTGAAGATGAAATTGAACACCTGCTTGCACTACTGGAGTCTCCCGATTCACCATTCACGCTGCTTCTGGGAGGAGCGAAAGTGACGGACAAAGTGGGCATGGTTCAGAGCCTTCTTCCGAACCTCGATCAGGTCCTTATCGGTGGGGCGATGAGTTATCCTTTTCTTCGGGCAAAAGGGCATACGGCAGGAGACTTTGAACTTGATGCGGAGACCATAGAAGCTGCGGACGAGATTTTACAGGCTGCTGAGTCCGAGGACGTGGATATCGAACTTCCGGTAGATCATCTGGTTACGGATTCACTTGATGAAGGCTCTGGAGTGTTACGTATTTCCGAAGGAGAAATACAACCGGGATGGAATGGTGGGGATATCGGACCGGAGACGATTCGAACGTTCAATGAGAAACTCACGGATTCTGGTACCGTGTTCTGGAACGGACCAATGGGTATTTTTGAGCAGGAAAACTTCGCTCGCGGCAGCGAACTAATAGCCAGGCATCTGGCAGAGCAGAAAGACATCACCCGGGTGACAGGTGGGGGGGATACGGCAGCCGTTCTTTCGAAGTACAACCTGGATGAAGAGTTGGATCATGTAAGCACGGGGGGAGGTGCACTCATTCAGTTTTTACAGAAAGGGAGTCTACCCGGTTTGGAAGCTTTGCCGAACGCTTAAAACCCTGATTCGTTTGACCCTCAAATATTGCGGCGTATCTGATATAGATTTCCCATCGGTCCTCAACAAGCAGGTCTATCTCCTCGGGTGTATAATTCCCTTTCAGCTCTTGCAGGGCCAGCCGGATCAGGGACACGCTGTATTAGACCGTTGTGTCTTCCCTGGCCTCCCATGAGTCCGCTCTGCAGGGGCTTCATCTTCTCCTGCGGCATTCCCGAAGCGGGTGTAAACCATTTCGCTATACGAAGGATAGAGGATCTTCTGAATATTTGAAGACGTGGTCAACGGGCCGGGTTTACAGAAAAACCGTTCCGTCAATCGAAGTATGAGGGTCGATCGGTGACGTTTCAGGCACCTGTTTCACCACATTGCCCTGGGCGGAAACGAACCTGGAAAGTGTTGGGACCCGTGAGAGTAGAGGATCGATCCGTTACACGGCGGATCGAAATCAGGCCGTGTTTTCTGCGGTCCACGTAGAGAGTAAAGGGAACGGGCCGGAGTGATGTGGAGGGGAAAGATGTAGCCGGAGTACCTCAGTCCAGTGGAGGTTTTTCAACACGACCTGACTTGATACAGGTGGTGCATGCTTTGATCCGCTTCGTTTCACCGTCCACGTAAGCACGCACCTTCTGGATGTTCGGATAAAACGTACGCTTGGATTTACCGGTAATCTGTTCTCCAACTCCTCCCTTTTCTTTCGCTTTACCGCGTCGTTCGTACTGTCGACCTCGATCCGGACCTTTCCCACAAATATCACAGCGTCTGGCCATGGGACTATCTGAAAATGAAATATGATATGATTCGTGAAGGTCAAATAGTGTGCGAAGCATCATATGAAAAGATGTCTATCGAATCAAGAACAACTATAAGTGATTCGATACGTTAGATGTTGAATGAAGAGGGAACTTCAGAAGACCGCCGCACGATGACTTCCTTTCACTATCTGTCAGTGAAGTGTCTGGAATGTCTTACCGGTCCTTTTCAGGAGGAGGTTGTTTTATTCCCCGGGGGGTCGAAGGAGATAAGCTCTCGGTCTTCCGACATTTTGGCTCTATACATACACTTATCAGCGATTTTTAACAATTCGTTGTGGTCGAGGTCGTCGGTTGTATCCTGCTCTAATTGTTCATCGTACGAGACCGGTAGGAAACTGATTCCGACGCTGACAGTCACCCGAATGCTACGTTCTGAGCCATCCTGTGTTTGGACGGTAAAGTCCGTTTTGCGCAACGTGTCCAGAACATTTTTTGCTTTTCGCTCGGCCCCTTCGCCACTGGTTTCCGGTAAAATGATACCGAATTCATCCCCGCCGTAGCGACAGACGATGTCGGATTCCCGGCAAGTATCCTCAAAAAGACGGGCCAGTTGCTTCAGTACCCGATCTCCTTCCTGGTGCCCATACCGGTCGTTAATTTCTTTGAAATCATCGATGTCAATAATGATTAAAGATAGATGATTGTGATACCGCTTCGAGCGATAGACTTCCTGCTTGAGTTTTCGGTTGAAATGACGTCGGTTAAACAGCTCGGTTAATTCATCGTGGATCGACTCACGTCGTACCTTCTCATAAAGGCGTCTGTTCTGGAGGATGAGTCCGAGTAGATCGCTTAACGTCACCAGTGTTTCCTGGTAACCACTCCATGCGGATTCATTTCCTTCCATAAGCTGTCGCTCAGAGTCATACAATGTAATTTCCACGACGCCAAAAGTCTCGTCTTCCCCTCTTAGCGGAAGAATGAATACATTGTCTTCAAGACGTTTGATTTTCTCTTGCCCCTGAGCCACTTCGATGATCGGGTGATTTGAATCAAGAGCAATCTTCCTCTTCTCAGTGTCTTCCTTGAACGGGGATTGAAGGACTTCCTTGGCATCGTCAAAGAGGTAAAACCGAACGTCTTGATAATTCAGGCCGGTACGTTCACACAATTTCTCACGAGCGCGTCTGTAAATTTCTTTTTCATATTTTTTATTCAACAGGTTGGAGGTCAAGATGGGGATCTGTTTCATCTTTTCAGTCAGGGCAAGGATTCGGTTGTTTGCCTGGACCGTTTCATTCAATTGATCTCGAAGGGTTTGCTGTTTCTTTTTTTGATCCGAGATTTCGTGTAACGTACCGTATAGGACCAGCTGATCTCGAATGCTCTCAGGGGAGATTGATAGATGAACGGGAAACGTCTCTCCCGCCTGGTTCACGGCCTCCAGTTCAATGTTCTGACGTTCAGTGTGCCCACCACGTTTTTCAGAGCCATCCAAGAGGTTTTGAGGGCCATTCAAAATATCGCTGATCCGGATTTGGCCTTGACGCAACTTCTGGCGAGTATAGCCGTAGGTGGATATGAATGCTTCGTTAACAGCAACAAATATTCCCGTCGAATTGTGTAGAATAAAATTTGGATCGACGGATTGACGGAAAAAGGTCTGTGAGGGGGTTTCGGAAGGGAAAATCTCCTGACGTATGGAGGATAAAGTGTCTCGCACATCCTCCTCCAGGGGGTCAGGATCTGATCCAGTACCATTAGTATCGTGAGGTTTGTTCATATGATCAGGAGACGACGAAGACTTTTTCAGTGTATGTTCGGGGCTTGCTGGATTCCATGAAAACAGTAGTTTATATTGACTTCATTGTTACCACAAAACAGGAGTGATGTCAAAGTCTCCTCCATTATTTAGATCATATCGAAAGATGGACTTTTGTTTAAACGGCAGATAGATCTATTCAATAAGCTATGCGGATTATTTTTGCTGGTACACCTGCTTACGCGGTTCCTCCACTTGAAGCTTTGCTGGATTCGAACCGTGACGTACGGATGGTGGTTACCCCGCCCGATCGAGTAAGTGGTCGCGGTCAATCCACGGATGCTTCACCGATTAAAAAAAACGCTGTCGAACACGGGTTGACAGTGTTTCAACCGAATTCAATCAATGAGGATGACGCAGTCGATCGGTTAGCTCAAGAGGAGCCGGATTTACTTGTTGTCGCCAGTTTCGGCAAAATATTAAGCAGAGCGGTTCTTGAGGTTCCCAAGAAGGCTGCGATCAACATTCATCCGAGCCTCTTGCCGAAGTACCGGGGCCCATCCCCCGTAGCGCAGGCAATATTGGATGGCAAGGAGGTGACGGGTGTTACGATTTTTGAAATGGATGAGAAAATGGATCACGGACCCCTGGTCAGACAGGTGGAGGTTCCGATTGGGACGGACGAAACCACCGGACAACTCAGGAGGCGGTTGTTTCAGCAATCGGCTGACATGCTTCCGGAGGTTCTTCAAGCGTACGACGAAGGTCGTGTTGAACCTATGGAACAGGATCATGACCAGGCGACGTACACATCCTTTTTTTCGAAAGAGGATGGACGCATCAACTGGCGTTCTTCCGCTCAGGAAATCTACCGCCGAATGCGAGCACTCAAACCATGGCCGAACACGTTCTCAATGCTTGACATGGAATCACGTACCTCCGCACTCCGCATTGTAATTCACGAGGGCAGGCCGGTTTCCGGAGATGAGAATGCGGCACCGGGTACAATCACTGATGTGTCCGGAGAAGGCTTGACCGTTGAAACGGGAGGAGGGTTGTTTTCGATAACGGAGCTCCAACCGGCTAATGGCAGGGCCATGAGCACGGTCGATTTCATAAATGGATACCAACCTCAGGAAGGGGATCGGTTTTTAAACCCATGAAGAGCAGGGCTGGTTCCGGGGGTTACTTCTGAAATGGGCCTTCAATGGTAATCTCGGAGACCGGTTTCCGATCTGAAGGAGTTTCTCGTTCTCTGAGATCGTCCGGAAGGTTTTCAGGGTCGCCCGGTTTCCCAATTGCCACCATTGCCTCAACAGAATAATCCTTCGGAACCTCTAACTCCTCCCGCGCACGTTCTTGATCAAATCCTTCCATAGCATGAACAACCAACCCGTTTCTTGCTCCCTGAAGGGCCAGGTTTTCCCAGGCTGCCCCTGCATCAAATGAATGTGTACGTGATTCCTCTCCGTTGTGTTCGAAGGTCGTACGTGAAACAATGAGCATCAAAACGGAGGCATTTCGGGCCCATTTCTGGTTAAACTCGATCAGCAAATCAAAAAATGTGTTCCAGTGGTCCGAATTCCGGAGTGCATACAGGAAACGCCAGGGCTGGTTATTGTACGAAGAGGGCGCCCAGCGTGCCGCTTCGATAAGGGACATAAATTCATGCTTGCTGAGTGATTCACCGGACATCGCTCGAGGGGACCAGCGGTTCAAGAACAGAAGGTCCACTCCATATTCCGGAGATCGATGTTTGCTTCCCCGTTCGTAGCCTGGTTGTTCCTCGTCGCTATTTCCGTTTTCTCCTGGATCCGTGGCATCAAAATTCATGGGGAGGTGAGGTCCGATTAAATGAAGTGAGGACGTTGAGCGGTTGATGACCTGGTACGACGTTTCCGATGTCAACGGATAATCATGGAACGCGTGCATTGTAGTCCGAATAAAAATCGGACGCAAATCCCATTCACGTTCGATGACAGGTCAAACAAATGAAAGTGGGACACGGTTCAGTCAGTTGAACCGTCAATAACGAATCGAGGGTATGTTCCGATCGAAGTGCATGAGAGGAAACGGGGGTTAAACCTGATCTTCTGACCAGATGCCTGGGATGTGCCGATCGCATTCCGGACAGGATCCGGCTGCAGTGATGTGATGGTTGAAGATCTTGTGACCGTATCTTTCGATGAGAAGCTCATCACAATCTGGACAGTACGTGTTCTCAAAATCACCAACCTGTCCCGGAAGATTTCCGGCGTACACAAAGTTCAATCCTTCCTCCTTACCAATCTCGGCAGCCTGGATCAATGTTTCCGGAGATGTATTCTCCTTCTCCTGCATTTCGTAATCTTTGTGAAACGCTGTTACGTGCCAGGGGATGTCCTCAGAGAGACCTGAAAGAAATTGGGCGATGTCCCTTAGTTCCTCTTTAGAATCGTTGAATCCAGGCACGACGAGCGTGACTACTTCAAGCCAGAAATCTTTCTTGTGAAGCATCTCAAGCGTTTCCAGGGTATTCTCAAGTACACCACCGAGTTCACGATAGGTGCTATCCCGGAAACTTTTTAAATCGACCTTGTACAGATCAACGCACGGTTCCAGATAGTCCAGAACGCGTTCCGTACCGTTTCCATTCGAAATATACCCGGTGAGAAGATTTTCCTTTTTGGCCGACGTGAACACCTCCTTCGCCCATTCACTGGTAATCAGTGGTTCATTGTAAGTGCTTACAATCGAATCAGCTCCACGGTTTCGGGCAATTTCGACCAAACTATCCGAGGACATTTCCTGCACCGGCGCACCGGCATTCGAGTCTCGGAGTGCCTGAGATGTAATCCAGTTCTGACAGTAAGAACAATGAAAGTCACATCCCATCATACCAAAACTCAGTACACTGGAACCGGGCAGGGCGTGGTAGAAGGGCTTTTTCTCAATCGGGTCCCACTGCAATCCGCCCACGTACTGGTGAGGGACTTTCAGGGTGCCATTGTCGTTGAAGCGCACCTTGCAGATTCCGGGTAATCCTTCTTTGATCAAACAACGGTGCCCACATGCGTAACAACGAATATCCCCATTATCCAGCGTTTCATAGAGCTCTCCCTCTCGGCTATTTTCTTTGAGTTGTTCCTCCAGTGTTTCAGCACCCATCGTACCGAGTTGAAATAATAAAAATCAACTCCAATGAATTCATCACTATATGAAAAAAGATACTGAAATACAAATAATTAGGAACAACTAAACATCAGTGGTTGTCCGGGAGGCATATCTCGTTGATTGCTGTTTGGGAAACTGATCTTTTCCATACATCATGTAAGACGTCGATTTGAACGGTTTTGAAGAGGTGTTGGGAACTTATTGATTGTCTTACTTTTGATTGAACGCATTCAGTTACTATACACGGATATTTCAGCTTCCCTCTATCTATGGTAATATGATTCCGTTCTGTACATCGATTCGCCGTTCAGAATACCATTGAAGTGGATCGTTCGGTTCAAACTGGAGAATAGAGATGTCATCTTTGCATGCTGCATCTGAGGTGGACCTCAGTGTGTCCCTGCCCGGGCTGGAATTGTCAAATCCTGTACTTACTGCTTCAGGGACCTTCGGTTATGGAGAAGAACTTGAACAGGTGGTTGATCTCAGCCGGTTGGGAGGGATCGTGCTAAAAAGTGTAACCCCCGAACCTCGCGAAGGGAATCGACCACCTCGCGTGGTTGAAACCCCATCTGGAATGATAAACTCGATTGGTCTTGAAAACCCTGGATTGTCTCATTTTGTCAATGAGGATCTCCTTCGATTGAGGGACATACCAACGCGAGTTATTGCGAGTGTGGCGGGATTTTCGGTATCGGATTTCGTAGAAGTTGCCACAAGAATTGAAACAAAAGCGCAAGGAATCGTTGATGCCCTGGAGCTGAATTATTCCTGTCCGAATACGGAGGCGCGTGGTGTGTGCTTCGGGATGGATCCAGAGATGACGGAGCAACTCACAGAGGTCGTGAGAAAGGAGGTCGATCTTCCCATCAGTGTGAAACTGAGTCCAAACGTGACCAACATTCAGGAAACGGCTGTGGCTGCGGAGGAGGGTGGTGCGGACATGCTCTCACTGATCAATACACTGGTGGCGCTTGAAGTGGACTGGGAAACACGGGAACCAGCACTTGGCGCTGGGCTTGGGGGGCTTTCCGGTCCGGCCGTTCGACCGGTTGCACAACGGATGGTCTGGGAGGCGGGTTCGGCGGTAGATATTCCCATAATCGGCATTGGTGGGATTATGGAGGCCAATCATGTACTAAACTTTGTCGTGGCCGGTGCTACGGCGGTCCAGGTTGGTACGGCGACCTTCGTTGATGCAGAACGTCCCAATTCCATCACGGATCAACTGCGTTCAAAATTGGAGGCGCAGGAGATTTCGTCGATCTCTTCTCTAACCGGAACCTTGTCCATGCCGGATCAGCACTCCGGATAATACTGCATCTGGCAGGGAACAAGAGGGTCTAAAAAAATTTGATCCTCTCATCACGTCTGGCCAGGGGTTTTCGGGTCCGTTTGCTCCTGTGCTTTGCTCTGGAGACGATCTTTTCGATACCTCGCGAGACTGCTTCGAAATCGGGTGCGGATCTCCTGTTCCAGTTCCTTTGCTAGATGATCGTCAAGGTCGTACGCAGTAGCGTTTTCGCGTACCAGTCCATACGATCCGGCTGTGTCCACGGTCAAGGTTCGGAGATCCCAGAATTTCTGGAAAATGGATTGTGAGGAGATGGTGGTCTGAACCCGATAATAGGGAACCAGCATCGTGGTTCTGTTCCAGAATCCGTATCGCACAGCGCAATGGTCGTCCAGGACCTGGTAGCCGATGTGGTACCAGGTGAGGTACGCGCTGATGAGAGAACCCGGCAGAAGAGACAACGGGAGAAGCCAGAGGTTTTGTACGATGACGGACCAGTGAGAACGAATGTTGGAGTATTCGAAAGCGACGAAGGAGAGGAGAGTCAATAGGATCATCGCGCCGGCATACCGCCAGGCGTATCGGTATCGTGTTCGTTTTGGTGGACGGTGAAAACTGAGCTTCGGAAACGACTCAATCCTGCGTGCAATCTTCAGGACATCCTCCCGTCTGGCCAGGGGGAGAACGGCTTCACGATTCGTGGATTCTCCAGGGCCATAACCCGCCGTTTCAACCTCGAGACTGGCAAATCCGAAAAGTCGCATGAACAGGTTTTCACGGATAATCAGTTTCTGGATCTTGTCCAGTGGAATACTTCCGCTGCGACGTGCAATCAAGCCGCGCTGGAAACGTAGAGAATCCCCAAATTTCAATAATTCAAAGCCGTAATATTTAGCAAACGTCGTTGCCGCGGCGATGGCCCAGGCGGATAGGACGGCGACGAGAGCGAAGAACGTGGTCATGAAAAGCAGAATGACCCCTTCTCCCGGAATTACTTCAGGTAACCGTTGTACACCGATCATAAGTAGAACGGGAATCGTAAAGATGAACCAGGAGAGAACAGCCCGGTTTAAGGACAGAACGCAGAGCAGGAAATACGACTCACTCGAGAGCTGATACTTCAAAGAGGGTGTTTCTTCGTTGACGTCCTGTTCCCTGTCTATTTGATCCGATTGTTCCTGATTCGATCGGATTCGACGGAGCTGGTCTCGAAGTTCAATTCCCCGATGTTCCGAGACACATTCCAGTACGACTTCAGTTTCGTCTCCACCGGCGGACTCCAGACGAAGTTCGGACAATCCCAGCAGGCGCTGGAGAAACCCGCGGTTGACGTCTACGTTTTGTATCCGATGGAGAGGAATCTCTCGCTCCCGTCGAAAAAACACCCCGGAGGAAATATGGATATGTTCATCCTGAATCTCGTACTGGAAAAGCTGATAGTAAAGGATTTCCCAGGTGACGTAACTTACGTAAATAGCGACAATAATTGCCGCCGCGATCAGGAGTCCGGTTATGGAGCCATTCTGTCGATCGGGAGCGAACAAAAAGGGAGCAATCAAAAGGATGCTCAAGATAAATTTCATCACCCTCCAGCCACGACCGACCAGAATTTGATAGAGGATCGACAGTGGATGAAGTTTCATACGGCGTCCAGCAACCGGTATTCTTCTTCTTTGATGATGCGTCGGAGCTGATTCTGCAGTTTTACAGCACGTTCTTTCTTCAGCCCTGGTATAAGAACGTCTGCCCCTCTGGAGCCCGCTGTATACACAACGGTCGAGGAGAGACCAAGCATCCGATCCAGGGGGCCCCGCTGTGTATCGATATGCTGTATACGAATGTACGGAACAAGGGTGTCCACCTGCACGATGACACCGCGGGTCAGGTGCAGGCCGTCCTTCTGTAACTGGTAAGACCAGGATTGGTATCTCAACCAGCTATAAAGTGCTCCAATACCGAAAATAACTACAGGTGCAACAACGACAGCCGGGAGGGGTAACGCGGAGGACATGAGATACAGGGAGAACAGGATCGCAGCGAGGGATAAACTGATCACAAACGCGATCCCGATCCAGTAGATCAAGATCTTCTGCTCGAGGACTTCTCGTTCCTCAAGGGCAGGGTTAAATGAGCTCAAGAGGGGATATCGGAATTTGGTTCACCCGTTTTGTCACCGGCCAGATGAAGCCGTTCAGGGGGGATATTGGTGGGGAAAAACCAGCTTTCCTCGATCCCGAAATGTTTCTTCATCGGGCCGGGTAAATTCGCAACTTGCATGTAAAGCCCATTTTCTTTCAACACGGCTCGAATCTGCTTGCAGAGTTCATCGGCTCCATCGATGATCAGCGGCACGGTCGAGATGATCGCATCGGACTGTTCCCAGGGGGTATCTTCCACTAGTTGATGGAGCTTTAAAGCATCTCCCTGCATCACAGTGACCCGATCATCGTACTTCTCCCGAAGCCGCTCACAAAACGCCTCCTCCTGTTCGATGCATAGCAGTTGAGCATCCTCCGGCATCACCTCCACAATGTGTTCCGTCACAGAACCTACGCCGGCGCCAAGTTCTATGATCATGTGCGGGTTCCTTTGTTTGATCTGTTGTGAGATCTGCTCATGTATGCCACTGCAGGTCGTCATCGGGGTGGACAATTTGATCGGGTTCTTAAAAAAGTGGAGGAAGAACACCAGTTTTTCGTAGAGACTGTTGAGTATAGAACTCATTTCCAATCTTATAAGCCGTTGATCAAAAAAGATCTGGGGAACAATCGGGGGTAGACCGGGATTCGGAATAAATTGATAGTTCCATTAAATAAGATTCTGACTCGCATCGCAATAGGAAAGGGGGTTTATGGTCTGTGCCCTAAATGAGGCGGAGCCAGGCGAATAATTACGATATGATCTCCACACGCAGCACATCTGGCTCCTTTTGATGGAGAGATGGGTGGTCCATTTGAATCGACCGGGTGGACTCGATACATTAATACAGATCATGATCAGAATGTTTATCAAAATCCATCATGCACTCCTCGGATTTAAATATGGACATAATCAACAACCATTTCAGTTACAGATGGACGAAAATTGTCGTTGTATTCTTGATGGTGATGTTCATTGGGATCCTGGGCATGGATGCGAGTGTTACCCAGGAGCAGGTTGGTAAGAGAGCCCCGTCAAGGACTGGAGATGGAGCCATCGTCCAGGTAAATGATGATGTCATTTTGAACTCGGATGTGTTGAGTCGTATCCGTCCTCGACTCCGACAGATGGCTCAGCGGCTTCCCAAGGACCAGTTCCGCAAGCAGCAACAGGCGCTGTTTCTCAAAAGTGTGTCCACCATGATTAAGGAGAAAGTGCTCAAGCAGGAAGCGGAAGAGCAAGGGGTAAGTGTTTCTGATCAACGAATCGAGGATATCAGGCAAAAACAGATTGAGAAGGCCGGTTCGGAGCGGGCTTTTCGTCGAGGGCTCTATCAGCAGGGATTCACCATGGAAATGTGGGAGCGGAAAGTACGAACGGATTTACTGAGTCAAAAACTCTTCCAGAAACAGCTCAGAGAATCAGAATCCTCTACGTTCGTGACGCCTGCTGAGATGAGGTCTTATTATGAGAACCATAAAGAAAAGTTCTACGAGGAGGCAGAGGTCAAAGGGCATATCATCAGTTTCCCTTTTGACTCCCGGGAAGAAGCCAGCAAAAGAATAAAGCAGGCGTATTCAGTGATTGATCAGCTGAATACCGGTGCCTCCTTCCCATCACTCGTCGAGGCATACAACGACCTTGATCCGGAGCACACCCGTTCTTTTGATTGGACGAAAAAAGGAAATTTCTTAAAACCTGTTGAATATCTTTTGTTCAACAGAGAGACGGAGACACCGAACATCGGACCGTTCGTCGCAGGGGATCGAGTGATTATTATGAAACGCACCGGGTTGATCAAGGAGAAGCAGAAAAAACTATCCAACCCCGAAGTTCAGAAACAGATTCGTCAGCAGATCAAACAACGCAAACGGCGCAAAAAGCACGAGGAGATGCGTGAGCGTTTGTTGCAGGAAGCATACATCAATCCCAGGTATTTCCTGCAGTCCTGAACTGAGTGGCTGGAATAGCAGGGCGGCGGCGAGCAGGCGGTCGTTACAGTTTTCCCCTTGCTTTCAGTCGGTTCCTCACGCGCTCTTCGAGTGGCTGGTCCGGATCGCGTTCGTAACCGCTGCCGGCATCCTCGTCATCCGATGCATCATCTGCTTCAGCGGATGCATCCGTATGTTCGCCTTCCCCTGCGTCTTGCTCTTCGGGTTCTGATTCCGGTTTCTCGTTCGTGGATTTACTGTCTGTCTCTTCGGACGTTTCAGACGTATCCGCCTCGGGGGGCTGCGTCGCTGTAGCCGTTTCGGAACCTCCCCCGGCAGGGGCAGCAGATTCATCTACTTCAACACCGTCGGGAAGATCGGCGTCAATTTTCCCCCGGGTGATCAACCGAGCCTTGATTCGTTCTTTGACCGGTAGGCCTTCGATTGAATCAGGCACCAGTTTCCCCATGACGCTTGTTCCACCGTCTTCTGAGGATCCAGCCGATTCGGAAGCACCCGTTGCTTCTTCCGTGGCCGTGGCCGTTCCTCCTCCCTCTTCCGATTCGAGCAGTTCGTTGATTTCTTCCATTTCTTCGGAGTCTACGTTCCCGAAGTGGTAGATCAGGTTCCCGCGATCATAAGCACTTCCTTCGAATGCCTTGGTCATCACCAGGCATTCGGTGGGACACACGGTGGTGCAGAGGTCGCAGTAGCAGCACTTCACCATGTCAATGTCGAACGTGGGAACCCAGAAATTGAGAGGGTTTCCCGTGCTGGCTTTCCCGAGATCGACCGAGTCGGGGGCCTTGATGGTTTCAATCTCAATACAGTCCGTGGGGCAGACCCGTGAACATTTGTAGCATCCGATGCAGTCATCAATGTTGTTGTACAATTTCATTCGTGATCCATCCGGAACATCCCATTCATCCTTCCGTGGATAACTAATCGTTACGTTCGGTCGGGCGAACGTACGAATACCCATAATCATGGACCCGCAAACGCTGAAAAACATGTCAAACACGTTGCGGAAATACGTCGACAGTACATTCATTGTTCGGTGATGTAAATTGAGTATGGTTTGAACGTCATGTAAGGCGATCAGTACGGGACACGGACATTCCGGTAGTATTCCTGAACTTCGTAGTCTTTCCTTAAGGGATGGCCTTCCCAGTCTTCAGGACAGAAGAGGCGCTTCATGTACGGGTGTCCTTCGAACCAGATTCCGATCATGTCATACGCTTCACGTTCATGCCAGTTAGCGCCCCCCCAGATTTTTGACACTGTGGGGACGGTCAAATCATCTTCCGGACAAAATATTTTCAGTGTGACACTGTGACGCTGGGACATTGAATGTAGGTGATACGTAACCCCGAACCGTTTGTCGTCCCGGTCTTCTCCCCAGTCCATGCCGCTGAGACACTGCAGGGAGTCAAATGCCAGCTGGTCGGTTTCTTTCAAGAATTGACAGACATCGTCGATGTGATCTTTATGAACTTCAATCCAGTTGTCACTATTCGTGAGGTCTTTTTCGTGCTCCTCCTCCAGTTCGTTGAGCACTTGCTGGCGTTGATCCTCGCTGGATACATTCTTGAGCGCATCGTTTTCTTCAGCAATTTCGAGGAGTTGCTTTTGTCGGGGTCGGGTGTAATTCAGTATGACTTCTTCACCAAATTCGTCGCGAAGAGCGTCAAAAATTTCCTGTTCATTCATGGTGATGTCGTGTTCAGGGAATCTGGGAAGAACGATCATCGAGGAGATCTTTCACCTTCTGCATCGGCGGGGAGGTCGTACCGCGATCGATTTTTTCCTGTAACTTCATCACACTTTCGATCAACTGCTCAGGTCGCGGGGGACAACCAGGAATGTACACATCAACGGGAATAACTCGATCCACCCCTTTCATAACATGATACCCATGGTTCCAGTAAGGACCGCCACAGGTCGCACAGCTGCCCATCGAAATTACGAATTTTGGTTCGGGCATCTGTTCGTAAAGACGCCGAACACGAAATCCCGTTTTAATGGTGACGGTCCCGGCGACGATCATCAGATCGCTCTGTCGTGGAGTCGGACGGAATGCTCCAGCCCCCAGACGATCCAGGTCGTAACGAGAAGCACCGGTGGCCATCATTTCAATGGCACAGCAGGCCAGGCCAAACGTCATGGGCCAGAGTGACCAACGCTGTCCCCATTTGAAGATGTTATCCACAGAAGTGAAAAACACATTGTCAAGCTCGTTGTTGCTCTGTACGTCGGGCATGGGTGGGATGAAGCGACTGAAGAAGGTGCACAAGTTGACGGGGATTGCTCATGAGCTGCAGAAGACAAAGTATACCCTCAGCCCGTTATTTTTTCAATGAATCTTCCATTTTGCTGCCGCTCGAAGTAACAGAGGGTAATTGAATATCCAGATCAGGACTGGTAGTGGTCCATCAGGATGTCGGCCACCTCTTTGCGAGTGAATTCGATGGGTAGATCTTCCCCGTTTCGTAGTTTTTCACGGACTTTGGTTCCACTCAGGAAGACGTGGTTATCGGGGTCGTGCGGACAGGTTTTCGCGGTACCCATTCCTTCACATTTCTTACAGTGGAAGGCAAATTCAAAGAAAAGAGGTGTGACACCGAGGTCCTCGTCAGGGAATGTCGATATGAAATTCTGAGCCTCATAGGTGCCGTAGTAATCTCCCACGCCGGCGTGATCACGGCCAACGATGAAATGGGTGCAGCCGTAATTCTTGCGGCAGAGCGCATGAAACACGGCTTCTCGGGGACCGGCATAACGCATCGGCGCAGGGAACACATTCAGCAGTGTTCGATCCTTTGGATAGTAATTGTTTAGCACGGCCTGGTAACATTCCATACGAACCGAAGCAGGCACGTCACTTCCTTTTGTCGGTCCGACGAGCGGATGAACCATTGCGGCGTCCATCATCTCCAGTGCGCACCTAACGAGGTATTCATGTGCCCGGTGCATCGGATTTCGTGTCTGAAATCCAACGACCTGATCCCAGCCCTGTTCAACCATGTACTCACGTGTTTCCAGGGGCCACATCTGATGACCTCCTTTTACCCCTGTGTCCAGTGGTCGGTCGAACACGCGAACCGTGCCGCTCACTGCGTATCCCGCTTCGTCGAGTAAGTTGTTCACCCCGGGATGTTCTCGCTCCGTGGTCTGATAGACCAGTTCACATTCTCGTTCCTGGTTTCGCTCGTAAACCTCCCCTGTTTCCAGAATAGCTGCCGGTTCGCCGGATGGTGACGTTAGTTTGATTCTTGAGGCGTTATTGATTTCCTCCACACGTTCTTCTGGAATGGGAAGCACAATGGGAATCGGCCAAATGGTGCCGTTTTCAAGCCGACATTCTTTCTGTACACGGTGATAATCCGCCTCGTTTAGAAACCCCTGGAGTGGCGAGTATACACCTCGACCAATGAGCTGAGTGTCCCAGAATTTCGCTGTGTCCAGTTGCACAGTGGGTACATCTTCCAGCTCATTCAGAAGGGTATCTTCTTCGTCGCGGGGAATGACCTGTTGGGTTAATGGTCCGTTCCCGTGTGCTGCAATCGGATGTTGGTGAGGATTGTTCTGTTCCTTAGTTGTCATGAAACCGTTGGAAAAGAACGTGTGCACGCTAGGGCGATAAGCAAATGATAAAAAGTGTAAAGAAATGATTGACGATTGTAAAACACCACGTTGGTTAGAAGTTGCACTTAATATTCTACCCATTTCTAGGTGTCCGGTGAAGAGCAAATCATCGTGGGTCCTTGTGAATCTGAACCGGTAACTGACAGAGCAACATGTAACTTTAGCCAGCGCCATATAGAATGTGATTCAATCGATCATTAGGTTGTACTGAGGATTCGATGATCCGAACTGTTCGCAAGTCAGAGGTCTTCAGAAAGCTCAAGCGCAGGACGGGGCCGGTTGTGCTGGCAGTTTCCGGAGGAATTGATTCCTCTTGCATGCTGCACCTATTCCATAAATTTCTTCAACAGGATGATATTTCATTCGAACCGGTTGTCGGCCATGTTCAACACGATCTAAGGGACGAAGGTCCAGCAGAGGATCGGGCCTTTGTACGTTCGCTGGCGGAGGAATACGGTCTCAAATTCAAGTGTCGTAAAGTTCACGTCCGATCGGCGGTAGATCAATCCTCGGCTTCGGAAGAGGCGATCGCTCGTCGCAAGCGATACGCCGCGCTTCAGAAGATCTGTCACTCCGTCGATGCTGGTACGCTGGTAACAGCACACCATCGAGAAGATCAGATACAAACGATTTTGATGCGTTTGTGGAGGGGAACAGGACTTCAGGGTTTGTGTGGCATTCGACCGGTCCGACCGGTCGGGCAAACGGAGATTAATTCGGAGGGGGTGAACGCCTGTCTGAATCCCGATCCACCGGTGGGGTCGGAATTTGTACAACTGCTCCGCCCCATGATTCACGTTCCGAAGGAATCGATTCAGACGTACGTGGATGAACATGATCTATCCTGGCGAGAGGATCCGTCAAACAGAGATCTGAACTACAGACGGAATCTGATTCGGGAGCGTGTCATTCCCCGCGTACGAAATGTTCTTCAGGAGTCCTATCCGAACCTGTTACTCCGTATACAACACCGCGCGAACGACATCGATCGATCGTTACGTGAAACGTGGATGGAAAAAGAGTTTGATGTTTTGCCCCAGGCACATGTCTTGATGATCTCAAGGGCGGATGTGGAGGGGTGTGAACAGATGCTCTATCCGTATCTCTTACGGAGTATTAAGCGTTTTTTTTCACTGCCGTCAACGGTTCGATACCATGATTTTCTCCGATTAAAGCAACTAATACAGGACGGGAGTACCGGTCGGCAGGAGATGTTATCCGGAGGGGTGTTATTGCGATTGGAACATCATTATCTCGTTGCTCGAAACCCCTCGCATGAGAGTCAGGTGAATACATCTGCCACCGACACGCTGGATCTACCGGGAACGGTCGAATGGATGGGGTATTCCATCACCGGACGACCTGCTCCCCAGAAGGGCCGGAGAAGGCGGTACCGGACAGATGACTGGTGTGAACGAATTGATATCACACGAGTTCAGGGACCATTGCGTATCACGAAACGTCATTCGGGAGATGTCATGAGACCTCTGGGGATGTCCGGTCACAAGAAAGTCAAGGACATCATGATTGACCGCAAAATACCGGTGTCACTGCGTGATTGCTGGCCCGTTGTACGCGATGCTCAGGGAATCGTGTGGTTGCCCGGACTGCGAGTGTCCGATCGCGTTCGAATCACGGACTCGTCACGTCCATGCCATTTATTTGAACTGTTGTGTGATGGCGGAGACGAATTGGACGTGATCTCCCCCGATCGGTAGTTCGTTTTTCAAAACAACTTCAATCTCTCTACATTCTTGATGGTCGATTCAATAAACAATGATAGCGGGGTTCCCCTGAAAGTCGCTACCGTTCTCTGTGGGTGGTTGATGCTGTGGTTCCTCGGTTGCCCGTTATCTGATTTGTCTCGGCTCGTCGATGCCGAAGGACCCTCTGAAGGGGTAGAACAAACCGATCTTCATGGACAAACAGCTCCGAAGGAGAATCGACCGGACCCTCCTGCGTCGGCGGTAAGGCCCTCTGATCAACCCGATGAATTACGGCAGCATGATTTCGTTTACAGAGTGGACTACGTCCTGGATGGGGATACGATCCGTCTGGAAAATGGAAAAGAGCTTCGATTGATCGGTGTGGATGCACCCGAGGAGGACCAGAAATGGGCTGACACAGCGCGGGATATGGTACGGGCCCGGATTCCGGAAGGGTCGATAATCGGAGTGGATCTGGATTGTAGATGGTGGGATCGTTATGACCGTTTGCTAGGATACGTTTACTTTGTTGAGCAGAATCGAGATCAGGGGCGGACGAAGGTTTTGGTCAATGAGATGCTCGTCAAACAGGGGCTTGCCCGAACCTATTTTCATCGTCGAAACACCGCGATGATGAATCGATTTATCAAGGCTCAGCGGTTTGCGATTCGAAAAGAGCGCCGTCTCTTTGCGCAAATCGTGGAATCTGCGGATCAATATCACCGGGTTCTGGATCATTATCGTTTTCATCGTCCGGACTGTAAATACGTGCGGGATATTCCGGAGAAATACCTGAAGATGTTTTCAACCAAGCGGCAAGCCCTTCGCAGCGGATGCAGTTCTGCTTCCTGCTGTAACCCTTGAAAAACGGGGGTTTATGAGAACAATTTGTAGAGGTTCTGTTCGGAGGTGGTCAACTTGCTCTTGTGATCACCATCACTCTGGAATAGATAGAGTGAGAGCCCGATCAACAGAAGCGACGTGGTGATCAGGACGATTTGATACATGGGATCGAGCTGGTGCACTGTTGAGTCCGGTTTCACTGAGCCACTGGAAAACCCCGATGTGATCAATACGGCCGTGTTATGAAAGGCGTGGATAAGTGTTGAAGCCACGATACTTCGGCTCATCCATACAACGCCCCCGAGATAGATACCGAACAGGGATAAGGGGATCCACTTGATGATCAGCGAGAAATGGGCCACGCCAAAGAATATGCCCACCAGGAGGATGCTGGAGGGGATGTTCAGGGATTCTTTCACTGACCGAAGAAAAAATCCCCGGAACAAAATTTCCTCAGAAATGGGGGTGGCCACACAGATCAACAGGATTACTTTCCACCGGTCAAGATCCAATATCAGTTCCATCTGGTTTGCGAACTGTTCCAGGTCCTCCGGGGAGGGACGAAGAGCGGAAATGTTCCAGAGCATATTTTCCAGAAGCACCAGGAAGATAAACATCCCTGCACTGCCCACGCAAGCTCCAATCAGACTTTTCCATCCCGGCCACTGTGCGAAGAGGGTCCGACGAACATCAAATTGAAACATGTAACAGGCCCAGACCGGCACGATCAGGAAAATGACGCGCGTCAGGAGAATATTCTGAAGCCCGGTCAGCATTCCTCCCATAAAAAAAAGAACACCGATTCCCACCATAATGACGAGGACGGCATGCGCAATCGTCGGGAGGTCCGGATGCTGAAGTTCTAAATTTTGATGTTCGTCATTGCTGCTGAACATGGATCGGACGTATCAATCTTAGTTTGCCGGTTCGATGTGTAGATTGAATAATTAAGGGTCATTCACTGGTGAAAAGTGGTACGGAGTCGAGAACGCAGTTCAATTCCGTTGATGGCCATGGGGGGTTTAAAACAATATCAATCCCGATGTCATCAACTGGTTGCTCTGAGAACTTATGCGGGTTGATACCTGCTGGATCTAAGACGAGGACTGATTGGTGAAGGATTGAGATAGACCGTGGAAACCGATCCGGCTTTGTTTATCGAACCATCCACCACCTTGTTTGAGTTTCTTCAGTCTCCGAATGCGTGTCAGACGTTGACCGATCGTACTGAGGCATGTTGCTCAGCGCGTTCCGACTGGCAAACCGCACCGTTTCTGATTCATCATCCCGGGCTTCTTTCAGAGCAGCAATGGCTTCGTTGGTTCCAATTTCTTGCAGGGCTGAAGCGGATTCGGCGCGGACATTTGGGTGAGGGGAAGAACGAAGCTTTTCGATCAGAACAGGTGCTGCTTTCGTGTAACCGAGCTTGTTGAGAGCCGTAATCACATCTTCCTGAACAAGTGGACTGGGATCATTCTTCAGGGCGTCGATCAGTTGTTCGTACACCTGTGGACGTTTGATCCCAAGTTCACCAATTGAAATCGCAGCCTGTGCCCGCACGATGTCCACATCGTCTGAGTGAAGTGCTTCAATTAGCGTGGGGAGATACTGTTTTTCTCGATCCTCCCCAATCATCAGTGCGGCTCGACGTCGATGATCTGCGACCGGATCCGTACGTAAGTCTTCCGGTTTCACGCTGATCGAGGAGCAGGAGATCAGTACAAGTGAGAACAAACAAATAAGTTTGCGCATGGTGGGGTTAGTTATTATGAGCAAGAGAACCGCGAAAGGACCGCACGGCCTGCGCGATGTTTTCGGCCAATTTCCGCTGATAGGACGAGCGTGTGAGTAGTTTTGCTTCCCGAGGATTGGTCATGAAACCCAGTTCCACAAGCACCGCCGGACATGGAGCATTCCGCAGAACATGCAAGCTTTTTTGTTTGACTCCCCGGGATTCGGTCGGAACGACACGCTGGAATTCGTTTTTGATGAGCCGTGCCAGGCGCTGACTCTTCTGTCGGTGATCCTGATACATGTGATGATAAGAGCTGTAACCGCTGACGTTTGTCGTGCGGGCTCGTTCCGGACTGGCGTACCAGTCCTGTAACCGCTCGATCGTTGCCTGTCGATCTTCCCGAGGGGAGACAAGAATTTCAAAACCGCTGGCGGAATTTGACCGGGCCGCATTTGCGTGGATACTGATAAAGAGATCGGCGTCTGAGTTACTGGCAATCTGGACCCGTCGGTCCAGGTCACGTTTGTGCGCGCTGGAGAGGGACGTATCGGAGGATCGAGTCAGGTGCACGTCCACACTGTCGTTCTCCATGTAGTTTTCCAGGTGCTGCGCCACGGCAAGGTTCAGTTCTTTTTCCAGTGTCCCGTGCAAGCCCTCTGCCCCCACAAATTTCCCTCCATGTCCGGGATCGACGACAACCGTAAATTTGTCGGACGATTCGTTGTCTGTCGGGGGCGAATCCTCTTCCCTGGAGGACGATGATTGGGAAAGCGCACGCTGTATGACACCTGCGTCCGTCCGGGAAATTTGAAGATTCCCATTTCGATAAATCGGACGCTGTTGGAGCTCATGCCATTTTCCATTCAGAGCAAACCCCGGAATGCCGGCGGATAAGACAATGGTGTTTCCTCTTCCGGTAATGAGTGTATCGTTTGATGACGCGGAGGTAGTGGTAGAATATGAGTCCGATGAGATGACATCGGTTAAATTTTTGTAGTCGTGTTCGGTACGGCTGGTGGAGGCACAGGAGAGTAGCCCAAGGGTTACACTGGAGGCCAGCAGCAGGAAGAAAAGCTTTGGTATGGAGCGATTCATTGTTCACCGGGAAGTAATTGATGAAGAACCAGTCTCGACCGGATCGTCTGACTGTTCGGAATGATTCTATCCGACAACTGGCATATGAATAAAGGCCAACGACTGATTTGTTCTCGATAGAATGCCGTAATAAAATTACGTACATCTATTTTGACCTATCGACATGATCCGGTGTTCGCTTTTACCAGGAGGCCGTACCTCGGTACCAGACGCACATGATTCGACTGGCGATCATCAATCAGAAGGGGGGCGTGGGGAAAACGACGTCGACGGTCAACCTGGCGGGTGCCATGGCACAGAAGCAGGTGCGGAGTCTGGTTCTTGATCTGGATGCTCAGGCCAGCACAACGCTTTCGCTTGGATTTGACGATGAGGATATCCAGCATACGATGTATGATGTTCTTCTGGGGAATGTCTCGGCAGAAGAGGCAATTCTGGATCGCGGTGGGTTTGATCTGATTCCTTCTGATGTCAGTCTGGGGGGTCTGGATATTGAATTTTCCCAATTCGATCACCCGCAACAATTACTGAAACGCAGAATGGGAGAGACCAGTGGTGAGCATCAAATCATGTTGATTGATTGCCCACCAAGTCTGGGCCTGATGAACATTAACGCGTTGACGTTTGCTGATTTCGTTTTGATCCCGGTCAATTGTGGTTTTCTTTCCCTGCAGGGCATCAAAAACCTGTTCGAAACCATTAAAAAGGTCAAAACAAACTTGAATAATCAACTTCAGATCCTCGGGATTCTCCCCTGTCAGTTCGACGCCCGGACCAGGTTGTCCAATGAAGTGCTTGAGGAAATGGAAAAGTACTTCGGCGAGATGACTCTGGACACTAAAATCCGTGTAAACATCCGTCTTGCGGAAGCGCCGAGCCACGGGCAGACGATCTTCGAATATGATCCGGGAAGCCGGGGGGCCGAGGATTACATGAAGCTTTGTGAGGAAGTGCTGGATAGGCTACAAGGAGCCGGTCATGAGATTGGCTAATTACAGTTTGACTTCGAACTTTTGACCGACTGCATCGAGAGATGAACATCCTTTCAGTAGAAACCTCCTGGGAACGCGGAAGTGTGGCGTTGCTGAACGGCCGGGACGTTCGGTCGACGCGGGAGCTGGAGCATCCCAAGGAGCATGGTCGAGACCTGGCCCCTGCTGTGATGTCCTTGTTAAAAGAGCACTCCATGCCGCTGGACCAGCTGGAGCTCATTGCTGTAGACGTCGGTCCCGGCTCGTACACCGGATTACGAGTTGGCGTATCGTTTATCAAAACACTTGCCTACGCTGAAGAATTGCCAGTAGTTGGGGTGGCGTCATGTGATGCCATTGCATCCGCGGCACCGGTCAACAATGAGATGCTGTGCGTGGTGATTGATGCTCAGTGGCAGGAGGTATACGTAGCGACTTTTTGTAAGGATCAGGGGAAGTGGAAACGGAATGGCCCGATCGAAACGAGTTCACCCGATGAGGTCGTAGAAATGCTTGATGACGAAACGACGCTGGTAGGAAATGGAATTCCATCATTTCAGTCACAGTTCGAGGAAACGAAAGCACGGATCGGTCCTGAATCGAGCTGGTATCCTGATGCGGGAGCCATCGGCCGATTGGGAATCGAAAAATTTGAAGCAGGAGAACGGGCTGATATCGTTTCGCTTCAACCCCTTTATCTGAGACCTACTCAGGCGGACGTCGATCGCAATTGATGAAAGAAGTCTGATGAACAGGGGACCTGAACACCGGGTATGGGCGGAAGTTTATCTCGATCGTGTGGCCCATAACCTTCGACAGATCCAGGATCACGTACCACCGGATACGGGCCTGATGCCCGTGGTCAAAGCCGACGCCTATGGCCATGGGGCGGTCCAGATTGCTCAGGTTTGCATACAGGAAGGGGCATCGATGTTCGCGATTGCTAACACGGAAGAAGCTCGCCAGCTGCGTTCGGCGGGGTTTGATCAACCGATATTGATCCTGGGCGAAGTTGTTCCGGCTGAGATCCCTGATCTGGTCAAGCACCGAATTCGACCCTCCATCCAGACCGGGAAGCTCGCTGAACGGATTGGCCGGGAAGCCCGAGATCATCAGGAGCCGCTTCCGGTGCATCTCGCGGTAGATACCGGCATGAGTCGTCTCGGCGCATCTCAGGAACAGGCCACTGATCTTGCAGGTCAGATCGTGGATCATCGCTGGTTAAAACTGGAAGGGGTCAGCACCCATCTCAGCTCGGCTTACGATCCGGATGGGGGTTCGTACTCATACGGACAACTGGAGGCGTTCAGAGAGGTGGTGGAGGACCTCAAATCGGAAGGAATAAAGCCTGATATGATTCATGTCGCAAACAGTGGTGGAGTGTTTTCCTACCGGGAGTCTCACTTTGACCTGGTCCGACCCGGCATTACGATTTACGGCATTTCCCCGGGTCGTCTATCGGAGCGAGCTCTCGACCTGCAGCCGGCGCTTGAGTGGCGTACAAAACTGGTTCATATTAAGAACGTGCCGGCCGGGCGGCCTATTGGCTATGGACGATCCTACCACGTCACGGAAGATTCGCGTGTAGGCGTACTTTCCGTCGGGTATCACGACGGTTATCAGTTTCAACTTTCAAACAACGCCGAAGTCATTATTCGAGGACATCGCTGTCCGGTGATTGGCCGTGTGACGATGGACTACGTGATGGTGGATCTTGAGAACGTTCCGGATGCAGACCCCGGAGACATCGTCACACTCCTCGGCCGGGATGAATCGGAACAGATCAACGCCGCGGAACTATCCGAACGAGCTGGTACGATTCCATATGAGATGATCTGTTCAATTGGGAATCGGGTCAAAAGAATCTATAAAACGTCAATCAATCCTCCGGGAGCGGAGGCGTTTGAGGAGTGATGGAACGTCCAGAACTGGTGATCAACGATGAACAGCGCAATCGCCTGTTGAACTGGTTTCGGGAGAATCGAAGAGACCTTCCATGGCGAGAAGAACACCGCTCCCCCTATACGATCTGGGTTTCTGAGGTGATGCTTCAACAGACCCGCGTGGATACGGTTATACCCTATTATCAACGTTTTATGGAAACGTATCCCGACATTGAAACACTTGCCCGGGCAAGTGAGGAAGAGGTACTGAATCTCTGGGAAGGGCTGGGGTTCTATGCACGGGCCCGGAATCTACATCAGGCGGCAAAAGTGATCGTAGAGGAACATGGGGGGGATTTCCCCGCCTCCCGTGATCAATTAGAAGAATTACCGGGCATCGGGCCCTCCACCGCTGCAGCGATTTTAAGTTTCGCGTTTCAGCAGCAGGTTCCATATCTGGACGGAAATGTGTTCCGTGTGATCAGTCGATACGTGGGGTATGCGGAAAACACGGAAACGGCTGAAGGAAAGCAGTTTATCCGAGCGATTGTCGAGGAAAGCATGTCCGCAGAACAACCGGGAGTATTTAATGAAGCATTGATCGAACTCGGTGCAGTAGTTTGCACTCCTTCCCATCCGGACTGCGATAACTGTCCCCTGGGTACTGAATGCGTGGCCCGCAAGGAAGGAATTCAGGAGGAACTACCGTATCGAGGGAAGACCCGTGACGTGCCGACGCGAACCCGAACGGCGGTTTTGATACGGAGTCATGGTGAAATACTCATGGTCAGACGGCCTTCGGAAGGTTTGCTGGGGGGAATGTGGGAGCTCCCCGCTTTATGGAACGAAGATGACGAGTCGGTTGCAGAAACCGCTGATCGGACGGCAACCTGGGCTGTTGGCGAATCCGGCACGGTGCAATCCGTCGATAAAACCATCCGACACACATACAGTCATTTTCACCTGCAGATGCCCCTGTTTGAGCTTACCGTTGAAGATCCCGCATCGGCAGAGCATGAGTGGAGTTCGAAGTGGTGCAGCCCGAACCAGTTGCAACAGATTCCGATACACAAGGCTGCGATCAAGGCGTTGCAATCCCTTCATCTTCTTGACGAGTGAAAAATGAACCGGACGTGAAGGAGGAAAGGGAGCAGGCGTAACGAAAGATGATTCAACCTGGGGAATGTCCATGTCAGACCTGCGGAGGTGATGGAGGGTTTTTGATCAGTTCGGATTGTTGAATGCAGAAGAGCTACTTATCTGAAAACATGTTTGGATGTGGCACGTGTCTGAAGGATGGCTGTAATGTGACAAGCAGCGAATGGATCAGTCGGAGATACCGAGGTACGTTTGGCTGCCGGGAGTGACTGTTCAGGGTGCTCTGGTTCCTTGGATGAACGAAGGACAAATCTTGCACCCCTTTCTGAACTCTGTTATATTAATACCGACCAAATTTTAATGCGGGCGTAGCTCAATTGGCTAGAGCACCGGCCTTCCAAGCCGGTAGTTGTGGGTTCAAGTCCCATCGCCCGCTTCTTTCAAATGTATCGGTTACAGGATCAGTTTCAGTGATGCCGAATTCCACCCCCGACGAACCCGATCAACCCCAGAATGCTGCACAAACCTCCAGTGAGCAAGACGGACAAGAACATGATGATGAGGCGGGTTTCAAGGAAAAACTTCAGGAGATCGATGAGATTCTTGAGAAGCTGCAACAGGGGGATCTGGAACTTGAAGAGTCACTTGAACTGTATGAAACCTCCATCGGATTGCTCCGTGACTGTAAGGAAATTCTGAACAGGAGTGAGGAAAAAATTGAGCTGCTGAAGCAAGAGGGGGAAGAAATCCTCACGGAACCGTTTGAACCCCAGCAGGACGAGGAGGAGGGAGGGCATGCGTAACGACCCGGTTCACATTCGGATCTGTATCTATGGCTGAATATCCGTTTCCTGACGATCTCAGAAACGAGGTGAACGAAGCACTGGATCGTCATCTTCCGGACGCGGATGAACATCCCGAACGTCTGCACAGGGCGATGCGATACTCCGTCTTGAATGGTGGTAAGCGGCTACGTCCCATCCTGACCCTCTCTGCCGGTCAGATCGTTTCGGTCGATCGGGAGACACTCTATCCAGTTGCCTGTGCCGTCGAGTTTGTACATGCTTATTCGCTAATCCATGACGATCTCCCGTGCATGGATGATGATGACATGCGCAGGGGGGTTCCCGCCTGTCACGTCAAGTTTGACGAAGCCACAGCCGTACTGGCCGGTGATGCTCTTCAGGCCCGGGCATACGAGGTGCTTTCCCGGTATCGTCATAAATCGGTGGTTCAGTGCCTGATCAGTGAGCTCTCGGAGGTATCAGGAAGCTGTCAACTTGTTGGCGGTCAACAGCTGGATCTTTTGAGGGAGGAAGAGGAGGGTACGCTGGATGAGTTGAAAGATCTACATCGCCGAAAAACAGGGGCGCTCATCACTGGTGCGCTTCGACTTGGTATCATGGCGGGTAACGGAACCGAAGAGCAATTGACCGCCATCACAAGGGCAGGAGAGTGCATGGGGCTCGCCTTTCAAATCACGGATGATATCTTAGATGTGGAAGGAACCTGCGAGGATCTGGGTAAAACGGCAGGAAAAGATGAAATGTCAGGAAAATTAACTTATCCTTCCCTTCTGGGTCTTGAAAGATCTTACGAATTGGCCCGGGAACAGAAGGATGGTGCTCTTGACGCCCTTTCGAGGTTCGGTGCGGAAGCGGAGCCCCTCCGCAAGCTATCCCGGTTTATCGTGGAACGTGATCATTGAGTTTCATTCGTTGGATTTCATTGAGAGGAGATAACATGAGTATTTTCAAAGCGTACGATATCAGGGGGAAGTTTCCGGAGGAGATCGACGAGGATCTGGCATGCCGTATCGGATATGAGTATGCCAGTATGCTTGGCGCCGATGAACTCTGCGTCTGTCAGGATGTGAGAACCTCTTCCCCAGCTGTGGCCGAAGCGGTCATCGATGGAATCTGCCGGGCAGGCACAAATGTTTATGATATCGGGCGTGGCACTACCCCGATGTCCAATTATGCGGTTGGTCACTATAACTTCGATGGGGCCATCATGGTCACCGCATCCCACAATCCCCCCGAGTATACCGGAATGAAGCTCGCGCGTGAAAAAGCCATCCCTGTTTCCGGGGACACCGGTATTCAGGAACTGGCCAAGCGGTGCAGAAGGGCAGACGGGTCCAAACCAACAGCCTCATCGACCGGCAGTGTGGAGGAATTAGATCTGATACCGGTGTACAGAGAACATCTTCAATCCTTCTGTAAACATGATCCATCAGGTGTCTCGGTAGCGGCGGACGGAGCCACGGGAGCCGTGGCCGCGGTGTTTGATGACGTGGCCGGGGACATCGGTGTCGATTGGACAACCCTCTGTATGGAACCGGATGGTACGTTCCCCAATCATGCACCAAATCCCCTGAAGGAGGAAAATACCCGTGATCTGGTGGAGGAGCTGAACAGGGGATCGTATGACCTCGGGGTTGCCTTCGACGGAGACGGGGACCGAGCGATTTTCATGGATGATGAGGGCAATCGTGTTTCAGCGGATCTCATTACAGCAGTGCTTGCCGATCAGTTTCTGCAGGAATCTCCCGGGGAAGCGGTTGTCTACGATCTTCGAAGTAGCCGGGTCGTTCCGGAAACGATCAAGAAACATGATGGAAAGCCGATCAGGGAACGGGTTGGTCACGCATTCATCAAGGCCACGATGCGAGAGGAGGATGCCATCTTCGGCGGGGAACTCTCCGGGCATTATTACTTTCGCGATCACTATTACGCTGATTCGGGTCTGGTCGCAGCCATTACGCTGATCGATTGCATTGCCCGAACCGGCATGTCACTTTCGGACCTGGTCGAGCCGTTTCGAACGTACAGGCAGAGTGGAGAAATAAACTTCGAAGTGGATGACAAGGATGGTTGTATAGAGCACCTGTCCGAGACGTTTTCCGATCATGAACAGTACCGGCTTGATGGATTAACCGTGGAGGCTGACGAATGGTGGTTCAACGTCCGGAAATCGAATACCGAACCCCTCCTCCGATTGAATCTGGAGGCGGATGAGCAGGGATTGCTCAAGGAGAAGGTGGATCAGGTGCGTGGCATCATCGAATCTTATGCCTGACAGACTACTCAGCCGGACGGGAATGAAGGTGAACTACTCCCACCGGAACCAAAT
Source organism: uncultured Planctomycetia bacterium (assembly GCA_964594615.1). Taxonomy (GTDB): domain Bacteria; phylum Planctomycetota; class MHYJ01; order CAYXQY01; family CAYXQY01; genus CAYXQY01. Next base: position 39,212 of record CAZQNZ010000007.1, read on the forward strand.
TTCGGCAAAACCCGATCTGAAGAGTCCGTTTTCCGTTGATAACCGATATCAAAGAGCGTAAAAGAGACGCTGGGTTTATCCAATTAGTTTCCCGGAGAGAAACAGTTCACTGGAACACGAATGATTCGGGGGCCCTTCGGAATTTTTTAAATAAGGCCAGCAAGGCCCCGGAACTGGATTGAAATTCAGGACCTGTCTGGTACCATAATTCATTCTATCGCGCCCTTAGCTCAACTGGATAGAGCACCGCACTACGGATGCGGAGGTTCGGGGT